>CAZSWI010000121.1:0-10198 GCA_964610635.1 uncultured Acidobacterium sp.
TCGCCGGTCATCTCGGTGAGGGCGGCGATGAAGAGGTTGCCGAAGTTGTGGCCGCCGAGTTCGCCGGCGTTGCGGAAGCGGTGACGGAAGAGGCGGGAGATGAGGCGCTCGTCTTCAGAGAGCGCGACCATGCAGTTGCGCAGGTCGCCGGGGGGGAGCATGTTGAAGTCGCGGCGGAGACGGCCGCTGGAGCCGCCGTCGTCGGTGACGGTGACGACCGCGGCGAGGTCGGCGATGAGGGGCGGCGCGGGTGGGCCGGCGCGCAGAGCCGAGGCGTGTGAGACTCGCTGCTTGAGGCCGCGCAGGAGGGTTGAGAGGCCGGTTCCGCCACCAATGGCGACGACTCGCAGGCCCGCGGGAGGGATGGAGTTCGCGGTTTTAGAGGTTACCAAATTGGGAATGCGCTTCCAGCTATGAGTCTAACCCAGGGGTCCGGGGGAGCTCTGGCTAAGGCTTCGAGGTCGCAGGGAGTTTGTTGCTTGCTGTGGGGTGAACCTGGCCTTCGCTGGGTTTTTGGAGGGGTGGGCTTTTGTGGGTTGGGTTCTCTGCAAGCTTCAAGGGCCGCGCACCCATTCAAGTCAGCGGCTTTATCAGAGCTTCGCTCAACCACCGGCGCGCGCCTCCGCGAGACGAGGTCAGCCCATTTCCGGGTAGAGGAGCTCGGTGAAGCGGGGGTCGTCGGCCATATCGATAAAATCCGGGTCGCTGCGCGCCTGGATCCGGTTCGCTGGATTGAGCTGGATGGCGCGGGAGAGATGGTCGAGGGCGTCCTCCGCCTGACCGGTCATGCTGCTGAGCAGGGCCATGCCGTAATGGGCAAAATCGGCCTCCGGAGACGAGGTGAGGATCGAATCGAACTGGTCGCGCGCCTCCTCGTAGGAGCCGGTGTTGAGCAGGGAGACGGCATAGTCGTACTGCTCCTCGGAGGTATTGAAGGTGAGGGAGGAGTCGGCGCAGTTGCGCTCGCAGACGGTGAGGTAGACGCGGGAGCGCTCGAGGATTTCCGGCGGCGCCTCGCGGGAGAGCTTCTCGAACAGGACGCGCGCCTTCTCAAACTTGCCCTGCTGCATCAGCTGAATGGCGCTCTGATAGTCCTGAAGAAGGCGCGGGCTTTCGCCCGAAGGAGAACTGGCCTTCGCGGCAGGCGTGCGGGGCGAGCGGCGAGGCGAGGACGATGGGGGAACTTCCTGCATGCGGGCCATAGGCAATCTTGCCTCGAAGACGCAATAGTGACGCATAGCATCTTCATTGCAAGCTTCAGACACCGTTTTATACGCACATTGTGGGGCGGCGTCAAATCAGTTGGCCTGGACGACAGAAGTTGCGGCGTCTTTGCATCGCGGATTTGCTCTGTGGGCCACAAGGCGCGAAGAATGGAAGCGGAACCTCATGGCTCGGGCAGGGATCGGCAAAAATCCGGCGGGACTGGTCGCGGTCGTGGCTGTCTTGTGGGCGCTGGGGTTGGGTGGGGAACGGACGCCGCCGGCAGCTCCGCCGATCGAACCGGCGGTGCGGATTCCAGTTGCTCCGCTGGGATATCGACCGCCGGGAGCGTTTTATCTGACCTATAAGCTGTCTTCAGCGGCGTTGGGTTTCTTCGACGACGACCATTTGTTGTTTACGTTCCACGTGAGCGGGCTGCTGCAGAGAGTGCCTGGCGATCCTGCTGACGACGACGACCAGCAGATTCGGGCGGTGGTGCTGGATGTGGGGACGGGGAAAGCGGAGCGGCAGGCGGAGTGGCGGATGCACGATCGCTCCCAGTATCTGTGGCCGTATAAAGACGGGAAGTTTCTGGTGCGGGTGAGGGATTCGCTGTTCGTGACGGACGAGACTCTGGCGCTCGAACCCTATCTGACGTTCAACACAGACCTCAGAGTGGTTCAGGTATCGCCGGATCGCAAGATGCTGGTGGTGGAAACGAACTATCCGATCAAGCTGCATTCGGAGGCGGCTGAGCCGCAGTCTCCGAGAGTGGGGCAGCCGATCAAGGTGATGATCCTGCCGCTGGGATCGAAGACGCCGATCGCGGAGTCGGATGGACAGAGCGCTTCGACTCTGCCGCTGATCGGGGAAGGGCTTCTGGACACGATGGAGGGAAAGCAGCAGACTTCCTGGGTGATGCGCGATGTGCCCTTTCACGGCGATCCGAAAATCGTGGGTGAGATCAAGTCCGCCTGCCAGCCGTCGCTTGAACCGGTAAGCGAAAAGGTAGCGCTGATGGTGGGTTGCACTCTGGAGGGGGACGATCGGCCGGTCGCGGCGTTTTCGATGGACGGCGCGGAGCTGTGGCGGGACCGCTGGCAGAGCCGCTACGTGTGGGGGTGGTTTGCCACGGCGGAGAACGGCAGCCGGTTCGCGTATGAGTCAGTAGCGGTGAGCCGGCCGATCAGCACGTTCGACGCGCTGTATCCGGAGGACATCAACGGTCAGATTGCCGGCGTTTACGACACGGAGAGCGGGAAGCTGGTGCTGGTGAAGGATGCGTCGCCGGTGTTGACCGCTGGGCAGAATGTGGCGCTTTCGCCGGATGGGCAGAGGTTCGCGATCCTGCGTAACGGCGCGATTGAGGTATACGATTTGCCGCCGGTCGAAAAGCAGGCGACAGGCAACAGGGAACAGGCAACAGGAAAGAAGAAGAAGCCGTAGCTGGCGGAGGAGAGGAGTCGTGCCAGGGAGGAGCATCGCTCAGGATGATCGCCCCTCTGCAGGACGCGAGGTTTTGAGCTTTACTTCAACCCAATGTGGGCGGTCATCTGCATGTTGCCCCAGTCTGTGATGGCGCCATAGGTCTCGAAGTCGGTCTGGTAAGCACGAGCACCACCTAACTGCGGCGGCGTCATTTGTGCGATCCGTTGCCAGAGAGCCGGGATCACTTCCTGGGGAGCTCCGGTCTCCGATGTGAAGCTGGCGTACTTGCCGGCGCGAACGGTCCTTGCGACCATGCCGTCGGGAACCTTATCGGCCGAAGTGACGCGATAGCCGAGGGTGTAGTTGTAGTCGCCGGTGTTATCGCTGGCGTAGTCGCTGTAAACGACGACAAAGCCATCGCTCACCTTGTTGGGGATCTGATCGAGGGTGCCGTTCTGGATGGCGTTCTGCCATAACCCAGGAATCGCTCCCTGGCCGCCGGCTTCCTTCGCATTGTTGGTGCGTACGGTCACGCCGACCACCGTGAAGCTATCCTGGTCTTCGACTTTGGGCGCGGCTGGAGCGGCGGGTGGAGGAACAGGTGCGGGTGCGGCCTGCGCCGGTGCGGTCTGCGGAGCCGAACCGGGTGCGGTTTGGGCGAGCCCGGATGCGGCGAGGGCGAGGACGAGAGGTAAGGCAACTTTTCCGGTAGAGAACATGGCAGAGGCAGTATACGCAGAGAGGAGGCGGCGGGTTCAGGATTTTCTCTTCCGTTTACCTCCGGGTACTTTCGTCAACACAAGTTCGCTCCGATTGACTCCATTTCTGACCCATTTGTGCCACAAACCATCATACTAATTCCCTGCGCGGCCTCTGTTGGCCCCGCGTAAGATGAGAATTGAGCTTCATTTCGGCGGACTTCTTCGAATTTCGAGTATGGCTGGATTCATTCGAAAGCGGCTCTGGATGCGCATCGGAGCAACGGCGCTGGTTGCCTTGCTGCCCGTTTCTGCCGCCGTGCTGAGTGGATGCCAGACGATCGAAAATATGGCTCCGTCGCAGACGCTGGTGCGGGTGATCGACGCCTCGTATAACGCGCCAGCGGTCGATGTGAAAGTGGGCGCCACTGCCATCGCGACCAATGTCGGCGCGGCGACCATCACCAACTATGCATTCCTGCCGCCGGAAGAGACTACGGCGTATGTTTATCCGACGGGGACCACGACCGCGACTGCATCGGCGCAGGGGAACTTTCTGGTCTCCCAACAGCACTCCGTTTTTATCACCGATTCGGGTGCGACCTATACCGCGACGGTGCTCACCGACCAGGCGATCGTCCCTCCGGCGGGATATTTCTCGATTCGCTTTCTTCAGCAGGCGATTCATGCGGGCGCAGTGGACATTTACCTGGTGCCTTCCTCCGGCACCCTCGCCGACTCAAAGCCGCTGCTGACCGACGTGACTCCGCAATCGATCGAGGCCTATGTGAACGCGATGGCGGGCACCTACAGCATCGTGGTGACGCCCACCGGGGTGATCACCACGCCTTTCACGAGCACTCCGATCGCGTTCGTCGCAGGCCAGGTGCGGACCGCGCTCATCATGGACGCGCAGCTGACGACTCATCCCCCGGTGACGGTGGTGATGGGCGACGATCTGAACTGAAGACGGCTGCCGGTAGCCGGTAGGGAGTAGCGAGTAGGGGATTCTGTGCGGTTAACCGGCTTTCCGGAAGTTTGGGCGCAGTGGATTGCCCGGGCCTGAAGGCCCTCTTCTTCGTGGAGCCTTTTCCCACGGGCTCCAAGCCCGTGGCTTTTACCGTCGTGCCGCTGGCGCGGCACTGGGAAATGCTCCGTGATGATGGATAACAGCTCGGGGCTTTGTGAGTGAGTCGCTGGCAGACCGGAAATAACATTCAATGCGCTCGTACAGAGGGAAAGCAACCGCAGTCGGACATGCCGCTGCGCGGCACCCAGAAAGGATGACAGCGTCTGAGGCGGTTGAGACTGGTCGGGCGGCTGTGCGGCGCGGCTCTCTGCGGCAGGACGCCCCAGCGAATCAGTGGGCGAACTTCAGCGCTTCGCAGCAATCCGCATCGAGCTTGTAAGGAATGTCGCGGAACATGATCTCCAGCGCCTGCTCGTGCGACATTCCGGCTCGATAGGGCCGATCTTCGGTCAGGGCGCCGTAGACGTCGGCGGCGGCGATGATGCGCGCTTCGATGGGCAGCAGTTGAGCGGTCAGGCGATCCGGGTAGCCGGCCCCGTCCAATCGCTCGTGGTGCGCGCCGGCGATGGCCGCCAGTTCGCGAAACGGGCCAATGCGCGAGAGTATCTCACGGGTCAGGCGCGGGTGCTCCTGGACCACCTGCCACTCTGTGGCGTCAAGCTTACCCGGCTTGTCGAGGATCGAATTGGGCACGCGCAGCTTGCCGATGTCATGCAGCAGCGCCGCCCGATTCACCAGCCGGATGCGCTCGTGACTGAGCCCCAGTGCGGCGGCGATGCGCATCGCCGCTCCGGTGACCCCCAGGGAGTGCCGGTAGGTGAAGGACGATTTGGCGTCAACGACATCGGCGAAGGCCTCGCAGATGAGGTCGATGTCCGCTGCCTCCAGGCGATGGACCTGCTCGGGGGCAAGATCGAGGGCTGCGCTTCGGGTTTCGGCTTCGGCTGTATCGGAAAGGGCCTGACTCCACAGGAGACCCGAGCCATGCAGATGCTCCGCCAGGGTGACCAGTTCAGGATCGAACCAGCGTCGAGAACGATCGCGCAGCGCCCGCATGGCGCTCTCGGTGCCCTGTTCGGACGCGAAGACATCGAGGTGCTGCGCGACGGCCAGAATGCGGGATTCAAGAGGAATCGCGTGGCCGATGCGCCGTTCCGGGTAGCCGCTGCCGTCCCAATGCTCGTCGAGCCCGCGCACGGCTTCGGCCGCAATGTCGCCGAGGCCGAGTTTCCGCAGGATGTGCGCGCCCCGATCGCAGCGGAGCTGGATAACTTCCTCGTTGTTGCGGTGCTGGGTGAGGCCGATGCGCACGATCCCGGCCACGCGATGGAGCGGACCCGCTTCAGGAAGTACGGTGCTCCACAGCAATCGCAACGTCGAAGCTTTGGGGCGGCTGGGACGAGTCCAGTCCTCAAGCTTGACACCGGCTTTGACCTGGCGCTCGTCGCCGCCGCCGATGATCTGGCAAAGTCGCGCCGCATTGCTGCTGCAGCCCACGTCTTTCAGAAGCAGGGCATAGTAAAGGCTCGCCGTGCGGTCGGGCGGAAGGCTAATCTCCTGGGCCAAACGCATGCCGAGGACGCAACTGCGGAGGGCGTGCCCGGGCACCGCGCCCTCGGTCAGGTCGAGCGCGAAGGAAAGCGCAGAGAGGATCTCGGCCAGAGAGATATTTGTCTCGTTGGGCGAGCTCGAGATGTTTCCGGCCACCGCTGTCGCTGCCACACGTCCCCTTTCGAGTCCTGTGCAGCGAAACAATAGCAGAGCGGAAGGGAGAAACAACTCCCTCTAAGGTAGAGGGGAGTTACTGCGGTTTTTCTGCGTGGGATTTTGTTTTGGTGGAATGATTTTGTGCCGACTCGATATCCAGCAGCTTCTGCTTGCGTTCGACTCCCCAGCGATAGCCGGTGAGCTTGCCGTTGCTGCCGATGACGCGATGGCAGGGGACCACCACGGCGACCGGATTCGAGGCGCAGGCGCGGGCGACGGCGCGCACGGCGGTTGGTTGGCCGAGCGACCGGGCGAGCTGCGCATAGCTGCGGGTTTCGCCGCGGGGAATGCGGCGGAGCGCCTCCCAGACCCGCATCTGGAAAGCTGTAGCGCGGAGGTCGAACGGCAGATCGAGCTCGGCGGGATGCTGTGTGAACTGGGAGAGAACCTGGGCCAGCGCGGAATCGAGCCTGGGTTCAGGATGCACCTCAGCGGCAGGAAACTGCGTGCGCAGCTGGCGCGCGAGCTGGCGATCGTCGTCCCCCAGGATCACGGCGCACAGACCGCGCGGCGTGGCAGCGATGAGCAGCCTGCCCAAAGGGCAGTCGCCGATGGAATAGCCGATCCGGGCGCTCGGACCGCCGGCGCGGTATTCGCCGGGCGCCATGCCGAGCTGTGTGTTCTCATAAGCGCGGCCAGGACCAGAGTAGCCCGCGTCGTAAATGGCGTCGGTCACGCGCGCCGAGCCGTTGGACAGCTCGTGGCGAAAGGATTCGGCCCGCGTCTGGCGCTGGTATTGCGCGGGGGTGACGCCGAGCACGCGCTTGAAGGTGCGCTCGATGGTGAAAGGGCTGCGGCCAGTGAGTCGCGAGAGCTCGTTAAGGGTGACCTGGCGATCGCGCTTCAGGCCGGCGGAGATGGCTTCGACGAGTTTCGCGTCAACGTGACGTTGCTGCGGACGGCAGCGGCGGCAGGGGCGGAATCCAGCGCTGACTGCCGTGGCTGGATCGGGAAAAAAAACGACGTTGCCACGCGCGGGACGGCGGCTGGGGCAGGTGGGCCGGCAGAAGACGCCGGTGGTGGTGACGGCATAGACCAGTTCCCTGTCGGCTGCCGGATCGCGGGCCAGAACCGCGGCCCAGGCCTGGTCATCGGTGAGCATGGCGATTGTGTTCATGGTACTCGCACCTCTCACTATGAGGATCGCAGGCGCGAGGATGAGAGACACCCCGGGGCTTGCGGGCGAATTCTTCAGCCAGGACGCACCACCCGAAGTCCCAGATGCTTTTCGAAAGGATCGAAATCGCGATCGCGGTGCAGCAGTTCGTGCCCGGATTCAATACAGAACGTTGCGATCAGGCAATCGATGGTGGTCCTGACTGTGTATCCTCGTTGGCGCAGGAATCGATAGTTTCGCGCTGCCTCGAGCGCAATGGTGAGCCCTCCAGCGTCGAAGATTTCGAAGTTCATGAATACGTGCCTGACGTTCGCGAGCGTCGGTTCATCGCGGATTCCCTGGAGCACCTCGCACAAATTCAGGTCAGTGAGACCGATGGCGGTGAGCCCCGCCTCGCTGCGCACCCATGATGTTTGGCTGTTGACAATCCCGCCGAAAAAGTCGATCCAAACGGTGGTGTCGACGATGACCATTCGTCGGCTCTACCTGAGAAACCGTCCCTGACGGGATTTCTGAAGATCGCCCTCCCACTTCACCGTTCCGAAAAGCTTACGAATGGAAACCTGCGCGCGGGTCTGGACCAGCAAGCGTAACGCCTCCTCCACGACCGCCCTCTTGGTGGGCGCGCCGCTGGCTCGCATAGCCTGAGCCATGAGCTTGTCGTCGATGTCGATATTGGTGCGCATACGGAAAACTCCGATGTGTATAGATCGTAATTCTATGTGTATCCGACTGCAAGAGGTTTTCTTACCAGCGCCACCACCCGGGCGGAAAGATCTCGCGCCAGTTGGCCCGATAAAGGGTGAACGCGAGAATAACCGCCACCACCAGAAGGATGCCGATGACCTGCAGGCGCCGCAGCCGTTCAGGCGCGGTCATCCTGCCCACGGGCTATTCCTCTCCGGGGCGAATGTTGTAGAGGAAGTAGAAGCGCAGTTCGAGGAACGGCCCTTTGAATTCCGTGGGAATAGGCGGGAATGGAGCTGCGCCGGTGATGCCGGCCCAGGCGGCGCGGTCGAGCGCGACATCGCCGGAGGGTCCTTCGAGATGCATGTCGGTGACGCTGCCATCGCGCTGGATGCGGAAGCGGATGAAAGTCTTGCCCTGCTTGTCGAGAGGGGGGCGAGCGGATTCGGGAATGATGGGCCACCACGCCCGCTCCGTGTCCCACACCACGCGCTGCACGTAGGGTCCGTAGTCCCAACCCATCGTGTCGCTCAGGATATCGACCGCACCGTTCATGCCAGGATGCTGCGAAGGGAGGCCGGCGCCGCTGTCACCGCCGTACTGTCCTTTGCCCTGCATGGCCTGTTTCATGGCCTGTTCGAGCTGCTCATTCGGATTGCCGGTACTGGCCTGGAAGTTCGGCTGGGGCGCTTGCGGCGGCGCCTCCAGCCTGGCCTGATTGTTCATAGGCAGCGGTTGAGCGGGCGGGGTTGGCGTCTGCTGTTGTGCCTGTTGCTGCGGCGCAGGCGCGGCCGGGGCCTGCGGCTGCTCGGCAGGCTGCGGAGCTGGTGCAGGGGCGGGCGGGCCCGCGCGGCGCATGGCCTCGAGTTCCGCGAGCGTTTTCCGGTCGAGCGTGGGATGCGTCGTCTGCGCCACGCGATCCTTGTCCGAAAGCACAGTCGTGGGCTTGGGCTTGATTTTCTTCAGAGCGTCCGGAGGCAGATCGAGGAACGTCAGGTCCTTCTGGCGCTGCTTCATGATGACGGAGGGATCGACAACGCGGACGTGGTAAATGTACTTGGGTCCATAAAGCAGATACCAGGCGACGAGCATGTGGATGATGAGGGCGATCCACAGCTTCTCGCGCAGGCTGACCCAGGAGCGTTTGTCCTCGATTTCTTCGATGATGTGCAGCAGGTCGGTGTGGTCGAGTCCCGCGTATTTGTTCAGACGGAAGGCGGGCGCGGAGCCAGAGCCATTGGACGAGGGCGTTGACCGGGGGGCGGCTGGGAGCGATTCCGGAAGCGGTTCTTCGACGCTGAGCCCGAGTGGACCGACAGAGCGGGGGAACGCGTGGGCATTCCGTTCGGCCTGCGGCTGGTCGGCTTCGGCTTTTGGCGCGTCGGGCGGCGCGTCAGTCAGGTTTAAGCGATTCGGCATTCCTGGGTGACTTCTCGCGGCTCCAACTGTCTCCCGCGGAGGCCTTGCTGACCTCGCTGCAGGATCAAAGCTGGAACGCCACGGAGACTTAACCTCCATTTTCTCATCAAATCGAGACACTTACCGCTGTTTGTACAATCGAAATCGTGACCAACCTGCCCTATCAGTCACCGCTGCGCACGGCAGCGGTTATCACAGTAAGCGACGCCTGCTCGCGAGGTCTGAGGCAGGATCTCTCCGGCCCCGCCGTCGCCCGTGAGTTGGACGCAAGCGGCTTCGAGACGGTTCTCCGCATTACGGTTCCAGACGAACAAGGAACCATCGAAGACGCAATACGGCGAGCGGCTGGGCCGGCGAGGCTGATCGTGACCACCGGCGGCACCGGCATCGGCAAGCGCGATGTGACGCCGGAAGCGACGAGGGCGGTGTGCGAGCGGTTGATCGAAGGCGTAGCGGAGCTGATGCGGGCGGAGGGGCGGCGCGAGACGCCGCTGGCGAGTTTGAGCCGTGCCCTCTGCGGAACCCTGGGCGAATCGTTGATTCTGAACCTGCCGGGAAGTCCATCGGGGGCAGTCAGTTCGCTGCGAGCGGCTCTGCCCGTCCTGGCACACGCGCTCGATCTGCTTGAGGGAAAGACCGAACATGGGCCGCCTGGCGAATCCTCCCACGAGTTCAAACCAAAAATGGGACACGGGACCACGATCCAGCGAAAGGTCGAACGCGCCTGAAATCGCTCTTCGCAAAAATCAGCGGATGGACGCAACACTTCCTCGTCCCGCTGGGACCGTGGGGCGTGCTGCTGGGATCGTTCATCGATTCGGCGTCCATTCCGATTCCGATCGACGTGCT
>CAZSWI010000122.1:0-2835 GCA_964610635.1 uncultured Acidobacterium sp.
AAGGGACCACCACATTCAGCCCATCCGCCGCGCCGCGCTGGAAGATCACCACCAGCTTCTTCCCTTGCGCCTGGGCAGCATTGGCCTGAGCCATCACACTCCGTGTCAGAAAAGTCGGGATCGCCGCCGTCCCAACGACAGCCATCGCCCCGCCCCGCATAAACGCCCGCCTGGTTACAGAACCACTCAGGGGCAAGACCACCCGCGTCATCCCCGGTGCCACACCCATCTCCACCACCGGCCCATGCACCGACTCATCCCACGCGTTGTTGCTCATCGATTGACCCCGAATCTGATTACCGCAGAGGCGACTGACAGGCAAATCCACCCCCCCAACCACCGTCCCTTCTACAAACGCTCCCCCAAACCGGAAGTTGCGTCAATAGGTCGGACGGGCGGGGTGGTGGCCCATTCAAGCCCGATGTTGGGCTTGAGTGAGCTCGCACTCCCCAACCCGTCTCCACCACGAATGTCATCCAGAGCGAAGCATCCGAATTTCGTTGCGCCGCGATTTTGGGGCGCAACAATCAATTCTGTCGCAAGTCGAAGGACCCGTGGTTATCTTCCTCAGTTAACCGTCAACGTCACCGCCACCGACGAAGTAATCTTCCCCGTAGCCGCGTCTGCCCCGTTCACCGTCACGGTGTAGGCACCCGCGGTGGTTCCCGAATTGCCTCCGCCCCCTCCGCCACCACCCCCGCCTCCGCCGCAGCCCATCGCTCCCGTAATCAGCATCACCATCAGGAAGCTGAACAACGCCCGCCACCCACGCCGCCGCGCCGGAATCCCAAAGAACAGCAACAGCCCCAGCACCCCTCCACCACCAGCCACAAAGAACTTCCTCAGCGGTATTTCCAGCGCCCCACTCGTCGCGGCCGTAGTATTCACCGTCAGCGTCGCAGTCGCCGCCGTCGTCCCGCTAATCGTCACCGAACCCGGCACCGAACAAGTCGGCAAATCCGAAGCCCCGGAAGGCGAACTGGTCAGCCCACAACTCAAATTCACCGCACCCGTGAAGCCGTTCGCCGGACTAACGCTGATAGTCGACGTATTGCCCGTCGTCGCCCCAGGGCTCACCGTGATACCGCCGCTGTTGGTCAGCGCAATCGACGGAAGCGCAGATACCGTCACCGCAATCTGCGTGCTCCCCGTAATAGACGGGTTCCCTATGTCCGCTCCTGTCACCGTCACGGTGTACGCGCCGCCTGTGGTGGTCGACGTCGTGCCGATGCTCACCGTGCTCGTTCCAGCCGATGCCGAGGTGATAATGACCGGCGCTCCCGGCGTGCAGGTCGGCGGGCTGGTTGGATTCGCCAGATTCGTGGTCACCGCGCACCCCAGACCCACCGTCCCTATGTACCCGTTGCCCGGCGTCACCGTCACGGTAACGGCCTGGTTGGTCGCACCCGCAGCCATGGTCACTGGCCCGCTGTTGGTCAGTGTGATCGCAGGCACCGCACTAACCGTCAGGGCAATCGGCGTGCTGGCGGTGATCGTCCCATTCAGAGAATCCGTCGCCGTCACCGTCACCGTGTACGCGCCTGGCGTCGTCGTCGAGGTCGTGCTGATGCTCACCGTGCCCGGCATGGCCGTCGTCGACGTGATGCTGACCGGCGGTCCCGACGTGCAGGTCGGCAAGCTTGTCGGATTGGTCAGATTTGTCGCCACCGCGCACGTCAGCTTGACCGTTCCCACATATCCATTCGTCGGAGTCACAGTGACAAATTCGACCACGTTCATCGTGCCGGCGTACAGGCTCACAGGTCCGCTGTTCGTGATGCTGATCCCGGCATTGGCGGGCAAGCTCGTTAGCGTGATGTTGAACGTGGTGGAAGCCATAATCTTTCCTGTGTAATCGGTCCCAGTCACGGTTACCGCGTACGTTCCCGGACTTGCGCCAGCAGCCGTGCCGATAAGCAAAGTCCAGTTCACAGGAGAACCGTTCAAAACAACAGGCACGGAGTTGCATGTAATGGGTCCGGTTGATGTGCAAACAAAACTGACCGTGCTGTAGAAGCCGCCCGCCGGCGTCGCGGTGACCGTCTCATCCCCTGCCTGCCCAGCCACCAGAGTCAAATTGCCGCTGTTGGTTAGCGTGAAACTACCCAACCCGATGCTGCTGGTGATGTTCACTGTCGTCGTCGTGCTCGCATAATTACCGTCACCGCTGTAGGTCAACGTAACAGTATTGCTGCCCGGCGCCAGTAGCATGCCATTGATCTCCCCCGTTCCGCTCAGAACCCAGTCGAGGCTCGCCAGCGAAGTTCCCTGGATCGAGGAGGTCAAGCCGGTGACTGTTCCCACCGTGTTTCCGTTCGCCGTCATCGTTACCGTGCCTGTCGGCGCAACGCCCAGATTGTAAGGCGTCGTGATTGTCACGTTGGCCGACGTATAGGAAAGAACGTAGTTCACCGTATTGACGGGGGCTGTTGCAGTCATTGCCGTGCCGGCTTTCACTACCGTGAACGCCCCCGCCGAGCTCGTGCTCGCGGTAAAGCTCGCATCCCCCGAATACTTCGCCGTGACGCTGTGCGATCCAACCGGGAACACGTAATACGGAGGACTCTGCGGAGGCCACGAAGCCAGGTTCCCATCCCCGCTCACATTCCCCGTACCTAAAGTCGAGCCTCCATCGCTGAAGCTCACGCTGCCAGTCGCAACCCCCTCCGTCTTCGATCCCTCCGCCATTCCCGTGATCTCGGCATCTGCGAATACAAACGAACCATAAGGAATGTTCGTCAGCCCCGAAATTCCGGTTCCCGTCAGGCCGTTATAGGCATTCACCGTCAGCGTAGTCGTGCTCGCCTCCGGCGAAATCGTCACACTAATCGGCGT
>CAZSWI010000122.1:2935-6539 GCA_964610635.1 uncultured Acidobacterium sp.
CCCAGCCCCGTCGCCAGGTCGTACCCCGTCCCCGCGTTATAACCCGTCATAAAGCCATTGGTCCCGCAGTCAGGCGAGCCGCTCGCGCACGGTACCGAGTTATCCCCTACCGTCACGTCGTGAAACACCGTCGCATACTTCGACTTGGCCAGCTGATACAGCACCGTATTCGCCTGCCCCAGGCGCGCCCCGCCCTGGGCCTGCTCAACCAGCGCCAGCATGCCGGCAAATGCCGGCGCCGATGCCGACGTTCCTCCAACTCCGCTCACCGTCGTCCCATTCTCCAACTGTCCGCCCGAGGTCTGGCAGTCCGTGAACGTCTCACCTATAACCCCATCGGTTACGCTGTCCGAACAAAGCACCCAAACCGCCTGCTCAAATCCATTCGAGGCGAACAGTGAAACATCCGGTACGTCCCGTGCCCCATCGGCCGGTGTCAGCGAACTCTGAAACGACGGCTTGCTGTAAACCGTGCTCGCGCCCCCGCTGCCCGCAACAATATTCGTTTCTCCCTGCCCGTTCACATACCGAACATTGTTGGCGATCGCCGTGTTCACCGTCGTCGAGTCGTTCCACGGATTCTCCGGAATGTACTTCAGCGCAGTCCGGTAATACGGCGACGTCCCATTCGACACAGCGTTCGCATATGTCGAGAAGGCCCCGGGCAGCGCATCGAAATCCGTCCCTCCCACCGCGATCGTCCACGGCGTCGACGCCATCCCGCTCACCGCCAGCCCGTATTGCGCCTGCGTCTCCGTGTCGAAGTCGTCGCACCCTGCTGAGCCGCCATCACCCGATGACACTACCAGGCTGATTCCCTGTGCCGCAGCCTGTTGCGCCTCCTCGAGTAAGAACGCGTTGCCGCTCGTCCCCAGATCCGCTTCGCACTCCCCAAAGCTCATGCTCAAAATGCTCACTGCATTGTCGTCAATCGCGCGCAGAATCGCATTGTTGAGCCCCGAAGTCAGATCGGTATCCGCCGACGTGTAGAAGTAAACCTTCGCCTTCGGCGCAAGCCCTCCCGAAACCTCGTTGTCCAGCAGCGCCTCCACCCCCGCCCCGTTCAAACCAGGATCATCGCCGTCAACCACCACCGTCGGCAGGTTCACCGTGGAACTGCTCTCGCCCAAAAATGCCAACCGGTAATTTTGCACATCGGCAATCGTCAGATCCGAAACTCCAACAACGCCGATACTCACTCCCGTCCCGTCGTACGTCGTCCCGCTGGGGAAGTTCGCATTCAGGTTCGTGTTCGGCGTGTCATAAATCGTCGCCGCATCGGCGGGATCCACAAACAGAAGAGGCGTACTTCCGTTGAAGAGCGTCAGGTCCGGCTGCAAAGCGTGGGCCGCCGCGTCGTAGCGCGCGCTGTCCCCCATCACCACGTGCGACTTCGGACGAAAATCGTTCAGCGGCGTAACTCCCCCGACCACCGGAGCCAACGCCGCAGGGATCTCCGGATCGCCCACATTCGCATAGTGGCTCTCGCCCCCCGCCAAATACCTGTGAATCGAGGTGTGAAAGGCAGCATCCACCTGCCCCGTAGTGCCGGAGAACTGAATCACATTCCGAGCCGCTGGCACATTCTCGACCTTGAATCCCTGCGTCTGCAGCCAGCCTTCCACCGTCGCCAGATCGGAATCCGAAATGCCGTACGCCGCCCCATACTCGGCCGGCGTCAGCCATTTGTGATACGACGGCGACCCAGGATTCTGCACGTCCGCCAGATACTGTGTCAGCGCCTGCTGCTGCGCCCCACTCCTCTGCAATACCAGCGCGATGCGCCCGGTCGCCATCGATGCCGGCGCAGCCCCCCGATCGAACCTCGCCACCGCCAGCGGATGCACATTGCCGCGCAACGTGACCAGCTTCGCCTCATCGACCGCTTCTGTGATGCGGTTCACTGGCGCTGGTTTCTGCGGGCTCTGCGCCCTCAGGGTTGCGCACGCACAAGCTGCTAACAACAGGGGGAACGCGATAAAACAGGAAACACGACGCGTAAGAACCATCATGGCCTCGGCAGGATCAAAAGCCGAACAACGCCTCGTTTGGCAAAAGACCGGCGCTTCGGGCGATGAACGGCATGGAAATTTTGTTGCGCCCGATGTTATTCCCTAACCCGAGTTGCGGCAATACTTAATTTGGTTTGCAGGAGCGACCTTTGCAGCGTATGAAAACGCTGAGCCCCCTCAGTCCAGCCAAAAGCCAAACCCGAGCAACGGGCCAGCCACAGCAAGAACCAAACTACCCTGCCATCCGAACGTTAGTCCCACTCGATGCTAAGTAGGCCCGCCCGGACGGGGTCAAGCGGGACCAATCCCTTAGGAGAAACCGCCTATAATAGCCCAACAATTCGCCAGGCGGCTCGCCATGCGTCCACTTGCTCTCCTCTCCCTGATTGTCCTCGGAATCACAACACCCGCATTCGCCGCCATGCCGGTTACCATCGCACAGCTCGACCAACTTCTGACCGCGGACCACGGAAAGTCCGATTCGAAAATCGCCCGGGAACTGGCCAATCTGCGACTCACCGAACGCGCCACCTCCGCCCGCCTCTCACACTGGCAGGCGGATAACCCTGGGCCGCGCACCCGCGAGGCTCTTATCGCCCTCGCGGACGCCTCGTCCTTTCTCTCTCTCCCGCCAGCCGAAATTCCCAACGACGCTCCCCCGGATCGCGACGAGCAGCGCCGGATGTTATTGCTCACCATCGATTACATCGGCAAGACCATCGCTAACTTGCCCAACCTTATGGCGACCCGGGCAACCACTCACTTCGAAGACACCCCGCCGCAACCACTCGTCCAGCCTGATTGGAAATCCACTCACGGAGTATTCGGTCAGTACACTGACTACGAGCCCCTCCACATCACCGGCAAATCCGCCATCGCGGTTACCTACCGCGACGGCCATGAAGTCGAGCAAGTAACTTCAGCCGGAGTGCACGCGCACCCTCCACCCATCGGCCTGACGACCAGTGGCGAGTTCGGACCCATCCTCGCCGTTGTTCTCCCCGACGCCATTCGCAACCAAATGACGTGGAGCCACTGGGAGCAAGGCGCAAGCAGCCTGGCCGCGGTCTTCAGTTATCGCGTGCCCCACGAACAATCCCACTATCTGGTGGAATTCCGCCCCGGCCCGGAAATGGTCCATATCTATCCCGAGTACCACGGCGAAATCACCATCGACCCCGCCACGGGAAGCGTCCTCCGCATCACCGCGGTCTCGAAGCTCGCGCCGCCCTGGCAAGCCGTCTCTGCCGCCATCCTTGTCGAATACGGCCCCGTCCTCCTCGGTGACCGCACCTATCTCTGCCCGTTGAAAGGCGTCGCTCTTTCCGAAATGCCGGTCACCGCAAGCACCAGGGGTCCTCTCTCGAACCTCAAGACAAGGCTCAACGACGTAGCCTTCGTGCGGTATCACCTCTTCCATGCGGATGCCCACATCATCGGCGCCGCCGAATCCGCGCAACCAGAAAATCCGCCACGCCCACCCGAGCACTGATCCGCCGACCCGCCGGTCACCGCCTTCCCCCTGGCGGCCATTTCGTTTTCCCACCCCTGAACGTCACCAGCTTTAAAAATAACTTCGCGATAGCTAGACA
>CAZSWI010000122.1:6639-10163 GCA_964610635.1 uncultured Acidobacterium sp.
TTTTCCCACCCCTGAACGTCACCAGCTTTAAAAATAACTTCGCGATAGCTAGACATTAGCCGGGACCCATCCTCTCTCGTCGGGTTATTTGACAAGAAAGGGTTGGGATCCACCACTCTCAATTTAGGCCGCATGGATTATTTTTCCCAGAGATTCCTCGTTGCAGTGCGCATACGTGAATGAGACGCCCGGCGACTCCCCCCGAGGGAGGAAAGGGGGAGTCGCAGGCGCTTATGAAGCGGACGACGTTTCGTCCGCCGGCTGGGACCGTGATCAGGCCGCGGTATGCGGTCGGCCTGGATGGGCAGTCACGGACTGCGCCGACGCCGCGAGTTTTCCGACGTTGGCGGTGACTGTTTTACCCGTCGCCGTTGCGAGCGCCTGAAGCAGTTTGGTGCCGATTGGCGAGCCGAGTCCCGTACACGGATCCCACCCCGGATTCGCGGAAAACGCGCCATTGTTGCCCTGAGTGATGTCACGGAACCCATTGTTCTGATTGATGGAGTAGAGCGCCGGGTTGAGCAAGCCCAGGCGCGTGGCGAGCTTCTGGTTGCATAGGGCGATCAGGCCGGCCCACAAAGGAGCGACCGCACTGGTGCCGCCGATTTGCAGGGTCTCACCATCGACCAGGATGTTGTAGCCGGTATCCGGATCGGCGTCGCCGGCCGTGTCCGGCACGCCACGCATGGGTTGTGTGACGACAGCGGCCTGCCATTGCGGACGCTGAAAAACATTGCTGTAGCCGCCACCGGTTGCACCGCCCGTCGGTCCGTCGTTCCATACGGTTTCACTCTGGATTGTGCCGTTTACTCCAATCAGGCGGGTGCCCCCAACTGCCAGCACGTGCGGACTGGACGCCGGGAAGTCGACATTGCTCCTGGTCCCCGGGATACCGTCAGTCGAGCCGTGGTCGCCTGAGGCCGCGATGATGGTGATGCCGAGCAAGGCCGCCTCCTGAGCCACCTGGTCGAAGCATTCCATGGATTGCTGCGACCAGCTTTGCTCTGGATTGCCCCAGCTGACGGAGATGACCGACGGGGTGTGGAGTTGATCGTGTACCGCCGTACTGAGCGCGTCCTGGAAGCCGCGCGCGGTGTTGGACGCGAAATAGACGGCCATCGACGCGCCATTGGCCACAGCCCCGGCGATTTCGATATCGAGCATGACTTCCGCATCCGCGCTGGTCGGTGTGGAGGGACGATTGTTCGCCTGGTCGACCAGAACAGCGCGGACCGCCGGTGTCCTCAGGTTGAGGTTTTGAAAAAACTGCTGGACGTCGGCCGGCCGAAAGCCGCCGCCCAGCTCGATTATGCCGATGGTCTGCCCGTCGCCGTCCGCATCCGATGGGAAGTCATACAGAGACGCGACCTGCGCAGGCGTGTAAGTGGTGGAGGAGGTGCGTGCTGCGATGGAACGGTTGGTGTTACGCAGCCTGAAGTGGGGATGGGCTACAGGCCGGTTATCCAGGCCGAACACTCCCTGGATGATCGAAGCGTAAGCCTCTGGAACCTGAATGGGACCAGTGTGGCTGCGATACGTCCCATCCGGGTGTTCGTAGCCGTTCAGTTCAACGTTGAACGCCTTTTCCATATCGGCCGCAGTTCCGGCCAGAGTGACGGTGCGGCGGCTTACCTCATCGCCGCGCGTCAGCACCTGCAGGTTGTTTTCGCTGCCAAACTGCCTGATCCTGTCGACGCTGGTGGGGTCGGCGCCATACATTCTGGTGAAGTCGCTATGGTTGAGGGTCTGACCTCGATGCTGATCCAGATTCAGAGGCTGACGGTGTTTCAGGATCACCGAGATTTCGACGATCTGATGGGGAGAAGTCGGTCCGATGGCGCGCGCTCCGGGCATTGGGGCGTGCTCGGTCCCCTTCAACGTAACTTTCTGCATTTTTGCCATGGTGTTGTCTCCTCTTGCTGAGCTACGGTTCACGGTCGTGGGTGAGGGAAAGGACGCGGGCCGATGCGGTGGTCCCTCGTCACCAGCACGGCGGAGAAGCTTGAGGCCTGGGGTCTAACCCTGGCCGAGAAAACTTTGTGCAGTCGATGGGGCGTTCGCGTTAAAGCGGCCTCTCATTTCGAAACGCGTCAGCGGGCGAACGGGCACAGCGCGGGTTCCTGGCGTTAGCCGGAGTTACTTCCAGCCACAGGGGAAAACAGACTTGGGAACAAGTCGTAGAAGCGAATCGATTGCTGGAGTGGTCTCACGCCGAAAAGGGGACCACTCCAAACATGTTGCGTTGGCCGGCAGCTAAGACGTCCGGTGCTGCAATGGAGAGGAAGCTACCCGATTTCAACAAAAGGTGAAAGTTACGAAAGTTAATTATTTGCGTCCGATGTTGAAATCTTTTTGGCGATTCGTGGGCGGGATCGGCGGGTTTTCGCGATGCCCGGACATCGTCGCTCAGGTGGGCTTTATGCCGGAACCCTGGTGTCACGCCGGGGGCGCCGATTCGCCTGCAGGATTTTCTTCCGCAGGCGCAGCGACTTTGGTGTGACCTCGACCATCTCGTCGTCGGCGATGAACTCGATGGCCTGTTCGAGATTGAGCAGACGCGGCGGTGCAAGGCGAATGGCTTCGTCCGCGGTCGATGCGCGCATGTTCGTCAGCTTCTTCTCGCGAACCACGTTCACGTCGAGGTCGTTGTCGCGTGAGTGCTCCCCGATCACCATGCCCTCATAGACTTCGACACCCGCGGGCGTAAACAGCACACCGCGGTCTTCAAGCCCTTCGAGAGCATAGGCGGTGGTGAGGCCGGCTCGATCGGCGACCAGCGCGCCAGTGGGGCGCTGCGGTATCTGCCCCTGGTGTGGCATGTAGCCGTCGAAGAGCGAGTTCATTACCATCGTGCCGCGCGTCTCGGTGAGCAGATCGCTGCGCAGGCCGATGAGCCCGCGAGAAGGCACGCGAAATTCGAGGCGCACACGGCCGTAGCCGTGGTTGTGCATCTTGACCATCTCCCCGCGGCGCGGTCCCAGGCGTTCAATCACCGTACCGATAAACGCTTCCGGTATGTCGATGGTGAGGTGCTCGACAGGCTCCATCAGCTGGCCGTCGACTTCTTTGGTGACAATTTCGGGACGGCCCACCATGAGTTCGAACCCTTCGCGGCGCATCATTTCGATCAGAATCGCCAGCTGGAGCTCGCCCCTGCCGAGAACTTTGAAACTGTCCGGCGACCCGGTTTCCTCCACGCGTACCGAAACATTTGTAAGCAGCTCCTTATCGAGGCGCTCACGCAGATTCCGCGACGTGACCCACTGACCCTCGCGGCCGGCAGTCGGTGAGTTGTTGACGGAAAACTGCATCGCGATGGTGGGCTCGTCGATGACGATGGGCGGCAGCGGCGATGGCGTTTCCGCGCTGGTGATGGTTTCACCAATTGTGATGTCTTCAACACCCGCGACCGCGACAATGTCGTCGATCTCCGTTTCTGTAATATCGACGCGGTGCAGGCCGGCGAAACTGAAGAGCTTCGTGATCCGGATTTTCTCGAGCGAACCATCGCGCTTAGAAATCGC
>CAZSWI010000123.1:0-10159 GCA_964610635.1 uncultured Acidobacterium sp.
CCCGAAGTCCTCACTCCAGGAATTGTCATCGACGCCCTCAACGCGCTCCCGCCGCCCCAAAAATCAACGGCCAAGCTGACTCTTCCCTAAACGAAAAGGCGAGATAAGACGCCAACCGCGCCCTGTCTCGCCTCTCGCCCGAATCGGATTCACGCTCCAGGCTGCGTCCGCTCCCACGGAGCCTCCCGGAAAAACAAATGTTTCATCCCGAGCGGACCGCCATGCGACCCTGGTTCATAGCGCCTCTCCAGGCGCGTAATCGAAGGACATGCTTTTTCGCCCTTCCATTGCCCAGAATTTTCCGGAGGCGCGGAACATCCGCGTCCAGACGCGCCTCCAGCTGGTTACTACCCTACCGCCGCGGACGCCCACCACCACCGCCCCGATACCCAGGCAGCGCATGTTCCCCGCCCGCATCATGGCCGGCGTTGCCGATGTGGCCCCGCCCATCCCGAGCCTCGTTGCCGTGGAAATGATTGAAGGGCTGCGCCCCCCGTTCCGGAAACGGCCCATGATATCCGTAATGCGGATCGAATCGGTTGTCCACATGCCCATAAAAGCCGCGCGGCCCATGGAACCACGGCCCCGCTCCGATGAACAACCCGCCCACAAACCAATCCGGCCCGTAGTACCCATAAGGCGCGCAGTCATACGGCGCGTAGTCGAAATACCCGTAGGGGCATACCGGAGGCCCCCCGATATCGACGCCAACAGAAACCTGTGCCGGAGCATGGGCCGGCGCCACCAACACACCGCCCAACAAAACCGCTGCGAGACCCGCCACAACAATACCTCGAACCTTGAACATAGTGTCTCCTTGCTTCACTCAGAGTAGGATTTGCCCCATTTGGATACCTGGCGCTCCCTTTCTATCGCCGCTCGACAGCCTGCGCCCCAACCATCAACGCCGGACACCAGCTCCACCCCACCGCCCAGCTCGGGTGCGAACACGGCTCAACGCCATTAAGCATGCCGCTCCAGCCACTCCTCAATCCGCCGCGCTTCCCCTTCGCTCAGCCGAAAATTCCCCGCCGGCACGACCCCATCCACCTGATCCGGCCGCCTCGCCCCCACAATCGCCGCCGTGATCGCCGGATTCCGCAGCGTCCACGCCACCGCCACCACGCCCGCCTCCACCCCATGCTCCCGCCCAATCTCTCCCAGCAGCCCAGCCAGCTCCAGATTCCGCTCCAGCTTCGGCGGCTGAAAATTCGGGCTCCGCTTCCGCCAGTCGTCCTCCGGCAGCTTGCGCACCCGCTCCGCCGTCATCTTCCCCGTCAACAACCCCGAAACCATCGGCGAATAATTAATCACGCCAATGTGATTCTCCTCGCAGTAAGGCAGCACCTCTGCCTCAACCTTCCGGTTCAGCAGAGAATACGGAGGCTGCAGCGACGTAATCGGCGCAATCTTCTCGACCCGCTTCATCTGCGCAACGCTGAAATTCGAAACCCCGATGTACCGGACCTTTCCCTCCGCCTGAAACTTTGCCAGCGTCTCCCATCCCTCCTCCAGCTCATCCTCAGGATTCGGCCAGTGAATCTGATACAAATCGATCGCATCCACGTCCAGCCGCCGCAGCGAACCCTCCAACTCCTCCCGCAGCGAAGCAGCCTTCAGGCTGCGATAAATCTTCCGTTCCCCATCCCACCGCATCGAGCACTTCGTAAACACATAAGGCCTCTGCGCCCTCCCCTTCAGCGCCCGCCCCACAATCTCCTCCGAGTGCCCCAGCCCATAGATCGCCGCCGTGTCGATCCAGTTGATGCCGCTGTCCAACGCCCGCTCAATCGTCCGCAGCGATTCGTCATCGTCCTGCGCGCCCCACGCAAACTCCCAGTTGCCGCCCCCGATCGCCCACGCGCCGTAGCCAATCGGAGTCAGCCGCAAATCGGAATTGCCCAGAACCCGTGTCTCAAATTTCGCGTTAGAAGTAACTCCAGAAGTAGCAGGAGAAGAAGTAGTAGTCGCCATACTTTTTCGATGCCCCCAAATCTCCTCAGGCTTCACAATCCCGCCAATCAAAATCCACTAAGCCCCCGCCATCCCTGCCTCCCGCTCCACCTCTTCCCTCAAAGCGTGAAGCCTGCCCGCCCATGCGTCCATCTCCTTCGCGTGCCGGTCCGACTCGCTGCCCACCACCTCAATCAGCCTCTTCAGCGATTGTTCATGAGCCACCTTGGCTCCGCTGCTCCACACCACAAATTCCTCTAAGTCCTGCCGTAATAGAACCTCGATCCTGGTAGCTGCCCGTTCCACCGTGCGCGCCAGCGCCCCGCGGTCGAGCGCCGTCGCTCGACCAACGCGCTCCATATAGGAAGTACTCAAGTCACCCGCCTGTATAAGTGGACGATATCTCGCATCGACGGCGCCAATTTCTTTGTCTACCTTGTCAGCCAGCAGTCTTTCCGCTTCACTCCACATCCCCAGGCCGATTACACGGTAGTACCACTTATCGCCGCCATCCGCGGCCGCTGTTTCTGCTGCATCCCGCACCGCTTGACACTCGGATTGATAATCTTCCTGCGCTGCTCGCCCTATACCCGCCGCCACCTCTTGAATTGCCGATGACTCGCTCGGCAGTGGAATATCTCTGACCTGGTTCTTAAACACCACAGTCTGGTCCAGCGCAACCTCTCGATATCTTTCATAGGTCTTCCTCATCGATTCGTCTTCGGCTGCTTTCAACCTGACCGTCGCCGCTTCATAGGCTCGCTGGGCCTTCCGGTAAGAGCCCCTCTGAATCAGCGGCCCCAGTATCGGCACGGATCGAAACCGTCCTCCCCGAACCGCTCCCCCTCCCGTTCCGGTGCCATCCACTGAAGCTCGGCCAACGTCGTGCGGATCCAAAACCCTCTGCCCAGGATCAACCACTACGCCGGAATTCTCCTTCGAATCCGCAACCTTTCCGAAAACATGCTTCGCTATGGCCGCCAGCTCTCCCGGACGCTCCCCCATCGGATTCCTGGACGACGCCACCGTCTGCTGCAGCAGCTCTGGCAGACGATGGCCGCCTGCATCCACAAGGCCAACCAGCAGCTCCTCATCGCCGCCAATCTTCCATCCCTTGTAGTCCTGCTCGAGGCACTCAACCATCCTCGCCTGCAGTTCGCTCGCCTCCACCACTCCGGCTACAGGAGGCGGAACCACAGGCGCGAGAGATGAAATACGTTGCCGCCCCCGCCTCACGATCTCGTCTGCCTGCTGCAGCGATTGCAGAGCCATCGTGAGCGCAGGCTTCAGTTGCGAACGCCTGATGTCGGCAATCCCGGCATCGAACAGGCGTTCCAGCTCCCGCAAACGCCGGCTCCGGATCGCGCGCCGGATTTCCAGCAGATAAAACACCAGAAATACAATCAGGAGCAGGCAAAAGCCGAAGACCAGGGCTGAGTCCGCAGTCATACGCTCAGCCTCCAGGCAAGAACAGTCGGCGCTTCCACGCATCAAATGTAACCGGGACCCAACCCCCGCGCAATCCTCCAGGCATTAACCCGCGCCAACACTGGCGGGCGCGGCATCCACATCGCGCAAAGAAGCCGGTTTCATTTGGGATTTGGGTTTGCGGCTTGCGAAAACCTTCGCGGTTTCCCTGCCAGCTTCGAAACCCCGCAGTG
The DNA here is from genome assembly GCA_964610635.1 of uncultured Acidobacterium sp. Lineage (GTDB taxonomy): Bacteria > Acidobacteriota > Terriglobia > Terriglobales > Acidobacteriaceae > Palsa-343. The sequence continues at coordinate 3,615 of CAZSWI010000123.1, forward strand.
CGCGCCAGTTCCGACCCATCCGGCGTTGAGAAAATGTCGCGGTGCGCGAGTTCCGCCCCATCCATGGCGTCCCCGGTCGCCCCGTCGCCAGACCCGCGGCGGCCAGCCTCCGGTGCGTCGAAATCCCGTTCGTGGTCGCCTCCGTGGCCGGTCGCTGCTTGTTCAGTGCACGCTCAGTGCGCGTTCAGTGCACGCGAGCGATCCGCGTCGCGGGCCGCTCTGCCTGTCGCAGCGTCGGCATCACCAAAGTAGGCCCCGGACCAGCCGTTCCGGTCCGTTGCGGCTTTTCCCGCCCCTTCAGCTTATTGCGCAAAAGCTGATTGATCGTTTCCAGCTGCCGCATACGCCGTCCCACCACCAGCAGTATGCCGGCGCATCCGATGGTGGCGCCGATCCAGCAACCCACGAACATTCCGCTCACAAACGGGGCCCAGGCATGCACAACGAAAAGTGCCATACCTTCTCCTCTCGCTTTCACGGAGACGTGATTTCACAATCCGGTCAGCCTGCGGCGAGTTACAAACGAGACCTGCCTCGGCCAAATTTCCGGGGACAATCTACCGGCCTGGAACCACCATCTTCCTCACGCTAAGATGCATTTTTAGAACAAACTGATCCGTCATTCCCGCAATATAATCCGCAATTACCCTCGCAGCCCCTTCTGCCCCTACCTTGCTCAGATAACTCGCCGGCAGAAGTTCAGGGTCCGCCATCCACGCGCCAAACAGGTCCGCAATCACCTGCGCCGCCTGCCTGTGTCCACTCGTCAGATCCTCACACAGATACAGATTACGATAAAGATACTGCTTGGCCTCGCGCCGCAGCTCCTCGATTTCCACAGAAAACCCCGCAAGCCTCTCCGGCGCCCGGCGAATCCCCTCAAGATCGTCGATGCCTCCTGCCTCAACCCGCCGCCGAATCTCAGCCACCAGGTCGTCAGCCAGCGAGTTCAGCATCAGCTTCAGTGTTTCCTGAAATAACAACTTCTCCGGTGCTCCAGGATGCTCCGCCGACAGCGGTGCAAAATAGCGCTCGAAGAGGCTCACGCCCGAACGGATTTGGCCGACACTCAAAATCTCCGCTTCCATTCCATCGTCCAGATCGGCGGTCAGGTACGCGATCTCGTCCGCCAGATCGATGAGCTGCGCCTCAAGCGGCGGCCGCCGATCCAGAAAATACTCCGCCAGCTCCGGGTGTTCCCGCTCTGCATAATCGCGCGAGTGTTTCACGATGCCTTCCCTTACCCCGTGGGTGAGGTTCAGCCCACGGAAGTCCAGATGCCGGTTTTCGAAATGCTCGACGATGCGCAGCGCGTGCAGATTGTGGTCGAAACGCAGCCCATATTTCTGCAGGGCATCGTCCAAAGCCCGCTCGCCCGCGTGCCCAAACGGAGGATGCCCGATATCGTGCGCCAGAGCCAGCGCCTCGGTAAGATCCTCGTTCAGCCCCAGCGCCCGAGCGATGGTCCGCGCGATCTGCGCCACTTCCATCGTGTGGGTCAGGCGGCTGCGGAAATGGTCGGACCCCCGATCCGTAAACACCTGTGTCTTGCCAGCCAGCCGTCGAAAGGCGCGCGAGTGGATGATGCGCCCGCAGTCGCGCTGAAATGGGGACCGGTAAGGATGTTCTGGCTCAGGGAATGCTCGTTGCGAGAGCGGCCCACTCTGCGGAACCGCGCACGCCTGCGGCAAAGCCGTTGGTGCTGCCATGACTGCAGTCTATTTGGTTTTCACTTGCGGGCTCCATTGTCAGAAACTCTGGTCAGGAAGCCCTGCGAATTGATGTTTGCCTGGGTTCCCGCATCAACCGGCACAGGCCCCTTAACGTCGCCAAGCCTACCGCTGAGTTCCCCAGTTACTCCGGCTTGCCCGCCTGCGGGCTGCCCGACTCCTTCGCCAGCCGAACCCGCGCGCTTTCAAGCTTTTTCTGCACCTTGCCCACGTCGCCCGCGTCGATGTCCGCCTGCACGGTCCGCGCGTACTCATTCACCGAAAGCTCCCACTGCGCCGCCGCCAGCTTCAGACGCCCCGTCTTCTCGTACACATCGCCAAGATGATCGTGCACCGTCGGATCGTTCGCGCCCCGCGAAATAGCCCGTTCCAGATTATCCTGCGCTTGCGTGTACTGCCCCAGCCGGAAATACGCCCAGCCCAGCGAATCCAGATACGCGTAGTTGGTCGGCTCCAGCTGCACTGCCTTGCGGATCATCGCCAGCGCCTCATCCAGCTTCACTCCACGATCCGCCAGCATAAATCCAAAATTGTTCAGCGTAAGAGCATTGTCCGGATCCACCGCCAGTACCTGCCGGAAATCCGCCTCCGCCTCGTCGTACCTCTTCGCCCGGTCCGCCATCATCGCCCGGTCGAAGAGCACCATCGTATGGTCTTCCTTCTTCGTCGCCTGTTTCTCAGCCCCATCCAGCGTTTCCGAGGCCTCCTTCCATCTGCGCAGATCGGTGTAAATCTGTGCAACCTGGAAGTAAATCTCCATGTTCTTCGGATCGCTGGCCAGCAGGCTCTTCGCCATACTCAGTCCCTCGTCCACGTGCCCCGTGTCCGCGAGTTGCCGGGCCAGCGTCAGCTTCGCATCCACGTTCTTCGGCTGCTTCTCGACCGCGGTGCGCGCCACAGCCGTGGCCTTGTCGTAGTCGTGCGCATCCCGCCAGGTTTCCACTTCCTGGTCGTACGCCTGGCCCTCCAGGTCGCCGCCAAGCGTCGCCATCTTCTCGTAAGTCGCAATTGCCTGATCCGGCCGGCTCTGCTCCCGGTAAACCTCGGCCTGGTGAACCAACACGGTCGCGTAATTGCCCTTCTCTTCGTCTGAATACTGCCCGCTCGCATGTTCAGTGGTTGTCGCAAGCTGCTCGTAGACTTTCGCCGCGTCGTCCAGCCGTCCCAGCGCGTCGTCGATCATTCCCTCGTGAAACTGAATATCAAGCGAATCCGACGCCAGCTCCCGCGCCTTTTTCACCGCCGTGAGCGCATCTTCGAAGTGCCCGTTGTGTTCGTCGACCTCCGCAATCTGCAGCTCGGCTTCGGCATCGCTCGGATCACCCGCCGCTATGTCTTTCCAGGCCTGCAGCGCCTGATCCATCTGGTTGTCGGCCTGCAGGTCCGCTGCCAGCTTCCGCTCCACATCCAGGTCGTCGGGCTCCAGATCCAACGCCTTCTTGTACGCTTCGATGGCCGACTTCGTGTCCTTCAACTGATCGTACGTCTTGCCCAGCTGAGCTTCGGTGCGCGACGTCTGATCGTCTTCCGGCAGCGCCTTCAGCACTTCGATCGCGTGTTTGCTGTCTCCCCCATCTGCGTAAAACTGGCTCGCGATCAGCGCCGTCTCCTCCGACCCAGGATCGATCTTCCGCGCCGCTGCCAGTTGCTCCTCGGCCTGCGGCGACTGGTGATCCGCCGCGTACAGCCGCGCCAGCATCAGGTGATCCTCCGGATTATTCGGCTCCAGCTGCACAATCTTCTGGAATTCGCCGATCGCCAGCTTCAGCATCTGTCCGGAAACTTCCTGCTGCTGGTTATCGCCCAGCGACCGCAGATAGACGTCGGCCAGCAGCCGGTGCGCCTCCAGATCGTTCGGATCCTGTTTAATCCGATCCTGCGCGGCCACCACCGCCTCGCGAATCCGCCCGGTCCTGAAATACAGCTCAGCAAGGTGACCGTTGAGATATTTCGACGACGGATCCTCGTTCAGCGCCATCTTGTACTCTTCAATGGCGCGCGTCGCATACTCGCTTCGCCCGAATGTCGTCGCCATCTCCTCGTACTCATGCGCCATCATGAAATGGAAGTAGGCATTCGCCGTATCCGGCGTCGTGGGAGCGCTGGTCGCTGCTGTCGATTCTTTCCGCGCAGGCGCTTTCCCAACGGACTTTGGCGAAGCTGACGCCTTTGGCGCCGCCTGCCCCGGGTTCTGGCCCGGTGCCGAAACGGACTGGGTGAGCAGGGCTGCAATTACGAAAAACAGCAGGCGGCACGAGGGATTCGTCATGGGTTGGGAATATTCCTGTTTCGGACTGCTCGCCAGGCGGACCGTTCAACCTGGCTGAACCTTGACCACGGCCTGCCCCTGTCCGGCGAGGCGCCGCTCTCTCTAGGACGATTGTAACCCGCGTTCGGATGCAGGTTTGCCGTTTTTCCTGCCCGCGCCAGCTGCCGCCCATAACCGCACATAATCCATCCCATCTCTCAATAGTCCGAACGCCGGGTCAGGTCCAGCAACGCAAAAAGAATCACGGCCGCCAGCGCGTTGGCCACCGCCCGAACCATCTCGTGAAACCAATGCCAGGCAAACTGCTGTCCCAGCATATCCCGCTGCAGCAGCCACAAAACCGCCGTCTGCGCCAGCGTAAAGCCGAAGGTCAGCAGAAGCCGCGTCCCGTGGTTCTCTGTATCCACGCGCACGCCCAGCGACGCCGCCATGTATCCGATCACCGCCTTCGAAATTCCGAAGATACCGAGCGCGTGGTGCGTCAGCGCGTCCTGCGCTATCCCAATCAGCGCTCCCACCATCGTGGCGCTCACCGGCTCTCGTTGCGTGATCCCGTAGTAAATCGTCACCAACAGCGGAAGGTCGATCAGGTCGAATCGGCTGAAGTGCAGCGAAAGCAGCGACTGCAATCCCAGCGCCAATAGCGGAACAACAATATAGATGACCAGCGGGAACGACTTGGCTCCCACTTCATGCCGCGACGACGCCATCAGTACCATACTCAATCCCCTCCCTGCGGCGCAGAGGCCTGCGGCTGAGGCGCCTGGGGTTGAGAAGTCTCGGGTTGAGAACTCTGGGGCTGAGAAGTCTGCGGTTGAGAACTCTGGGGCTGAGAACTCTGGGGCTGAGAACTCTCGGGCTTCGGAGTCGGGCTCTGAGGAGTCTGGGGTTGAGAAGTCTCGCTCGGCGCTCCCCGCTTCCCGCTCGCCTTCGCCCCTGGATTCTCCTTAACTCCGGCTTGTGTCGCGGGTGACGCCGTCTTCGGCTTTGTCTTCGGACTACTGGCCTGCTTCGTCGACGCGCCAGTCCCCGCTGCCGTCCCGGTGCTCGTCGACGTGCTCACCGCCGGCTTAGCCGGGGCTACAGCGCCGTTGGCAGCCGCATTCGTAACTCCGTTTCCGGCCCCGTTCAGGGCCGAACTCTGCGCATCCGTGATCTTCTGGCCCGGAACCAGCTCCGTGGCAGGGGGCGTATCCGCAGGTGTATACCGGTCCGGATGCAGCGCCTGCGGCGGCTTCACCGGCCGCGCAGCGCCTTCATCCGCACTATCGTCCTCCGGAGCCTCCTGCTGGTCCGGCGGCGCATTCGGATCCATGCGCGAAGGCAGCCGCTCCGCCAGCACATCCGACGCCTTTTGCTCAGCCTGATCCGCCTCGCTCAGATCCTGTTGCGCCTGCGGCGGCATCTCCCCGCCCGTATCGGTAATAATCAGCACTTCTTCCAGCTTCGACAGGTTCGCCGCCGGCCTGATCAGCACGTTCACCAGCGTTCCCTCCGGATCGGGCATCACCCGCGCTACCGAGCCCACCGCCAGCCCACGAGGATAGATCGCGTCCCCGCCGCTGGTCAGCACCGCCTCGCCCCGCTCGATGCGCTCGTCCGGCGAAACGTTGACGATCTCCGGCTGCCCCCAGCTGTTGCCTCGCAGCACTCCCCGGATCCGCGTCTTTTCAAGGATCACGCCCGCGCCGCTGGTCGGGTCGGAAATCTCCAGCACCTGGCTGGTATGGCGAAAAACGTCCCGCGTTTTACCCACGATGCCGTCCGGTGTGATCACCGCCATGTCCGGCTTGATGCCTTCATGGGAACCCTTGTCGATCAGCAGCACCTGCGACTGTTCGGTTCCCGACGTCCCGATCACCTGAGCCGCCACCGTCTTATAAACGTATTTCTCCTGAAACCCAAGCAAAACCTGCAGCCGCTTCCCCTGCCGGGCGTCCTCGGCGATCGAGTCCTCCTCCAGTCGCAGCCGGTCCAGCTCCGATTTCAGGTTCTTGTTTTCCTGCCGCACGTGGATTAAATCGACGTAGTTCGTCCAGAAACCGCGGATTCCGTGTCCGGTGGCATGCAACAGTCTTTCCGGCGGCGTCACCAGCCCCACAACCCAGGAACGAATCAGCCGCACCCCGTGCCCGTCCGCCGCATTCGGCGCGGGACGGCGCACCTGCACTGCCAAACCGATGACCTGCACAAGGAGAATGGCTATCAGCACAAGGGCGTTGCGGTAACGGCTGAAAAACGATTCCATGACTCAGGGCCAGTCAACACCAATGAGGCCGGCTGCCTGCAAGGCGCCGCCGAACGTGCGATCCCACTTCATCCGTCGATTTTGATCTTCCGCAGCAGACGGAAATCGCTCAGCATCTTTCCAGTGCCCAGCACCACGCTTGCCAGCGGATCGTCCGCGATCGAAACCGGCAGCCCCGTTTCCTCGCGTATCCGCTTGTCCAGGTTCTTGATCAGCGCTCCCCCTCCGGTCAGCACAATCCCGCGGTCGCTGATGTCCGCGCTCAGCTCCGGCGGCGTCCGCTCCAGCGCCACCCGGA
>CAZSWI010000124.1:0-6010 GCA_964610635.1 uncultured Acidobacterium sp.
ATTCCTGAAGGGAAATGCGAACCTGCGTCGCCATCGATCACCGTTGCTGAAAAGTTTAGCACCGTAAAGTCGATTATCTCGCCGCCGTCAGTGCCGGTGTCCAGGCGACCCGATTGCCGGGTTCGATCTCGATCCGCAGCGACCCCTCCTGTCCCTGTTGGAGCTGGGGCCCGCTCACCGTGTGGCTATGGCGTGCGGCGTCGGTGAAGTCGATGCTGACGGTGTCCGTGCTGAGATTCCGGAAACGGTAGTGATAGCTCGCCCCTGCTGCAATCGTCTGCACACCAAACGATCCTCCGGGATAGTTCACCTCCACCAGCGATACCGGTGTGTCCTCGTGGTTCGCGATGGTGCACTGAATCCACGGAGAGCGGCAGCCGGAGAGCACCAGCATGAGGCTGAACGCCGCGCAGCAAGCGGGAAAGGAACAGCCGGAGCTTCGCACCATGACGGCCCAGAGTACCATCAGTGGGCGCGACGCGAGCCCTCTCGCCACGGCTTCATCACGCGATAACTGGGAACGGAGGTCGCAGTCGCCTTGCTGGCCGTCAGCAGCTTGCGCCGGATCAGCCAGCGCACCGCCGCCTGTGCCGAGCTCTTCGATACTCCCACCGACTCCGCCATCTCTTGAAAACTAACCTGCACCGGCTCTCGGGTGCGGTCACACGCGGCTGCCAGCCAGAGGTACACCAGAAAGCTGACCGGGCGGCGATCGTGGCCGACCAGGTCGCGCATCAGCACATCGATGACGTAATCGTCGACAGCGGGCATGCCTATACCAACGATTACTATAGCAAGGAATGGATGATTGCGCCCCAAAACGACTGTGGTTATGCTCCGAAAATCAGGCTCCGAAAATCTGGCTCAGGAAACAAGGGAGGGGAAGCGATGATTCGAGGAATCAAATTCGTTGGGGTGCCAGTTACCAATCAGGATGCGGCGCTGAAGTTCTGGACCGAGGCGGTGGGAATGAAGGTGGTCACCGATCAGCCGTTCAATGACAAGCAGCGATGGATTGAGCTGAGCATTCCGGGCGCCGAGACCGGGATCGCGCCGTTTACTCCAGAAGGCCACGAAGATAGAATCGGCCAATTCACATCGATTTCCTTCTGGTCCGACGACATCTTCGCCACGGCGGCGGCCATGAAGCGGAAGGGCGTCGTCTTCGCGCAGGATCCCAGGAAAGAGCAGTGGGGAATCTCTGCGATCTTCAAAGATCCCGACGGCAATATGTTTGTACTCGCCAGCAGGTAGCGAATTTCCCGGTGGATCCCGAATTGACCGTCCGCGGTAAGTTCGGGTCGGGGTGAGTTCACGGCCCGATCCAGTTCACAGCATCGGCTTGCGTTCCAGCGCTCTCGCCGTCAGCACCACGCCCGTTTCGCCCGTGTGAAGGGTGATGGGGAACGCCAGCACGTTCCAAACCCAGCGATCCCCCTTGCTCGGCAGGTTGAGCACACCGCGGAAGGTGCGATCGATATAGGTTTCCCGCGTCTCGGCAACGGTGCGCAAAATTTCGGCCCAGTCGACAGCAAGCTCCGGCATCTCCTCGAACATATTGCGCCCAGGAAACCAGTCGCGGGGCTTCTCCAGCACAGTTGCACACTTTTCGTTCACATACTGCCAGGTTCCTTCGCCGTCCAAAATTTCGAGCACAACGTCGTCTCCCATGGCCATGTTGATGCGCGAATAGAAGAAATCCCGGGCGTCGACAACCACAGGCTTGCCCCGCCGTTTGGCCTCAAACGAACGCAGCGCGGTCACCAGATCGTCGATCGAGCTGTAGCCCTTCAGCAGGTGCATGTCCTCCACCCCCCCGAAGCGCCGCTCCAGGGTGGCCGAGAGGATGATGATGGGAACCTGCGGACGCCGTGCACGCAGATCCGACGCCACATCGGTGCCGAACTTGCCGGCCCCAAGGTGATAATCGAGTACGGCGATGTCGATATCGTCGAGCATCTGCTCGGCTTCCTCAATCGTGCTGGCGGTACTGGTGACGTATCCATATTTGCGCAGGATCGTCGACCGCAGCAGTAAATTATCCGGGTGGTCGTCGAGCAACAACACGCGGATCGGCTCGATCGGGGTCTGGACCAGGGTCAGCGAGGAATCCTGTTCGTTCGTGGTCATAAACAATTCTTGGATGCGAACCGCTACAGTGTCGCTGCCAATACGCCGAGGGAAATTTCGTTGGTACTACTCTACTCTTCGCGTTTCGTTTTGCGCTGGAATTGCTTCACCAGCTCCGGCAGACGGCTGAACAACGCGGTCGCCCGCAGCCACTGCTTGTGATCGAAAGCCGGCGATCCAGCCAGCATCGAACCAGGCGGAATATCGCCATGCAGTCCGGCCTGGGCGATTGCAATCACCCTGTCCCCGATGTTGCAGTGTCCGGCAACACCGACCTGTCCGGCCAGAATTACGTTTCTGCCCACGTGCGTGGAACCGGCCAAGCCCACCTGCGCGCACAGCAAAGTGTCCTCGCCAACCGACGATCCATGCCCGACCTGGACCAGATTATCGACTTTCACGCCGTCACCGATCCGCGTAGCGCCCACGCTGGCGCGGTCGATGCACGCATTCGTCTGTACCTCCACGCGGTTGCCCAAGATCGTCAGCCCGGACTGCGGAATCTTATGCCAGTTGCCGCGATCGTCTTTGGCAAAGCCGAAGCCGTCAGAACCGACCACAGCGCCGTTCTGCAGCAGCACGTCGTCCCCCAGCAGGCAATGCTCGCGGACGACCGCGTGCGCATGCGCAAAAAACCGATCCCCGATTCGCACCCCTGGGTAAATCACAACGTGGGGCAGGATGATCGCATCGTTCCCGATAATGACGTTTTCGCCAATAACGGCATAGGCCCCGACCCGGGCGTTGGCTCCAATTTTCGCCGTTGGATGAATCGCCGCCGTTGGGTGAATCCCCGGCGGCCACGCTGGTGGCTGGTAGAAGATGTCAACCGCGCGAGCGAATGCAAGATAGGGATTTTTTAGCCGCAGAGTTGCGGCCGGCACATCGGGGAAGTCCGGCGCAACCAGAATCGCCGAGGCGTGCGTGGTCCTGGCCAGATGCGCGTATTTAGGATTGGCGACGAAGGTGAGTTGGCCGGCCCCGGCTTCTTCGATGCCGGCCACACCGGTGATTTCCAGATTGGGGTCGCCGCGCAGCTCAGCCTGGAGCACGCGCGCCAGCTCGGCGGATCGCATGAGGCGATTGTAAATTGCCCAAAGGCGGGGAGTAGGCAGTAGCCAGTAGGGAATGGAAGCCAATAGCCAGTGGCCAACAGGGAATAGCCACCGCCGAAAAACCTCTCCTCCGATGTCGGGTGGACGTTTAGTGGTCCTGACGTGCACGCCGTGCCAAGCGCTACTCCCTATTAGCTACTGGCTACCTTAAGGAGCCCCGCTCCCCACCGACCGGCTCTCCGTCTGGTAATTCAGAGCCCCTGCCGTCGATTGCCCGGGATACTGGGCGTTCACCCGCATCTCGACGATGTTGCCCTCTAACTCAGGCGTGTCACTTATGACGTCGGAGTCGGTGCGAATAATTGTCAGGTAAGGGCTGTTCTGCGACGCCACATAGACTTTGCCGATGGGGTAGTTATAAATCGCCCCAATCGCATGCGGATTTGCCGTTAGCGGGATCGTCTTCTCCACCGTGTAATTCGTCAGGTTCACGATGGAAACGCTGCCCGGTGTTCCGGCCGTGATGTCTCCCTGATTCGCGACATATATCCGGCTGCCATCCTGTAGCACCGCAACCTCGACCGGATGCAGGCCCACCTGGATCGTCGCCAGCACCGTCCCAAAGGTGGCGCTGTCGTTGCCGTAAGTATCGAGGCTCACATCGATGAGGCTGATGGTGTTCGAGTCGTAATTCGACGTGACCAGCACCTGCCCCGTTCGGTAATAATCCGCATACACCGGACCCGCCCCAACGGTGATCGCCGGGTGCGAAGCGTCGATCGCGTTCAGCTGCGAGTTGATGACTGTAACCGTCCCGCTTCCCCGATTCATGATGAACGTTCGCAGCGTGTCCGTGGTCATGAATCCGAAAACAGGGCAAATCCCCAGCGGCAGCCGCGCCGAAATCGTATTCGTCGTGGTCTCGATCGCGTCCGCCTCACCGTTCACCGTCACCGACGAAGGCGTCGCGCAGTCTCCCCACGCCGGCTGCGCCCCGCCACCTGAATTCCCCTGGCTGATCGCATAAATACGCTCGCCCGTGCTGAACCCCGTCAGGTTGATGACCGATGGAGCCACCGGAATCTCCTGCTTCAGCGCCGAAGGCGACCCCGTCAATTGCGCCACGCAATTGGTGGTCAGGCAAGTCGGCCCGTGCAGCCCCGCTTCGGTGACGTACAAGCTGCTGTTGGCCAGCATCGTGTTGGTAGGTTCAGACCCCGGCAGCAGCGTGCTGGTCAGCACGTATTTCGTGAGCAACGACGCAGTCGTTGCCTGCGCTGTGGTCAGCGTGCCGTCGCAGTTGGGAGCGTACGCATTAGCGCCGCCCTGTTCCAGAGAAAACGTCAGCGGTCCGTTGCCGCCGTTGGCCTGCGCCACAACCGAATCGCCCGAAAAGTCAAACAGCGTATAGATGCTGGGCGTAGAGTAGGTGATCCCGGCGCATGGCGCAGCGCCGCCCGCAGCCGGTGGAGTAAATCCAGGCTGCGAAACCACAACGATGTTCGCGGTCGGAAGCGCTGCCGGGCCGGTCGGCTGAATGGGCGTAATCACCGGCCGGTATTGGGCCCCGCAGCCGGCGGCCACCAGAACCACACCGCCGAGAATGCCCGTAACCGCCGCCGAAACCGCCGCTGGATGACGATGAAAAAGGCTGCCCGCCCTGCGTACGGTCCGATCCAGAATCTGGCTCGACCCGCCACGAAGGCGATCCAGCCATCCAATGCTACGCACTCGCAAGTACCCGACTCCTCCGCCCGGCCTCGTGGTTGGCGCGGGTTCAACCTGTGACTGATAGACCGTTTCTACAAAGGGTGCATCCGGCAGCCGCAACCTTTACGCAGACGATCCATCGAAGATCGGCTGCACAGAGATGATGTTTCCCCAGGGCACGTATTTGTAGAAACGGGTAGAAAGATGATTGTACTGCACGCGGATGAGTTCACGCCCGCCGCCCGCGTGATCCCAGAGCGAGACATGACCGAGACATGAACGAGACCATGAACGAGACGACCGGCCAGCATCGCCAGGCCGGCCAGGCCAAACTCCGCTGGCAGTCCCAGGCCGTCCTGCTGGCCTTCGTCCCCGTGACCGCGATCTGGGTCACCCTCGCAGCGGGACAAGCGTGGAATGCGCGCGATCCGGTTTTGTGGGGAGCGATGGGCATCAGCGTAGTTCTCGCGGCGCTGGTCTACCTCACGCGCGCGGCCACGCTTGGCGCCGCCATCACCGGCGGAATCTTTACTGCGGCACTCTACCTGCTAACCCCGGGCCTGCACACCGCCCTGTGGCCGCTGCTGGCGCTGTTGGTGCTCACCTTCGGCGCGACCCGTTTTGGACGCAGGCGAAAAGAAGCTCTCGGCACCGCGGAAGCCCGTCATGGCCGAAACGCCTCGCAGGTGGCTGCGAACCTCGGAGCCGCGACACTGTCAGGCATTCCGCTGTCGGCGATCCATATTTTCAGCCCATCGACGTTTAACGCGCACGCCGCGCTGGTGGCCCTGATCGCCGCCATGGCCGAGGCCACCGCCGATACCGTCTCCTCCGAACTCGGCCAGGTCTTAGGAGGCGAGCCGCGCCTTGTGACGACCATGCGACGCGTCCCCGCCGGAACCGATGGCGCAGTAAGCCTGGCAGGCACGCTCTCCGGATGCGCCGCCGCCGCGGTGGTGGTTCTGGTCGCACTCGCCGCTCTTCCGCTGACCCGCGTGGATGCGGCCATAGCCGTCGCCGCAGGCGTAGCCGGCATCTTCATCGACAGCCTGTTAGGCGCGATCCCGGAACGCCGTGGGTGGCTCAATAACGATGCTGTGAATGCGCTATCGACG
>CAZSWI010000124.1:6110-10105 GCA_964610635.1 uncultured Acidobacterium sp.
TCAATCCGTCCCCAGCCGCTTCTGCAGCTGCTCCAAGCTCACGCCCTTGGTCTCCGGATAAAACAGCAGCACCACCACAAACTGCAGCACCATCATTGTGGAGAAAAACGCAAACGGCGCAGCGGCGGAATGCTTCGCCACCCATGGGAAGAATCCCGAAATCACCGCGTTCATGATCCAGTGCGACGAGCTGCCCAGGCTCTGCCCCTTCGAACGCACGCGCGTCGGGAAAACCTCGCTTATATACACCCAGATGACCGCGCCCTGCGAGATCGAGAAGAAGAAGATGAACCCCACCAGCAACCAGACCAGGTCGGTCTGATGGCTGTTCGCATGGAAAATCGCCGCCACGCCCGCGAGGCACACTGCCGTTCCCACCGAGCCGATCAGCAGCAGCGATTTCCGCCCCAGCTTGTCGATCACCGACATGGCCAGCAGTGTCGCCACAAAGTTCATCGCGCCCAGCAGCACCGCCTGCTTGGCTCCGGAGAGGCTGCTGTACCCGCCATACGAAAAAATATCGTTGGCGTAATAGAGAATCGCGTTGATCCCCGCCAGCTGGTTGAACATCCCGATCGTAATCGCCAGAAAAATGGGCAGCCGGTATTTGTGCTGGAAGAGCGGCTCGCTCCTGCTCGTCCGCTCGAGGTGGATCGAGTCGACAATCTCTTTTAGCTCGGCTTCGCTGTTCGGCGTGCCCATCATTTCGAGCACCTGCCGCGCCTCCTCGATGCGGTTCTGCGTCACCAGCCAGCGCGAGCTGCGCGGAATCACGAAGAGCAGCAGCGCGAACATGAAAGCCGGCACTGTGGCCACGCCAAACTGCCAGCGCCACGCATCGCCCCCGTCCACCAACCGCGCCACCGCGTAATTCGAGGCGTAGGCCAGCAGAATGCCCGCAACAATATTGATCTGGAACAGCCCCACCAGCCGCCCACGCAACCGCGCCGGAGCGAGTTCCGCGAGATAAACCGGGCCCAGCACCGACGAACCGCCGATCCCCAGCCCTCCGATCAGCCGAAAGCAGAGCAGGGAAGGCCAGTTCCACGCCAGTGCGCACCCCAGGGCTGAGACCACGTAGAGGATGGCCATAATCCGCAGCGCCTCGCGCCCCCCGATTTTCTGCCCGAGCGGTCCGGCGCCGATGGCACCGATCACGGTGCCCCACAGCGCGATTGAAACCGTAAGCCCCAGGGCACCCGCGCTCAGATGAAAGACTTCGGTGAGCTGGTGCGTTGTTCCGGCGATGACCGCCGTATCGAAGCCGAAAAGCAGCCCGCCAAGTGCGCCAACGAGAGTGCTGCGGATGAGAAGAGCGTTCAGTCGCATAGTGTCCGGACACGAAACCGCAAGCATACCACTGCGGGAATGCAACTGGATTCAGGAAGTGCGGCCCTCACCCTAACCCATCGCTGCGCCGAACTCTTGCTGGACTGACTCATGGTGGAACGACGCTCGGCGAGCGTTCGGGAGAAGTATTTCGTTGCGCTCAGGCCTTGGGTGTTCTGGTCAGGCTTTGACCCCTTCGAGGGGGGCGGTACGGGAGTAACCGCGCTGCTATCGCGAGGTCGAATTGGGAACCGGAGGGGTGGCTGGATGGAACGCGGTCGCTAAGCTGCTGACAGCCGGACAAATGAATGCTTTCGAACCCTGTGGGAAACTTCCGGACCGCTGCGAACCAAGTTACCTGAGTACGTGATCCCACGAACGGCAGATTGACGCGTAAAATTACGGCTGGTACCGTTCAGGGAAAAGCAATCGACTTCGATTTTTCGCGGGTCTTACGGTAACCTGAACGATAGGAGTTTCCGAATCCATCCGGAACAGAACCTTGCGCAGACGCTACTACATCATCTTCGTCGCACGTGAGAAGGATGGAGTTCTCCGCAAGATCCCGATCCCTCTTCATTATGCCGGCATATTCGTAGCCGCGGCAGTGGTTGGAGCCTTCACCATTACTGGGCTGGCCGGGTCCTACTCCCGCATGCTGCTCAAGACGGCCAGCTTCAACCAGGTCCGCTCGCAGCAGGAAGCGTTGCGCAAGGATTACAACCAGCTTCAGATGGTCGCGCACGAAAAGGACATCCAGGCCGCGTCTCTGGGCTCGTTGGCGAGCGAAGTGAGTGCGCTCTATGGATTACGTCAGAGCCGCATGGCGAAGGCCGCAACTGCGCCGGTAACGCCCGACAGCGTCGATGGCGCTGCCTCCTTCACCGAACAGGCCTACGCTCAGTCGCTCGATCAGTTTGCGTTGCTCCGCACCAGCGCGCTGGCCGGCAGCGTCCATTCATTCAGCCTCGGCATCGCTTCCACATCGGTCACGAGCTGGGTCAGCCTCGCCGGCGCGCCGACGCTGTGGCCGGTGATCGGTCCGATCTCCAGTTCATTCGGCGAGCGTGAAGATCCCTTTAATGGGGAAGGTACTTTCCACTCAGGCGTGGACATCTCCGCTGGCTTCGGAGATCCGGTGCGCGCCGCCGCTGACGGAATCGTCGAGTACTCTTCGATGGCCAGCGGATATGGGCGCGAAATTCTCATCAACCACGGCAACGGGATTCAGACTCTTTACGGCCATCTCTCAGGCTTCGCTGTCACCGCCGGCCAGCAGGTCACCCGCGGGCAGGTCATCGGCTACGTCGGCATGAGCGGACGCTCCACCGGCCCGCATCTGCACTACGAAGTCCGCATTCACAACACGCCGGTGAACCCCCACCATTATTTGCAGGAGACCATCCAGCAACTCGCCGCCGCGTCTCCGGCCCTGGACCCCAGTAAATCGGGCAACTGAACTGCAGAAGTCCGATCCCGCGACCATCGTCGGCTGTTCCTGCCTCCCGCCTCGGGTTTCCTGCCTCTCCGCATCAAACATCGACTGGCTACTGGCTACTTCCTCACTTCTTGAACGGCTGCTGCGTAGCGATCCTCGGACGCTCCCCCGCTTGCGCCCGCAACTGCCTCGCCGTCGCCTGCACCTCGCGAAAGAACCGCAGGAAGTTTTCCCCCAGAATCTTCCGGCAATCCTCCGGCGAGTACCCCCGTTCCATCAGTGACGCTGTAATCTTCGGCAGATCCGCGGCCGAGTCGATGCCTTCCGGCGAAGAGGGAATGCCGTCGAAGTCCGATCCCAGCCCCACATGATCGATGCCCGCCACTTTGGCGATGTGATCGATGTGGTCGATCAGCATGCTGAGAGGCGGCCGAGCAATCTTTGCCGCCCACTCCTTGTCCATCGCGTCCGTCATCTCGTAGGTGACGGTCTTTCCCTCGGCCTTCCACTGGTCAATCTGCGCTTTCTCCGCCGCCTGGCGCTCCGCTGCCTGCGCCATCCAGGCATTGCGCCAGGCATCGCTGATGAACGCGGAATAGAAGTTCACCATCACCACGCCGCCCTTGCTGCTTGGTCCGCCGCTGCGGGCTACCGCACGCAGCATATCGTCCGTCATATTGCGCGGAGCAGCCGTCAGCGCCCGCGCCGAGGAGTGCGAAGCGAACACCGGAGCGCGCGAAGTAATCACAGCTCGATAGAACGTCTTGTCGGAGACGTGCGAGATGTCCACCATCATCCCCAGCCGGTTCATCTCGTACACCACATCCTTGCCGAAGTCGCTGAGGCCATCCTCCGTGTGCTTTACCTTCGGGTCATCGACGTCGCCCGACGAATCGGCCCAGCCGTTCGAGTTCGACCAGGTCAGAGTCATGTAACGCACACCCAGCCGGTAGTAGTCGCGCAGCAACCCCAGCGAGTCCTCGATCGAATGTCCACCCTCAATGCCCATCAGCGCCGCCAGCTTGTGCTCCCTGTGCGCACGTTCGATGTCTTCCGCCGAGTACGCCATCATCATCTGGTCAGGATGCTTCGCCGCAGCCTGATGTACGCTGTCGATCAACTCCAGCGTTCGCCGCGCATAGTGGCCATCGTAGAGTTTCGGCTCGACCCAGATCGAAAAAAACTCCGCGCCGAGGTTGCCCTGCTTCGCCGACGCAAAGTTCAGATA
>CAZSWI010000125.1:0-10070 GCA_964610635.1 uncultured Acidobacterium sp.
GGCACAACAACCACCACGCCCACCCGGTCTCTGCCAGCCACGGCATGGCCTGGTATGAACTGGACTTCAACTACTGGGGCATCCGCCTGCTCGGCTTTCTGGGCCTCGCGAAGAAGATCAAAATTCTCGGCCCCGGCGGCGGCCCGGCGCGCGTCCTGCATCCGTAGCCGATCGCCGATGGCATGACGAAGCGGCCCCCGGTCCTGACTCTGATTGCAATCCTGCTGTGGTCCGCAACCGCCATCGCCACGGTCACCGGCGTTTCACTCATTGCTCCCGGCACGCTTCTCGACGGGATATGGAAAGTCAACCGGCCAGCTTACGCGGCTTTCTCGACCCACGCCCGTCAATCCGGTGCGATCCTGCTTTTGGCGGGATTTGCTGCCGGCGCCGCCGCGACCGGCTTGTGGCGAGGCCGTCGCTGGGCATGGTATCTGGCCATCGCGATCTTCGGCATCAACGCCCTCGGTGATCTGGCCAGCCTGTTGATCACGCGAGACTGGCTCAAAGGCGGATCGGGTGTCCTGATCGACGCGCTTTTCCTCTTCCTTTTGCTGCGGCCGAACATGAGGGCTTTCTTCGCGGGGAACTAACTCATTGCTTCTCCGCCCACGCCTCCAGTTCGTGCGGATCGCCGATCTCGCCGGCAATCATCCGCTCGATCATCGAGTGCATGGCCAGCAGGGGAATGGGCCGCGCGATGTCGGTGCTCGCGATTTCTGAGGGGAAGCGAACCATCAGCATCGGGCGCGGATCGAAGTGCCCGTGGCCGGAAGCGAGCTCGTCTTCCCTTGTCCAGCCAAAGCCGTCTCTCCAGATGCCCACCCGCCAGCTGTGGTCCGAAGAGACGATCAGCGTCGTTTCGCCTGCGGATTTCGTTGTGCCGAGTGCCTGCAGAAGATCGCCGAGCGAGCGATCCGCCAGCGCCAGATTGTCGATATAGCTGCCGCCGATGGCAACCTTGCCCGTCTTCCGATCGTAAAACCCTGGCGGATGCGGGAGATAAAGATGCACAAACGCAAAATCGATGTTCTCGTCGGTGACCAGCCGCCGGGCCGACGACAGCATGCCTGCAAAGATTTCCGCTTGGCTCGGCGCAGTCTCATAGCGCTCGTGGAGCGCGCGAGCCCACATCGCGTGAATCGGTGCCGTGACATTGCCCCATGTGGACTTATCCCGCGACAGATGCGCCCCAAAAACAATCAGCCGCTGCGAACAAAAATCCAGCTGATCCTTGAGCATCCGGCAGTAGGGGTTGTAGTCGCCGGAGACGCCCGTCGTCCAACCCTCCCGCTGCGCATCCCCAAACAGCGATCCATTGCCATCGAACTTCGACCAACCGCCGCCCGTCACAGACCGATAGAGCAGATCCCCGGATTCAGTGCTGCGCGTGTCAACGAACGGCTTGCCCGCGAAGAGCGAAGGAATGATCTGCTCGGTAAAATAGCCGTCCGGCTGCATGGCGGAGAACGTCACGCTGTGTCCGCGCAGGCGATCCAGGTTCGGCAACTCCAGCCCTGGCCAGCGATGGTCAAACACCTGGTCACAGGACATCTCGTCGAAGAGCAGCCAAAGGATGCGCTGGTGCGGAGTAGCCTTCGCCGGCAATGGCTTTTGAAATTCCGCCTGATCGCGCGGCTGATGAGCGAATCCAGCGACCACAAGGCCGGGGAGCACCCAGAAGATTGAAAAGCCCAGCAGCAAAACCGCAACCCGCAGGCCCTGAACCGCGACAACATACCAGCGCGGCGCAATCAGCCAGACTACGAGCAGCATTCCGGCCACCAGCGCAAACGCCCGTCCCCCCGAGAGTTGCTGCCACGACAGCACCTGCGCGACGATGAGCCCGGCGGTCGCTCGCGCCGCCAGCACCCCAAACCACAGCGCCCACACAAGAATCACAAACCGCCGGCGGTAGAGCGGCCAGGGTCTGCCCACTTCTCCGTCTGCACTCTCCAGCAGCCGCACTGCCACCGTCGCAAACAATGTGAGCAGCACGACATCGATGGCCAGAGCGCGCACTACCGTCGTAATGGGTAACAGGCGGTGATACAAATCAAGATGAGTCGAGGAAAGCTGGTTCCAGATCAGGCCTGGCGCCAGAATCAGCGCCGCGCCGGCGCCCTCCAGCCAGCAGCGGGCCCAGGGACTTCGTTTTGGTTTCGGAGAATCCGCCCGCACTCGCCGCTACCTGGCCTGCAGAAGAAACAGGACCCGGCCATTCGGCAACGCTTCCCGCAACGCGACGCTGAAGTGCGTCTCCATCGCGAGCGTAAACGCCGCTTCGTCGAGATGCCCGTACAACTCATCGCGCCCGCGTACCAGATCGACAAAGCGGGGGTCGGTCGCCGGCACCCACTCCACAATCGCCCAGGAGGTAGTCAGCTCGCGGAGCAGCGCAGCAATCTCCGCGAGCGGAATCTGCTCGGCGATCAGCAGGTGATGGATCAGGCCCAGCATCATCACGCAGTCGAAGCGTTCGCGCGACCGATCGAGCAGCGCCAGGTTTTCCGCATTCCGCCATCCCGCCGCGGGCGTAGGACGCGCCGGGTTCGCGATCAACGGCGCAATGTTCAGGTCCAGCCGCAGTGCCTCGCGCCAGTTCTGCTCCGTCGCCTGCAAATCCGTATCCCAGGCAACAACGTGCGCTCCGCACTCCGCGGCAATCCGCGAATAAACGCCGCTGTTTGCCCCAAGATCGAGCACATGTCTCGGCACCGCCGCCCTGAGAGCATCGCGCACAAACTGCCGCTTCTGCTTCTGATCGTCCGCACTGTAATGGTCGGCTGCGTTTGCATACCCGCTCCACCGGGACGCGCGCTGTTTTGACCCCAGTCCCTGCTCAAGCCGCCGCAAATGCCGGCGCAGCGCGCCGAGGTTGCGCCGCACCACGGCCAGCGCCACTTCGCGACTCTGCTGCACCCTGGTATTCTGCGCGCTCCTGCCGCCGCTCGTCTCGAGCATCAACGGCAGCGTCACCAGCGAGCGGAATGGCTCCCTCCATCGCTGCCAGAGGCTCAGGTAAGGAGCCAGATCGGCCGGCTCGTATCCGTCGCGCTTCTCGATCGACGCGCCCAGCGGCCAGCCCAGGCAGAGATAAGCTGCCAGCGGCAGCAAAAAAGTCCGCACAAATTGCCCATACGCGAGCCACAGCGGACTCGCCGGATCCCGCTCTTCGATCGACAGCACATCCACAAAAACCGGCTGCGCTCCGCGAAACAGAATATTCAGCGGGGTCGCGTCTTTCAGGATCAGCCCGTGCACCAGCAGGCCCTCGCATAAGTCCAGAGTCAGATCGGCGGCTCGCACCCACGCGCTCGGGGTCCACTCCCACGGATAAGAGGGGAAGAAAACCCGCGGGTGTTCCAGGGTCGGGCGGCCATCCTTGCTTTCAATGAAGCGAGTCTCGATCAGCTTTCCCTGCTCGACCCACTCCCGCGCCGCCGGTGACTGCAGGAATCGAAGCGCCCCCTCGGCCCTCTCGGGACGGACCTGTCGCAAAACGCGATCTCCGGTGATACGCACGGAGCCAGCTGGATCACGAAAGGTCTCGAGCGTCAGCTCGGCTGTCGCCATCACTTACTCGCTTGCGGTTGGGCGCTCTTTTCTGCTTCGAGTTTTTCTCCGTTCGAAGTGATGTTGAACAGACGCCGGAGCCTGGAGCGCAGGATAAACAGCCCTCCGGCCAGCATCGATCCACCCACCTGAACGGCCAGCAAACCCGATCCCGGATCCACGTAGCCATATGCGGGCTTGGTTAATGCCGCGAGCAATACGACCAATTCGACCGATGCAAGTGCCAAGATTGCGGTGCGCCGAACGATCTGCACAGTAACCCTGCCTCCCTTTTGTGACGGAATAGGCCCGATTTTCACTAGACGGCTATTGACCCAAAAAGTTGCGGCTGGGACCGGCGGCGCTCCGATCGGTGCTCAGCGATCACTGCAGAATACAAATTTGCATCGAATTCCGCGCTACCACTCTTGTGGCATATTTAGTAACCGGTGCTCCGCCCGTCAACCGCGTGCGGTTTCGCCCCTCAGGCCCCAGCCGATACAATCAGGCCTGGAATCTCCGAAAAAGCCATGACTGCTCATCTCGAATCAAGCCTCGCCGCCAATATTCAAATCGCCGCTCAGCAGGCGGGTCTCAGCGTTCTCTCCGTCGACGCAGGCTCCGATTTCAACGGCCACCCCACGACGCGATTTCGCCTTGCCGCCAGCGCCGAAGCCCCCGAAGAGCGAACCCTGCTGCTCGAGTTGAGCGACGCCTTCGACTTCCATAAGCCCGAACTGCTGCCGGAGATGACGACCCACCTGCGCGAGGCCGCGAACCGCCTCCGCAACCCGCGCCCCGACGCCTATGTCACGCTCGCCGGGCTCCCCGTCAGCTTCAGCCACTTCGGCTGGCCCTTCCATCGCTCGACGTCAGGCGCGGACACCTACATCGTCCACGGCACGCTGCACCTCGAAGACGGAACGCAGTCGCCGCTGCACGCGCTGGTCTCCGCCAGCATGACGGTCACCTTCGCGGAGATCGTCCCCGCGCCCGAGCAGCCCTACGCCGAGACCTTCATCTACAACGCCGTCCGCAAGACGATCGACCGGGGCCAGCTTGAAATGCTCAAGAGCGGCAACCGTCAGCCGGTACCCGTGACCACGCGCTACTACAGCCGCTGGCAGAAGAAATTCTTCTTCACCGACACCGACGACCAGAGCCGCATGGATTACCTCGCCCTCAAGGCTTACTGGCTCTCCGGCGTCCTCGGCGCCGGCAAGCCGGTGTGGATCGCCGATCCGCGCGACGCGCAATACCTGAACACCACGGGAGTCGAGCTCTCCCGCATGGCTGCCGATCTCGCGGCTCAAGGCCTGCTCACCCTCGACGGCGAGTACGCATCCGCCGCGCCGAAGTTGCTCGCCCGCGCAGAGGAGTATCAAGCGAAGCGCGACGCGGCGCTCGCCGTCACGCGGCCCACCTTCAATGAGGAGATGCGCGCCGGCCATACGAATATGTAATGGCCGCTATGAAATAGGTCGCGGGCGCACCGATTCCAGGCGCAGTTTAAGCGGTAGCGGAGACAGTCTGTCAGTGACTGCCGTCACTGACAAATCGCATGCTCGGCTCTAAGGATGAGGTGCCCGGTAGCGCCAGCTCCCGCACAAAGATTCGAGGCGCCATGCCTGACATCCTTCACCTGCAAAACACCCGGACAGAATCGAAATTCCGCAAATGCGTTACCGGCAGGCTTCTCCAGAGCCTGGGTTTCATGGTGTTCTGGGTCGCCGTGCTGTTTGGTTCCGCGGGAACCGTGCATTGGCTGCGCGGCTGGATATGCGCGGTCACGTACCTCGTGACAATGGCCACGCTTGGCATCGTTATCTGGCGCGTGAATCCCGAACTGTTTGCAGCGCGCGCTAACTGGAGACACAGGGACACAATGCCGTTCGACAAAATCATCCTCCCCCTTTATCTTCCGCTCACGATCGCGCAGCCTGCGATTGCCGCGCTCGATGCCGTTCGCTACCGCTGGTCGTCGATGCCGTTCTGGACGGTTTACGCCGGACTGGCCCTCTTTGTTGCCGCGATCTTCTTCGTCGCCTCGCCGATGGCCGTCAATCCGTGGGCCGAAGCGACGGTTCGGATTCAGGCGGACCGCGGCCAGCAGGTCGTCCGCGCCGGCCCCTATCGCTTCGTGCGCCATCCCATGTACGTCGGCGTGATCCTGATGGGCTTCTCGATAGCAATGATGCTCGGCTCGATGTGGGCGCTTGCGTTGGGAGCCGTAATCGCCGCGCTTATGGTTGTCCGCACCGCACTCGAAGATCGCACCCTGCGCCGGGAGCTTCCTGGCTACGAAGAATACGCGACAACAGTCACCCGCTGGCGTCTGCTGCCCGGTATCTGGTGAGCCTGCTTCCGCAGGGATCGGGACATTCTGCTGGAGTAAGCCAGGGAGGTCTAAGTCGCCTGGAGTAAGTCAAAGTTCCTGAAAATTCAGACTCTCGCACACAAGGGACGCCCCGGCCTCCCCTGCCGCGGCGCTTCCTCGTTAAGCCGGAGCGCGCGAACCTCCGCGCCGGTCTGGTCTTCGACCTCCCTGAACCCGAGCGCCCGCAACTCCATCTCGAGCTGCGCCGGATCGAAGAACAGCCGGAACGGCTCACCCGCTCGCGCCACACGTTCCGCCAGTGCATCGAACGCGCGGCGCTCGTTCTCCGTCATCATTTCCCGCGGTATCGAGTAGTCGACGACCACGCCGCTGCCGCGCGGCATTCCAGCCCCTCGGTTCCCGGCGAGCTTGCTCGCCGGGGTGGAGCGTGTCGCGCTCGAAATCCACCGTCGCAAAGTGCATGGACTCCGGAATCGCAATGCGCCCATGCTGCAGCCGTTCGCGCTTTCCACGCCTGGGTGTCCGGATGATCCACTTCAAACACGCGGAGCGCGCGATAGCAGGAAAAAGTTTGGGGCCGCGCGGCGGGCGCCGAAATCAGCTGTCAATGTTGGATATAGTGGATATATGAGCGAGACCTTGCGGGACCGGCGCTTGTTCGGGACGCTCGAGAGCAGCGCAAAAAATCGTGAAAAGGTCCTCGAAGCCAGTTACGGCTACGAGCAGCCGGAGGGCGTTTTCCTGACCACGGCCGATGCGGCGATCAACTGGGTCCGCAAAAGCTCGATTTGGCCGATGACGTTTGGCCTTGCCTGCTGCGCGATCGAAATGATGTCGATGGGGGCGTCGCGGTTTGACGTGGCGCGCTTTGGCATGGAGGTATTCCGGCCCTCTCCCCGGCAATCGGATTTGATGGTGATTGCAGGCCGGGTTTCCTGGAAGATGGCGCCAGTGATTCGCCGGCTCTATGACCAGATGCCGGAGCCCAAATGGGTGATTTCGATGGGAGCCTGTGCAACCTCGGGCGGGGTGTTCAACAACTACGCCCTGGTTCAGGGAGTCAACCAGGTGATCCCGGTCGATGTGTATGTACCTGGGTGCCCGCCCCGGCCCGAACAACTTTTGTACGCCATTACGCTTCTTCAGGAGAAGATCCAGCACGAACACGGAAGCCTGAAGCGGGTTCTGAACTTGCAATAGGGATTCCAGTTGTTTACCCTAGATGATGTAACCAGTGAACACCCCCACAGCCGGATGGTGGCTGTGCTTCCCCCCCACATGGGTTCCACCCACGGCCTATGGCAACAGAGCTATGGGTAACGTTTTTGGCACTAAGGCAAAAGTTGCGATTTATTTCAGGCAACTTATTGAAATAATTGCCTTCTAAGGAAGATGACCCTGTGGTAACTTCGTTGTCTCGGGAAAATTTGGTTCTGGCTGCCCCCCAGTAGCCTTTCGGATTTCAAGAAACTCACTCAGTTCAGGCAGTTTTTCGTACATTTCCAGTGATTTGCGGAGGATAGACGCATGCATTTTCGTCCATTCAGCTCTTCAGGCCGTGCGCTTCTGGTCGGGTGCGCCATGACGCTCGGAGCATCGGCTCTCCTGGGCCAGTCTTCGCCTCCGGCTCCGGCCGGCCCCCCTGCTCCGGCGGATCAGGCTGCGTCTCGTATGGATATTTTTGGGGGCTATTCGTATCTGAGCCCTCACGACACCGTGCATACCACGTTGTCGAATGGGATGATCGTCAGCCAGTCCTATTCTGGCGTCAACTACGGCGCTATTGGCAGCTTCGCGTATTACTTCAATCGTTATGTCGGTGGCCAGGTTGAGTATGCCAACCATCCGAATGGCGCGAATGACGGATTTCAGACAGTGCAGGGGGGAGTCATATTTCGCTATCCAACCGAAGGCGTGACCGTGTTTGCGCATGGACTGGCCGGCGGCGCCCGCGTTGGCGGCCCGAATACAGACCCAGACGGCCCTTTCCACGCCTATAACTGGGGCCCCGCCATCACGGGCGGAGTCGGCCTCGATCTGGACCTTCGCCGCTGGCTCTCCTTCAGGATTGTCCAGGCCGACTACGAGTACATGCATGCGGACTTCGGACCAGAGCCGAATTACGGTGGCCGCGCCAATATCGACGCACTCCGCCTGAGCTCGGGCCTCGTATTGCATCTGGGCAATATCGCGCCGCCGCCGCCCGTCCAGTACGCCTGCACGGTCAACCCGTCCTCCGTATTCCCCGGCGAGCAGGTCACCATTACAGGGACCGCCACCAACCTGAATCCGAAGAAAACCGCGAGCTATAGCTGGACTGGCCAGGGAGTCAACGTGGGCGGAACCAATCCCACCGCCACCATCGATACAGGCACGTTGCAGCCCGGCAGCTATACCGTCACGGGTCACGTCACCGAGGGCCCGAAGGCTGGCCAGTCTGCCGACTGCACCGCGCAGTTCACGGTCAAGCAGTTCGAACCTCCAACCGTCAGCTGCACGGCGAATCCTTCGACCGTGAAGCCGGGTGAAAGCTCGACGATCACCTGCAACGGAGTCAGCCCGCAGAGCCGCCCGCTGACCTACAGCTATTCGGCATCCGCGGGATCGATCAACGGAACCGGCAACACCGCGACGCTTGCGACCACGGGTGCGCCATCCGGATCGATCACGGTAACCGGCACGGTGCAGGACGACAAGGGACAGACGGCCTCGGCAACCACCACGGTCAACGTGGAAGCGCCGCCTCCTCCGCCCGCTCCGAAGTCCCAGACCCTATGCTCGATTCAGTTCAACAAGGACAAGCGGCGTCCGGCCCGTGTCGACAACGAAGCTAAGGCCTGCCTGGACGATGTTGCGCTGAACGCTCAGCAAAAGGCGGATGCCTCCGTGGTGGTTGTCGGCAACGCAGCACCGGTGCCGGCTCCGAAGGGCAGACACCACGCGAAGATGCCGACTGCAGCGGATCTGGCGGCGCAGCGCGCGGTCAACACCAAGGCCTACCTGGTCACGGAGAAGGGCATCGATGCCAGCCGCATCCAGGTGAGGACGGGCAGCAATGGCCAGAACGAGGTAGAGGATTACCTGGTTCCGGCAGGCGCGAACTTCGACAACGACGTGCCAGGCACGACGCCTGTCGATGAGAACGCCGTCAAGGCCCAGCCTCGCAAGGCTGTTCCGGTACACCACCACCACCACAAGGCTGCGGGGAAGCCCGCGGCTCAGTAGCTGAGCCAGCCTCAACCCGACAGGGCCGACCGGAATTCCGGTCGGCCCTGTTTTTGTGACCCTTGCCCAACCAATCCGGGCCTGGCCAATTGCCGCAAAGGCGCCGGCCCGGGCTCTTGCCGGATGTGAGTCACCCAATGCGATGAGCAGCAGAGCGATCCTTAAAGCAGATAGCATGAACTTACTGGCTTGCGCATTCGGCGCGCTCCTGCTTGCCCCCGCGTCGAAACACACAGGGTCAACCCGCACAAGAATGATGAGACCGATTCGACTCCGGCATTTGTTGACGGCTTTCGCAGCTCTTCTGCTTTGCCTGTGCGGCGGCCGGACGGCGAGAGCCGCAACCCCTCCCTGGACTCCCGTGGGGCCCGGCGGTGGTGACGCGCGCCGCTTCGCCTTCAGCCCGCGCGATGCCAGCCGCATTTACCTCGGAACGACAGACAGCTGGATCTACGTTTCCTCCGATGGGGGCTCATCGTGGTCGAGGCTGGCAAAACTGGGCACCCAGGACGACCTTGTCGTGGACAGCCTGGCGGTCGATCGATCGGACCCACACACCCTCTATGCCGGGGTTTGGGTAACAGATCGCACCGACGGAGGTATTTACATCAGCCACGATCAGGGGCTCACATGGAGCGAAGCCCCAGGCATGCACGGCCAATCGGTACGGGCCCTCGCCCAGGCGCAGGCAAACCCGCGCGTCCTCATTGCCGGGACCCTCAGCGGTGTGTATCGCACCGAAGACAAGGGCGAGCACTGGCGCGAGATAAGCCCCGGCGGCAATGAGATTCACGAGGTGGAATCGATCGCCATCGATCCTTACGATCCGGAAATCATCTACGCGGGAACCTGGCATCTTCCCTGGAAAACCAACGACGGCGGAGCGCACTGGAACAACATCCGCCAGGGAGTGATCGACGATTCGGATGTGTTCTCGATGATCGTCGATCCC
>CAZSWI010000126.1:0-4119 GCA_964610635.1 uncultured Acidobacterium sp.
GGGGATCCCTTTGCCGACGGCCCGTCTGCGAAAATTGCAATTGCAAACGCCCTCAGTGCGCCTTTACTCGCGAGCCATCCAAGGATTGCCCCCGCGGGGAGGCTCCATCCCGCGCAGAAGGCCAGGAGGCGTGAAATGGTCAGACGCAGGCCCAAATCGCGTAATGATAAGCCGGTAATTACGAGCAACAGAGCGAGGGTGATACCTCCCCCTTCGGTCTGCTTCGTGAAGAAGCAGACCGAGCAGCACACGCCCGCCAAGCAAAACAGGGAGATGTTTCCAGGGCTCTCTTTTTGTTCCCACTTGACATACGACAGCAAGAAGGCGCCTGTCAGTGCCCAAAACGTGGCTTCCAGATGATAGGAAATCAGAGGGTCGGCGGGATCTGTGGAAAAGACGGCGACCGCCGCGAGTGCGCCGAGCGCCGCATACGGAATGCGGACCACTTTAGAGAGCCAGATCACGAGGATCGCGGCCAGCGCGCATCGATAACCGATGTCAACAAGTCGCAGAACCGCGAGGCTTGGCCCAAAGATCTTTACGATGGCCGCTGTTCTGAAAATATAGAATGGAGTTACTACAACGTAGAAATCTCTATAAGGAACCTTGCCCGATAACAAACGGCATGCAAACTCCAGGAACATGCCGGATACACCGGGTCCCAGAAATCGGTTCCAGAAGCTGAGAAGGAAGGCGAGATTCAATCCGACCACGATCGCGACCGCCAGTGCGAGTTGCCTCCGCCGCTCCATCATTTTCCGGAACGCGACCCCTCCAAGAGCGGGGGCGCCCAAGATATCTACGCTGGGCTGGATCAAGGGTCCGGGTGGCTTTGCCTGGCTCTCGCTTTCGTTGCGGACCGGGAGGACTTCGACGTCAACGGGGGGCACGGGCTGACTCCTTACGGCGCGCATCGACTCCGGTGAACAGCGGGGGGAGGGCGCGGCTCCACCAAGTCGCTGTCGATGGAATTTGTTGAAGGATAAGCCAGTTGCGGGCACCCTTCCAATGGCGAAAAGGTGGGAGCTACATTAGGTTCGAAGTTGATCTACGGGGCCTGGGATTCACTATGCGACCCGGGAATCAGGTTGGCTGAGGGAAACTGGGGCGGTGGTTCACCACGGAAATTATGGAGCAAGGGTTCGGGAACCGACCGATAGCTCCGCACGAGGACCGGATTGGCCTTTTTGGAGGCGCTTCCTCAAAGTACGAAGGTATGGTGCAAGTTGAGCGAGACAAGGGAGATGCTGTCACAAAATGGGATTCGCGCTCGTCATCCCAACTGACCTGCGTCTATCAACTGTGTCAAAGTCACCATCCACTGCCTAAATTCTCGGTCGAAAGGTCAGTCCAATCCTGCTCTTAAAACCCGATTAGCCCGCTCTCCACATCTCGTTCCGTTGCCGCCACGCTCTCCGGCCGTCCCAGATCCCGCCAATAAGCCCCATCTGCCCGAAACGCCACGACCCGCTCTCCCTCCGCCGCCAACCGCATATAGGCGTCGATGATCGAAAACGCCCCCTTCTCCTGCATTAGACCGAAAATCCGCGGCGAAACCACATGAATCCCGGCAAACGCCAACGCCTCGGTCGTTACGTTGTTCGCCTCTGCCGCCCGCACCATCTCCGCATCCCTCTTCACCCGCCGCCCGCACAGCAGGCCCGCCTCATCGAACAGCAAGACCCGCGAAGCCTGTCGCAGGGCCACAGCCAAAGTAGCCAGCGCGCCGCGATCCCGATGATCCGCCACCATCCGCCCTAAATCGATCTCGCTGATCACATCGACGTTGTGCACCAAAAATGGTGCACCGGCCTCGGACCCCTCACCCTCCAGGAAAAACGACGCAGCTTTCTTCAACCCGCCGCCCGTATCGAGCAGGGTCTCCTCCTGTGAAACCTCAATGTGCATTCCGAAATTCCCGCGTGCCGCCAGATAGGCAACGATCATCTCCGCGTGGTGATGCGCGTTCACCACCACCTCGCACACGCCGAATCCGCGTAATCGTCCCAGCACGATCTCAAGGAGCGTGCGCCCCGCCACCGTCACCAGCGCCTTCGGGCGATCGTTGGTCAGCGGACGCAACCGCGTCCCCAGCCCCGCGGCCAGCACCATGGCTTTCAAGGTCGCCCTATCTCCAATTCCGGCACCTTTGACTGTTCCATTTTTTCCACTTCCGTCTTTTCCAGTTCAAGGTGCCGTACCAACACTTCCACTCCGCTCATCCGGCGCAAGTGCTTCGCCAGCCTCTCCGCCAGGTACACCGAGCGGTGCTGGCCGCCGGTGCACCCAAACGACACCATCAGGCTGTTGAATCCGCGCTTCAGATAACTCGCCACGCTCGATTCCACCAGCGAAACCGCATTCGCCAAAAACTGGTGTACGCTCTCCTCCCGGTTCAAATACTCGATCACCGCAGCATCCTTCCCCGTCAGCGTCCGGAATCGCTCCTCGCGTCCAGGGTTCGGCAGCCCCCTCGCATCGAACACAAACCCGCCGCCATGCCCCGTCGCATCGCTCGGCGCCTGCCGATGATATGAAAAACTGAATACCCGCACCGTCAGCGTCTTCGCGCTCGCCGCAAGCCCCTGCAGCATCGGCGAATCCTGCATCGACCGGAAGCACTCCAGCAGCGTCGGCAACGGAATCGGCAGCTCGACGTTCTTCCCCAGCCAGCGCAGGTTCTCAAGCGCGTACGGAACGCTCTGGAGAAAATGCGCCTTGCGCTCATAAAAGCCGCGAAACCCATACGCCCCCAGCGCCTGCATGATCCGCACGTACACATACGCGTAATAGTGCTTCATGAACTCCGCGCGGTCCATCTTCACAAACCCCGCCAGGAACTCCAGGTAGTAGTTCAGCAGCTCCTGGCGCAAAGCTGGCGGTAACGCAGCCTTGCCGTCATAGAGCAGCGAAGCCACGTCATACTGCAGCGCGCCTTTCCGTCCTCCCTGGTAATCCAGGAAAAACGGCTGCCCATCGCGCAGCATAATGTTGCGCGACTGAAAATCCCGATACAAAAAATAGTCCTGCCCCGCGCTCAACAGAAACTTCGTCAGGCGCCCGAAATCGTCTTCCAGCGCCTGCTCGTTGAACGGCACCCCAGCGAGCCGCAGAAAATAATATTTGAAGTAGTTCAGGTCCCAGCCAATCGACTGCCGGTCGAACCTTGCCCGCGGGTAGCAGACCTTGTAATTCAGATCCCGCCCCGCCTCCACCTGAAATCGCGGCAGCACCGCAATCACCTTGCGATAAGCTTCCACTACCCGCAGTTGAACCTCTGCACCCTCGCGGTTCTCCGTCAGAAACTCGAACAGCGTCTCGTCGCCCAAATCTTCTTCGAGATAGGCGCCCTCGTTCAGGTCCTCTTCATAGATCTCCGGCACCGGCAATCCGTGCCGCCGAAAATGCCGCGAGAATTCGAGGAACGCGACATTTTCCTCCCGCACCGAATGCATTACGCCGATTGCCGTTCTACCGCCTCCACCCAGGCGCACAATCGTCCGCCCCGACCCACCCAGCTGACCCTGCAGCGCACGCACATCATCGGCTGGCGCGTGAAAGTGCCTCTCAAAAAGCCGTTCAAGAACATTCATATATAGGGTCCCGCAAAACGATTCAGTGTGCTTCACAAACGATACAACCTCGCCGGTGCGATCGGACGCGGGGTCTTCCTGAGCGCTACAGCGATGTTCCCTGCGGATAACCTCCATCCGATGAAAAATGCAAATGAGCTTCAGCGGAGGCTCTTCGCCCGTGCGCTGCGCACGCACGGGACGCGGAATCGCATCGCGGTGCAACCAGGTCCAAAACCTCTTCTACAATGCGTCAGGAGTAGTGCATGCGCCTCACCCCTCGCCTCGGTCTTCGGCTCATCCTTGTCGCCGCCGCCGTCGCAATCCTTTGCATGCGCCTCATCCCACGCCACCACTCCAGGCCCGCTCCCCCGGCCGCAATCCCAGCCTCCATACCCGACCTCGCCGTCACCAGCCCCCTCAATCAGCCTGGCGGAGCACCACCGCCCAACGAAGCCTACGAAGTCTATTCCGCCCTCTACCAGTCCCCGGCCCAGCCTCCCACCGGCGAGCCGCTGGCCTTCGCCCAAAACTCCGTCACCGACAT
>CAZSWI010000126.1:4219-9957 GCA_964610635.1 uncultured Acidobacterium sp.
CATATCCGCTTCCTCGGAGTTCCGGGCTTCGACCGCGGTCATACCCACGCGCTCGTCTCGGTCATCAAGAACTGCGGTGCCGATTGCGGCAGCGGCGGAATCTTCGAAGTCGAGAAAGCGGGAGGCGGGTGGCAGCGCTCCGAGTCGACCGATTTCACCGGCGACTGCAGCTGGATTTATTAGCGTGCTCATTGCTCGCGAAACAGGATTCATTGGGGAGTCTTTTCGCCGGGACCCGATCGGCGCATGATGCGCGCCCCCAGGTTGGTATCACGGCACGGCGTGAAACCGTACCGATAAAGGTACCGTGCGCGATCCGAGCAAGAGGCAAATGAACTTCAGCGAAGCCGCTTCGCCAGATACGACTCGGACGCGCGAAAACAGGGAAATCTCTCGCGAGAAAAACCTCCAAATCGCTCACCTCGAGCGGAGGTGAGCCGGGAAATTCCTCCAACCTGGCAGCAGTCCGGGAACGAGAAGGACTTGTCGGCAAAGGAACGAAGCCGCG
Organism: uncultured Acidobacterium sp.; assembly: GCA_964610635.1. Classification (GTDB taxonomy): domain Bacteria; phylum Acidobacteriota; class Terriglobia; order Terriglobales; family Acidobacteriaceae; genus Palsa-343. The sequence continues at coordinate 4,728 of CAZSWI010000126.1, forward strand.
CAAGGAGTTTCATATTTTCTCCCTTTCAGCAGCCGGTGCAAAGGCCATGGCAGTGACCAGATTCCAGCCTTCGTCTCTTCAGGAAATCGCCTGCGGCCGGCGGCGGTGAGTTCGTAAAACTTGGCGCGGCGGTTGTTTTTCGAGGTTCCCCAGCTGGCTTTCAGAAGCCCCTGGCGGACGAGCAGGAACAGGGCGGGATAAGAGCGCGCCCTGCTCGATGAGCAGCGCACTGCCGGAGATCTGGCCGATGCGCAGGAGAACTCCGTAGCCGTGAAGAGGTCCAAGAGAGACCGCCTTCAGAATGAGAAGATCAAGAGTTCCTGGAAGAAGCTGGGCTTCACCGGACAGGTGACACTCCTAAGAAGAAAAGGAATATGCGCCGCTCTTTCCTAACCCGTCAAGGGGAAAGAGCGAGCTTACGCTGAGGTTCAGCCCTGGAAAGCCGGTGGTCCGAATTGCGGAGGCGCGGCCCTGGGGGAGGCCGGTTACCGCAGCGAACTAATGGTTGTGGTTGGCTGCGCGCGCTGCCTGATTCAGTTCATGGTTCGCCTGATCCAGCAGGTCCTTGGCCTTCGCCGCATGGCCATCCATATCCCATTCGTTGGCTGCCTGGGCGGCAGAGATTTTGTTGAACGCCTGCTCGGTGAGCCGCTGAGCAGCTGCGAGGTTGGGGTGCCTGCCTGGGTTGATCTGTGCGGTGATCATGCCGCCTGCAAAGAGTGCGATGCCGATGACGCTGCCCAAGACTGTCCTGCGTAGGTTCATGTGAAATTCCTCCGCGAGCACCATATAGATGCCGTTCAGCTTACGCAATAGTTTTTTGGTTAATAGAGGCGGAATTTGTGAATCCCGGCCCGGGCGGCGGGGCCGCCTCTCAGAGTCCGATCGAGATCCGCGTCTTTGGGTCGAGATAATCCCGCAGCGCATCTCCCAAAAAGTTGAACGAGAGCACACACAGCATGACCGCGATCGCGGGAAAGACGACAAGATGCGGCGCGTCGAAGAGGAACGGGCGGGCATCATTGAGCATCGACCCCCAGCTAGCCGCTGGCGGCGGCACACCGAGTCCCAGAAAGCTCAGAGTCGCCTCGGCGAGCACAGCGCCAGCCATGCCAATCGCTGCCTGGACGATGAGCGGCTGGAGGATGTTCGGCAGAATATGCCGGGCAAAGATCCGAAGATCGCTGGCTCCGACAGCCCGTGCCGCCTCGACGAACTCGCGTTCCCGGGCCGCCAGAACCTGGGCCCGCACCAGGCGCGCGTAGCCGACCCAGCCGCCGATGGAGAGCGCCAGGATGAGGTTGAGCATACCGGGACCGAGGAAGGCCACGAAGGCGATAGCCAGCAGAATGCCCGGCAACGCCAGAAACGCATTCATCAGGAAGGTGTTGATCGAAATGTCGATCCAGCGGCCGTAATAGCCGGCGATTCCGCCGAAAATGAGTCCGAGAGTCAAAGAAAGTCCAACGACGGAGACGGCAACGGTCAGCGAGAGCCGTGCTCCCCAGATCACACGGGACAAGATGTCACGGCCCAACTCGTCGGTTCCCATCCAATGTGCGGCGCCGGGTGCCGCCAGGCGATGAGATAGGTCGAGGGCGGCCGGGTTATATGGCGCCAGAACGGGAGCCAGCAGCGCCAGTGTAGCGAAAAGAGCCATGATTGCCAGGCCAATCCACGCGAGCGGCTGGCGGCGAAGCGATCCCGTGGCTCGGGAAAGCCATCTGATTCCATCGAAAGCAGTTGAAGCTGTACTTGCCGGCATGGGGCTCCCTGTTCGAGGTATGTCCATTTTGAAAGCCGTCGAATAGAATGATAGTAGGTGGCGGTTATTTTTTCTTTGGCTTCCGGGGCCTGGAAGCACTTGGAGCTTGGATGAAACTGAAGGGTGAGAGAGTCGCCGTCTGCGGTGCAGGCGGTTTCATTGGTGGTCATTTGGTGAAGTATCTCCGAGCCCAGGGCACAAATGTAATCCGGGCGGTCGACGTAAAGCCTTTGGACGAGTGGTATCAGGTCTCCAGCGACGTGGAGAATCTGGTCCTCGATTTGAAAGAGAAGGACAGCTGCTACAAGGCCGCCGAAGGCGTGAAGTGGATTTTTCAGCTGGCTGCAGATATGGGCGGGATGGGGTTCATTGAGAACAACAAGGCTCTGTGCATGCTCAGCGTTTTAACCAATACTCACATGCTGATGGCTGCCCGCGATTCCGGCGTCGAGCGGTTCTTCTACTCATCATCCGCGTGCGTCTACAACGGCGAGAAACAGAAGAGTGCGGATGTGATTCCGCTGAAGGAAGAAGATGCGTATCCCGCGCTCCCGGAGGATGGCTACGGATGGGAGAAGCTCTTCAGTGAGCGGATGTGCCGGCATTTTGAAGAGGATTTCGGCATGGTATGCCGCGTGGCCCGTTATCACAATGTTTACGGTCCATTGGGAACCTGGACGGGGGGACGCGAAAAGGCGCCGGCGGCGATTTGCCGCAAGGTTATCGAGGCGAAAATTTCCGGCAAGCACGAGATCGAGATATGGGGTGACGGCAAACAGACGCGCAGCTTCATGTACATTGACGACTGCACAAAGGGCACTTTAGCCATCGCCGAGAGCGAGATAGATGAGCCGATCAACCTCGGTTCCAGCGAACTGGTGACCATTAATCAGCTGGTGGACATTGTGGAAGAGATTGCGGGAGTGAAACTGGAACGCCGTTACGACCTGAGCGCTCCCAAAGGCGTGAATGGCCGGAACAGCGACAATACGAAGATTCTCGAGAGACTGAAGTGGGAGCCGTCGATCCGCCTGAGAGATGGAATGGCAAGAACCTACGAGTGGATTGAAAGCCAGATGCTGGTGGGAGCCCGCTGTTAGCGATGAGCTCCAATTCACAGACCGGCGAATTGCACAGTGGACTTCAATCCAAAGGCGCGAATTCCAATCGTCGCAGAATTCTCGGCGTCGACTTCTATGCGGGAGACGTGGGGGGAGCCATCGAGCGCATGAGCCAGGGGGGTCTTCTGGTGGTTCCCGCGGCGCCCGCACTGAAGGACCTGGGAACGAACGCTGCTTATCGCGAGGCTTTGCTCAACGCCGACATTGCTTTAACCGATTCCGGGTTCATGGTTATGATCTGGAACCTGCTGGAGGGCGATAACGTTCGCCGATTGTCCGGCCTCGAATATCTGAATGAGCTCCTGCTGCTGCCTGAGGTTCGCCGGCCCGGCAACACGTTCTGGATCATGGCGGGTCCTTCGAATGCAAAGACCAATCTCGAATGGCTGAATGGCCAGGGGATTCAGGTTCCGGCAAACTGTATTTATGAGGCTCCCATGTACGGAGCGGAGATCGAAGACTGCTCTTTAATCGAGGAGATCGAGCGCCGGCGTCCAAAGCACATTGTGATCACTGTCGGCGGCGGCGTCCAGGAACGGCTGGGCCTTTACCTGAAGCGCCGGCTCAATTATGTGCCAGCGATACATTGCATCGGCGCGGCCATTGCCTTTCTTAGCGGCGATCAGGTTCGCATTCCCATGTGGGCGGATCAATTCTATTTGGGTTGGCTGTTTCGATGTGTCTCCGCCCCTGGGCGCTACGTTCCGCGTTATTGGTCGGCGCGGAAGCTGCTGCCTCTGATGATGCGGTATCGCAGCCGGCTGCCGGTAAGCGACCCTCCCATTGGGAATGAAAGCAGCGAAGCAGCCTGACACGAATCCTGCCGGAGGGGTCTGCGCTCATGGCTCGCATAAAATCTACGGTCGATTTGGCAGCACGATTTGTGCTGATGGCGGGTATAGCCGTGGTGTCGGGAGCGACGATGTTGGGGGGTCTTGCGCAAGTTGCGGGACCCAGCTCGGCAGCACGCCGGATCTTCACGCTGACCAATGAGGACCGCCAGGAGCAGGGGCTCCCTGCTCTGCGCTGGGATGCGGCTCTTGCTGCCGCGGCTCAGGCACACGCCGACCGAATGGTGCAGGAGCGCTCACTTTCACATCAGTATCCCGGCGAAGACGCGCTGATAGCGAGGGCAGCGACAGCGGGCGCGCATTTTCAGGCCATCGCGGAGAATGTCGCGACCGGTCCTGGCCCTGCGTCGATCGAACACGAGTGGATGCAGTCGACGGCGCATCGGACTAATATTCTCGATCCGAGAATGAACGCGGTCGGCATTGCCGTGGCGGAGCGTGCAGGATCTCTTTATGCGGTGGAGGACTTCGAACAGTCGTCCGAGGCTTTGACACGCGAACAGGTGGAGCAGAGGGTGCGCGAATTAGTGCGGAAGCAGAGTGTCGATCCGACAGTGACCGCGGGGCCGGCGGAGCAGGCGTGCTCGATGGGACACGGCATTCCGGAGGGGTCGGACGCGCGCTCCATTGTCCGATTCGAAACGGCGGACCTGAGCCAGCTACCCGGTCAGGTGGTCCAGCAGATTCGCGGCGGAGACTTCAGAAAAGCCGCGGTGGGTGCGTGTTTCCCGCAGCTCAACCAGGCGAGCTTCACAACTTACCACGTTGCTATTCTTTTCTACTGAGGGTCGAGCTGCTCCGCGCCTTCGCCAGGCTTCGTCGGTTCAAGCTGCAGGGCATTGTTGAAGCGGTTGAAGTAGTTGAACAGGCCGATGGCGGCCATAAGCTCTACGACTTCTCCTTCGTTGAAATGCTCGCGCAACTCCTCGAAGTCTTCATCGGGAATGCGATTGGCATCGGTTGTCATCCGCTCGGCGAGTCGAAGCGCGGCCTTTTCCGCGTCAGTGAAATCGCTCCTGCCGGAGTAGCCGTTAAGGCCGTCGAGTTGATCGCGTGACCACCCCAGTCGCAAGGCAATCTGCGAATGCGATGCGAGGCAGTAAGCGCATTGGTTGAGCTGCGAAGTGCGGACGATGACCAGCTCCTTGAGCCGCAGGGGAACGGTGCCGGTCTGCAGGACGGCCTCGAAATGCGCGATCATGGTCGCGAGAATCTCGGGACGATGAGCCATCGTGCGAAACATATTCGGCACGTTGCCACGAGTGCGCATGTAACGGTCGTAGATCTCGCCCACAGGCGGCGCGGCCTGGGCTCGTGGGATGCGCGAAATGCGCGGAGCGGTCTTCAGCATGACGTTTCTCCTCCAGGTAACCAGCGTAACGCAGCGGCAGGGTGCGGCTGGCCCTTTGATATAATTTCCGCAGAGAAGCGCGTAGGCCACACTCCTCAGTAGCTCAATGGCAGAGCATTCGGCTGTTAACCGAAGGGTTGTA
>CAZSWI010000127.1:0-9936 GCA_964610635.1 uncultured Acidobacterium sp.
TGCCTGAGAGGAGAAGCAGACGGGGACGCTATATTTCCGCCAGAGCGCGATGTACCAGGTGGATCGAGATCGCACCTTCGCCAACGGCTGACGCCACCCGCTTCACGTTTCCGGAGCGGATGTCGCCAACTGCGTATACTGCCGGCAAGCTGGTCTCAAGCATCTGCGGTGGCCGGCCCAGAGGCCACTTTCGCGGCGCGTTTGCCAGAACAGGATCGAGATCCCGTCCGGTAAGAATGAAGCCCTGCTGATCGAGGGCGACACAGTCCCGCAACCAGTCGCTCCGCGGTGACGCACCCGCCATCACGAAAACGTGCCGGATCTCGCGCGTCGAACTCTCCCCCGACGACCGTTCGAGCCAGGTGACGCGTTCCAGATGCGAATTGCCCTCTAATGACAGGAGCTCGGATTCCAGATGCAGCTCGATCACCGGGTGGGTCGTAATCCTCTGGGTAAGATAGCGCGACATGGTTTCCGAAAGGGTTTTTCCGCGAACCAGCATATAGACCCGGTGAGCAGTCTCTGCCAGGAAAACTGCTGCCTGGCCGGCTGAATTGCCGCCGCCGATGACGATGACCTCGTCGCCCCCGCAAAGTTGCGATTCCATGAATGTAGCCGCGTAATAAACTCCATTTCCTTCGAACTGCCTGAGGTTGGCGATATTCGGCTTGTTGTATTGCGCTCCAGCGGCGATGACGATGCTGCGGGCCTGCAGAATGCTGCTATTCTCCAGCGAGAGCTGGTATGGTCTCCGATCGCATTGGAGCCGGACCACTCGTTGTCCCACCAACATCTGAGCGCCAAATTTTTCCGCCTGGGCAACGGCGCGGCCCGTGAGATCCAGGCCGGAGATGCCAGTAGGGAAACCAATGTAATTCTCTATCTTCGAGCTCGAGCCCGCCTGTCCGCCGGGAAAGTCGGCCTCGATCACGACGGCGTCTAAGCCTTCAGAAGCGGCGTAAACCGCCGCCGCCAGTCCGGACGGACCGGCGCCCACGATGGCAACATCGCGAATGTGCGATTCATCGACTGTGTCCGCGAATCCCAGACATTCAGCCAACTTCTGCGTAGTGGGATTGCGCAGCACGGCTTTTCCGCTGCAAATCACAACGGGTATTTCGTCGATCTTCAGGCTAAAGCGATCGAGCAGCTCCTGAGCAGTCGTATCGCTGTCGAGGTCGATATAGGTGTGCGGGTGGCCATTGCGGGTGAGAAACTCGCGCACGCGCAGCGTGTTAGCTGAGTAGTGCGATCCGAGGATAACCACGTTACCCATGCCCTCTGTAATCAGCGAGAGGCGTCGCTGGATGAAAGCGCGCATGAAGATATCGCTGAGTTCGGCATCTTTTGCGATCAGCGAGTGCAGGGCATCGGCGCTAACCTCGAGGAATTCCCCCGGGTCGGCAACGCGCCCGCGCGCCATAGAGCGGGCTCCGGAAATCAAGACCATTTCTCCGGAGAAACCTCCTGGACTATAGGTCACAAATACGTGCTCGCCGGAGAGGCTCGTCATGAGAATCTCGAGCTTTCCTGAGAGCACTACAAAGCAAGGCAGTCCCCGTTCGCCCAACTCGAACAGAATCTCTCCGGCTCGAACTGTTCTCGCAGTGCCGTACGGCCGGATGCGGTCGATCTGGGCCGGGGTCAGGACAGGGAATGCCTCGGCCTGCCGGTCGGGTATGTTAATCGATGGCTGCATCAACTCCGGTCAATTGTATGTCTTCCTGTCAATGGCCGATTCCGTCTGCATTGTCGTCATGATCATCTCACGTGGACCGCACCGCTCCTCGGAAACGCCGACGAGAGCCTGAAGGAAATCATTTGCGTCGAGGCGCCGAGCGCCTCGATCAGGAATTCGCCCCTTAGCACGCGGACGGCTTATCAAGAACAAGCTGCATGTCACCAATGTAGTGTTCCAGAAATCCGCCCTCGCAGTAGGCGAGATAGAAATTCCACATGCGAATGAAGCGCTCGTCGAATTGCAACCGCCGCACCTCGGGGAGACGGCTTAGGAAGCGACGCCGCCACTCGCTCAGGGTAAGCGCATAGTGCTCGCCGATATCTTCTGCTCCGACCAGACGCAGGGAACTTACCCGCGCCACCGACCGCAGCATTTCAGCGACCGACGCCAATTCCGCCCCTGGGAAAATATATTTCTTAATCCAGTCACTCTGTTGCAAATATTGCCTGAAATGCTGCTCGTTCATCGTAATGGTCTGCAGCAGCATCCTTCCGTTCGGTTTCAGGAGGCGCTCGCAGACAGCAAAAAACTCGTCGTAGTGTTTGTATCCCACCGCCTCGAACATCTCGATGCTGACCAGCTTGTCGTAGCTGCCACGGAGGTTCCTGTAGTCCTCGAACAGGAGCTCGACCGGGGACCCTGGGAGCGATGCAAACAGCTTCGCGCTGAACTGATGTTGCTTTCGACTAATCGTGGTGGTGGTTATCCGGCAACCGTAGTGCCGCTTTACATATGTGGCGAATCCACCCCATCCGGTACCAATCTCGATTACGCGATCGCCCGGTTGCAGATCGAGCTTGCGGCAAATCGTCTCGAATTTGCGGTTTTGTGCCACCTCCAGCGCGTCTTCCGGGTCACTGTACAGAGCACAGGAGTAGGCCATCGAGCTGTCGAGAAACAATTGATAAAAATCGTTGCCCAGATCGTAATGCGAGGCGATGTTCTTACGGCTACCTGTCTCCGTGTTATCCCTGCGCCGGTGACGCGCATAATTGAGCAGTCGCGTGGCCATCGAGATCACACGATTTCGGGCATCGAGCCTGGGCATATTGCGGATGGCGGCACGGACCACGGCAACCACGTCGGAAGACGACCAGTCGCCATCCATATAGGCTTCGCCTACCCCGATATCGCCGCCCAGCACAGCCCGCGGAAAGAATCGTTCGCGATGCACCACCAGTTCGGCTCGCAGAGGATTGCTCGGGTCGCCAAAACTTCGCATGACGCCACCGAATCGAACCTGGAGGAAGCACTCGCTAAAATCCTTCAGAGATTCGTAAAACAGCCTTTGGGTGAGCCCGGGTTTGGTGTGCACTGCGCTCAATGCGTCTTCCATGAAGCCCCCAATTCCTGCTTATTTCTTCTTGTGTAGATGCCCTTCCCGGGATGCGCAACGCCGGGCACGCCCTTCAACGCCAGTCGCAGTGCCTGCCAATGAATTCCCGCGATCACCCGCATTGTCATCAGGGGAAACTCCGCGATGGCGCGATGCAATTCGTGCCTGGTCCACTCCCGGCGCCTTAGTTTCAACGTCGAGTCGAAGACCAGGTCACCATTTTCGAAGCTCATGCATTCCACTACCAGGTCCTCGCCCGGAGCGCTGAAGGTCCAGTCGTAGATCTGGTTCAGGGGCATAAACGGGGACACATGAAAGCTCTTGTTGAAGCGGTACCGTCTCGCCATCGAAGCGGAAACTTCAAGGTCTTGATTGAGCCAGTAATTCTCCGTCTCCCCGAATGTGTTGTTAACCTCAGCCATGACCGACCGGAACTCACCGCCGCTGTAGTGGTAATAGAAGGAAACCGGGTTGAAGTTGTAGCCAAAGGTACGCAGGTGCGTCAGCAAGAAAACCGGTTCCCTGGGTCCGAGCCCGACGGATGGCCTTCGTGGGTCGAGGCGCAGCCGCTCCCTCAGGGGCAGGGCCGAATCACCGAAGTGATCGGCCTCAAGGTAGCTGATCACATTGCACCGGTTGTAACTGGCCAGCGGTGAAATCGACATCAGCTCCGGTAGTCTGTCGATGTCCAGAAAGGCCAGAAAAAGCGGATAGGTGAATATGTGCGACCGCGGGCGGAACCTGCGATGCCGCAGTGTGCCTGTATAGATGCCGGATGCGATCATCGCCTCACCACTCCACTCCGAGAGCCTTTGCGACGCGGATCGCCGAATTCAACCCGTCCTCATGGAATCCATAGAACCAGTAGGCGCCGCAAAAATGCAGATGACGAACTCCACTCACCTCGGCCCATCGCTGTTGCGCTCGAACGGATTCGATCGTAAAAAGCGGATGACTGTACGCAATCTCCCGCAAACTTTTTCCCCGGCCGATGGTTTCGCCATCATTGAGCGTGACACAGTATTGCTCCGGCGTATCGAGCCTCTGCAGGCGATTCATGTGATACGTGACCGTGGCTGCGGAACTCCTGTTATCGATTCGGTAATTCCAGGAAGCGCGCGCGGCCTTCGCTCGCGGAAGCAGACGATCGTCCGTGTGCAGCGTCGCCTGATTCCTCGTGGTCGCAAAGGAGCCGAGCAGCGACCGCTCGGTCGCGCTTGCCTCGCCAATGAGCTGCAGCGCCTCCGGTGCATGGCACGCGAAGATTACGTCATCGAAAATTTGTTTTTGCCCGTCGGGAAAGTGAATCGCGGCTCCGCTTTCTCCTCCGAAAACAGCCTGAATTTTGGCGCCGGTCACGATGCGGTCGCGATAGGGTGCGGTGAGCGGAGGGATGTAGACAGAGCTCCCACCCCGGATCGTGTACCACTGCGGATGATCGTCGATGGTCAAAAAGCCGTGGTTTTCAAAAAAGCGCAGCAGCATGAAAGCGGGGAACTGGTCGATATGGGCGAGCGACGCAGACCACACAGCGGAAGCCATGGGATAGAGATAGAGGCGAGTCAGATCGCCGCTAAATCCGTAGCGATCGATGTATTCGCCGAGCGTCATTTCCGGTGGGATGCCCTCGCGCAGCCGCTGCGTCGATTCCCGATTAAAGCGCACGATGCTGCGGAACAGCGCATAATGCGCGGGGCGGCAAAGATTCTCTCGAGATGCAAAGAAACCGTTCAGCCCGCGGCTGCTGTACTCGCGAGCGTTACGTTCGTCCGTGACGCCGAAGGACATGTCGCTCTTCTGCCGCTCCACTCCCAGTTCGCGGAGTAGGCGCACCAGGTTTGGGTAGGTTCGGTCGTTATGGACGATGAAGCCGGTGTCGATCGGCCGAGCGCCCACACTGGTTTGAATGTTGTGCGTGTGCGTGTGGCCGCCCAGCCGCAGATCCCGCTCATACAACCACACTTCATGCCTACGGCTCAGAAAATACGCTGCCGCCATGCCCGAGATTCCGGATCCGATGACCGCGACGCGGGTCATGATCCGCCGTGGGGCAGGCGCACAGATCGAATGTCCCGCACAATACCCCCAGCCTGCAAGGCACGCAGCACATAGTAGGTAATGTCGATCTCCCACCAGCGCAGTCCCTGGCGGCAGGCGTACATGTATTGATGGTGATTGTTGTGCCAACCCTCGCCCAGAGTGATCAGCGCCAGAACGAAGTTGTTACGGCTGTCGTCCGGTGTGTCGAATCGCCGAGTGCCCCAAACGTGGGCTATGGAATTGATGGCGAAGGTACCATGAAACAACAGGACTGTGGAAACACAAAATCCCCAAAGGAAGCCTGGAAAGCCACCGAGCACCAACGTCGCCAGCGCCAGGGTCACGGGGGGCACCCAGAAGTGGCGATCGATCCAGCGAAGCTCAGGGAACTTCGCGAAGTCGCCGATGAGGCGCGGATCGTATTCGTCGTAGTCGTTCGAGATAACCCAGCCCACGTGCGCCCACCAGAAGCCGTCCTGGCGAGGCGAATGAATATCCTTTTCCAGATCCGACTCCGCATGATGGACGCGATGATGAGCCGCCCACCACAGAACGCCCTTTTGCGAAGAAGTTTCCGCCAGGAATGCGAGAGCAAACTGCATCGGCCTGGTCAGATGAAACGAGCGATGGCTGAAATACCGGTGATAGCCCGCGGTTACGCCAAACATCCGCACCAGATACAGAGCTAACGCCAGTCCGACATATTTCCAATGAAACGGGATGAAAAGCACGCACGCGCACGCAAGGTGGATCGCAACAAAAGGGACGATCGCTCCCAGACGATACTTCGCCCTCTGAGCCACTTCGTGAATGGTCCCGACATCCGACATCGTTACTCTGCTCAAGCGTCTCCCGGATAAGTCTTTGTGTTTAAGATTCTTAAGGCGCATTTCCGCCATCGTCACGGAGGGGCTTTCCCTGATTCCCGAAATTCTATATTAGTATTACGCGCGGGTGGGTCGAACGGATTGGTGGATTCGCTATGCTATTTTCACCAGAGTCAATACAAAGCCCCGCTTTTTTACTTAAGGTGAAGAGATTTACCCCGCGCAGTGTGCCGTGCCTCTCTCCTGGAGGCGTCTATAGTCCAATTACGAGGAGCCTATGAAGACATTTCTCAAGATCCTGTTCGGCGGCATTTTTCTTTCGATGGTCGTCATGACCGTCCGGGTGCAGGCCCGCAAGTCCCTGCTTCTGGCTCCCGGCGAGTTCAGCTGGTCGACGAGCCCATGGGCATGCGCCACACTGGCCGATGCTTACTTTGGCTTTCTCACGTTCTTCGTGTGGGTCTGCTTCCGCGAAACTAAGGTATGGAGCCGGATTTTGTGGTTCGTTCTTATCATGTCTCTCGGTAATATTGCTATGTCGGGATATGTCCTTCTGCAGCTGTTTCAGCTTCGTCCCGATCAGCCGGCCGCGGCGCTCCTCGGCCGGAAATAGCATCGCCTCCCGATGGCCTCTTTTTTGCAACGCCGTCTCATCACGCCGCTCGTCGCGATTCTGCGCGAGGGAACGGCTCCGCAGAAGCTGGCCTGCAGCGTCGCCTGCGGAGTAGTCTGCGGGCTTTTCCCTGTCATGGGGACGACGACCCTCCTTGCTGGCGCCGCGGCATTGACCTTCGGTCTCAACTTGCCGACCATCCAGCTGGTCAATTATTTGATCTACCCGCTCCAGCTTGCGCTCATCGTTCCGTTCATTCGCGCCGGCGAATTTATGCTTGGCGCTCAGGGCACGCGCCTATCGCTCCTGGAGATGATTGCGGTATTTCGCCACAACCACTGGCAAGGCCTGCACGTCCTCTGGCTGCTCGCCCTGCAGGGCATCGTGGCGTGGCTGTTTCTCGCGCCGTTTCTGTTCGCGGCTGTGTACTCGATCGCTCTGCCGCCGATTCGCGGCATGGCTCGGGCGATTGCGGCCAGTCGAGAGGCCGGCGTGGTGATCCCATGACCCCTTTCCTTTGGCTGTCATTGCTCGGCCTGGTCGTAGTTGCGCTCATCATGTTCGTCGTCTGGCTGATCGAGCAGCGGACGGGCAATGCCGGAATCGTCGACATCGCATGGGCTTACTGTCTTGGCTTACTCGCTCTTCTCGACGCCATCCGGGGCAAGGCCGCGCCGTTTCCCCGCTGGACAATCACCGCGATGGTCATCGTGTGGTCCGGCAGGCTCGGCACTCACCTGTTTCGGCGTGTCGTCGGCAAACCGGAAGAAGGCCGCTACCAACAATTGCGGGCGCAGTGGTCCTCGTCAGCGGCATGGAAGTTTCTGCTCTTTTTTGAAGCGCAGGCGGTTCTGGACGTGCTCCTTTCCATTCCGTTTCTGCTCGTCTGCACTGACGCCGATGCGCCCGGCAAAATGGTTTCGGTCCAGATTGCCGGCGTTGTTATCTGGCTGGTGGCAATTCTCGGAGAGAGCCTCGCCGACGCTCAACTGGCGCGCTTCAAGCGCAGCGCCAACCACGGGGCGGTTTGCCGTGACGGGCTTTGGAACTACTCACGCCATCCCAACTACTTCTTCGAATGGCTGGTGTGGATCGGCTGGGCGGTGTTCGCTGAGCCAGTTCACCACGGGTGGTTCGCATGGAGCGCGCCGCTCCTCATGCTCTTCTTCCTGCTTCGCGTCACCGGAATCCCCGCCACGGAACTGCAGTCGCTGCGAAGCAAAGGCGAGGCGTACGCGGAGTATCAAAGGACCACCAGCGCGTTTGTACCTTGGTTTCCAAAGGGCCGGGAGAAAGCCGCCTGAATATCCAGCTGGCATCCCCGACCCTGATGTCTCGCCTGAACGCCACTGTCGTCGACTGGTCGTCGGGGCTGCTGGAGCGCGGCTTTGTGCCCGACCCCGTGGTTCGGTTGCAGATTCGACGCCTCCTCGGGCAACGCCTCCGGGATGAAGCCCGCGGCGGGCCGGAACAGCAGAGCGAGTTTTTGCGCCACTTCATCGCGCAGCTTCGTCGCAGCCCCATCGCCCTTTCCACCGTGGAGGCGAATCAACAGCACTATGAAGTCCCAGCGCGTTTTTTTGAGCTGACCCTCGGCCGGCGCCTCAAGTACAGCTCCGGCCTGTGGGAGCCTGGCTGCACATCACTCGATAAAGCAGAGGAAGCGATGCTCGCGATGACCACCCAGCGCGCGCAAATCGAAGACGGGCAACGCATCCTCGAACTCGGCTGCGGTTGGGGATCACTCACCTTTTGGCTAGCGGAGCGTTTTCCGAACGCCAGCATCCTCGCCGTCTCCAACTCCTCATCGCAGCGTGCTTTTATCGAAGCGCGCATGTTGGAGCGCAAAATCACCAACGTTCGCATCGTCACCGCGGACATGAACGCCTTCGACGCGTTTGCGCACACCTCGGCGCGATTCGATCGGGTCGTTTCCGTCGAGATGTTCGAGCACATGCGCAACTACGAGCTCCTGCTGTCGCGGATCGCTTCATGGATGCAACCCGCGGCGCGGCTCTTCGTCCACATCTTCACGCATCGCATCTTTTCCTACCCATTCGAAGTGCGCGACGCCGGCGACTGGCTGGCCGAATACTTCTTCACCGGCGGGGTGATGCCCAGCGATAATTTACTGCTCAACTTTCAGCGCGATTTGCAGATCGAAGACCATTGGCTTGTCAACGGAACCCACTATCAAAAGACAGCCCGCGCCTGGCTCGAGAAGACCGATGCGCACCGCGAGGAGATTCTCCAGCTCTTCGAATCCACGTACGCGAAGGATCTTTCTGGCGCAGCGCGCCGAAGCGAAGCCATGAAATGGCTGGCCCGCTGGCGCGTCTTTTACATGGCGTGCGATGAACTATGGGGCTACAAAGACGGCAACGAATGGGGTGTCTCTCACTACCTTTTCCGCAAACCGGGCCGACTCGAAAATGCATAGGGAAATTCGCGCATTCTCGCCGGAGCAAGAGGAGTTCTGAAAGCTACTGCCGGCGACTCTGCCGGCGAGCATGGATTGATAGTAGTCCCGCTCATTTCCCGGTCCATGCCTGAAGAAACGATCCTGACTACCTCCATCGAACGCGGCTCGCCCATCAGGATCGCGCTCGCATCGATCTCTCACCCAGGTAATCGATGACCAATTTCGGAACCAGAAGGCCGAAGCTCATCGCCAGGATGATTGCGATCGCGGTCGTGCCGTCGGCGATGGTCGCGCTCAGGAGCCCCAGGGTCGTGTGCGAGCCGCTGGCAAGTTGTACAAGGCCACTCGTCATCCGGAATAAGTAGACGCCTGGAATCAGTGACACAACCGAGGCGAAACCGATGGCTGCAAACGGCATGTTCCAACGGCGCGCGACGGGAGTAAGGATCAGCCCGGCGAGGAGACTGGCGACCATTGCTCCGACTGGGGCGCCGGAGGCAGGTAAAGAAAGCAACCACCACCTCAAAGCATGGGCCAGCATGCCCACTGCCACCGGCCAGGCCAGCATGCGCATCGGCATGGAGAAGAAGACGCCGTAAGCGAAAACAGCAACGCCGGCAGCGATCGTGTCGAGCCACATGGGCACAACTCTGCCGGCCTGATCAATGGGTAAGGAGACGCCGAGAAGCGCGAGTCCGAGCAGCAGTCCCGCCGAAATCGCCATAACCACGAGCCCGGCATAGATCAGGCGGGCAGCGCCGAGATCGATGCGTCCCCTGACAACGTCCAATGCGCCATTGAGAATATGCGGCCCTGGCACCAGAACCATGCATGGGCAGACCGCGATAAGGCGGAGTGTCGAGCTCAAGTCGTACCGAACTGCCAGCGCTCCGATTATTCCTGCGAGCAACGACGCGCTAAATGGCTGCAGAAAGATGTTTGAACTCAGCTGGGCCA
>CAZSWI010000128.1:0-9895 GCA_964610635.1 uncultured Acidobacterium sp.
TCCCGGCATGCGACAGCATCACGTCCCGCGGCGGATTCCGAATCGCCTTCCCCACGCGCTCCAGCACAATCAACACCGAGGCGACCTGCCAGTTCCCGGCCAGCGCCAGCGCCGGCACAGCGGCCATCTGCACAAAATAACCAAGCAGTGTCATGGGCCAGAACTGCCGAGTCCGCTCGCTCAGCCGTCCGGAAAAGAATCGCAGCCCATACCCGAGCAGCTCGCCCAGGCCTGCGACCACGCCGACAATCGCGCCGCTCGCACCGAGTGTCGCCAGAAACGACCCTGCGATACTCCGGCCGCCTTCGTACACAAAATCCGCGAAAAAGCTGACCACGCCGATCATCAGCACAAAACGCAGTGCTATCCGCGCCGATCGGCTGCGCTTTGATCCGGCAGAATTCGCCATCCGTCCCTCAACCCCTCCTTCCTCTTGAAGATGCGCCAAACGGCCAGGTAACCGTTAAGTTACCCCGCCCCCACCCGCCCGGTGAACACCCGGTAAACGACCGAAAATAAACAATCCAGGACGGTGGCACACCGCGTAGTTGATTATGTAGTCTAATCCGCACCGTGAGGTCCCCCGCCCCGGCGCTCCCCAAAGGGTCCCCAGCGAGTTGTTTCTGAACTCGAAGGGGTTTTCCGGTCCCCAATGCGCGCCTGGTCTCGGTCCTCGCAATCCGATGGAGGAATGACAAATGAAGCAATCGATGAAGACCATGATGGTCGCCGCAGCCGTGTCTGGTCTGCTGAGCGGCGCGACAGCCATGCACGCGTCAGCAGCAGTCAACACGTCCGCAACGCCCATTCTGAAGGCGGGCAAGCTGTCGTTCAGCGGCACGACCCTCGACAAAGCCCCCAAACACTCCTGTAAAGGGAAAAACGACTGTAAAGGCCAGGGCGGCTGCAAGAGCAGCGACAATGGCTGCAAAGGCAAGAACAGCTGCAAAGGCAAGGGCGGCTGCGCTACAGACGGCTCCAAGATGCCTGACTAGTTTCAGCTCTGCCTGCGGGGCCGCGCAACCCGCGGCCCTTCGCTTTTCTCATCGAGGTTTGTTTCCGTGCCCGCAAATCGCTTCAATGGGTTTACCGACTACGGCGTGGGCATCGGTCTGCGCATCCCGCACTACCAGCACATCCTCTCGCGCAAACCAGTCGTCGACTGGTTTGAGATCATTTCAGAAAACTACATGGTCGATGGCGGCCGCCCGCTCGAGGTCCTCGACCAGATCCTTTCGCAATACAAAATTGTCCAGCACGGCGTCTCCATGTACTTTGGCTCTGCAGACCCGCTCAGCCGCGAACATCTGAAGAAACTGAAGCGTCTGGCCCGCCGCACCAGGACGCCCTGGCTCAGCGACCATCTCTGCTGGGGCTCCGTCGACGGACGCTACACGCACGACCTGCTTCCCATGCCCTATACCTGGGAAGCCGTCGAGGTCACGGCCCAAAAAATCCGCCAGGTCCAGGACTTCACCGAAGTTCCCGTCGTCGTCGAGAATGTCTCCAGCTACGCCGAATTCCACGCATCCGAAATGACCGAGTGGGAGTTCCTCACCGAAGTCGTCGAGCGTGCCGATTGCGGCATTCTGCTCGACGTCAACAACATCTACGTCTCCTCGAAAAACCACAGCTTCGATCCGTTCGAGTACGTCAATTTCGTCCCCGCCCATCGTGTTGCGCAGATCCACATCGCCGGGCACAGCAAGTTCGAGAAGTACATCCTCGACACGCACGATCATCCCGTCCTCCCCGCCGTCTGGCGACTCTATGCGCGCGCCATCGAGCGCTGCGGCCCTACGGCCACGCTGCTGGAGTGGGACGACAACATCCCCAGTTTCGAAGAAGTCCACGCTGAAGCGCTCAAGGCAACAAAGTTCCTCAAAGCCGCGGCCGATGGCGCTCAAACCAGCAGCAGCCTCGCTGCCATCGAGTCCGCCACAAAAAGATTTGTCATCCCGACCGAAGCGCCGGAAGGCGCGAAGCGGAGGGACATGCTTGTGGACTCCGCCCGATGAGCCACCCTGGCCAACTTCTCGAAATTCAGCGCCGCATGGCCGCCGCCGTGATGCATCCGCTCACCCGGCAGGAGAACATGCCGCGCCGCCGCAGTGACGGCGCCTCCAACATCGCCGAAGCCGAAGCCATCATCCGTCCCAACGACCGTCTCTCCTCTTTTGAGCGCCTCGAAATTTACAACCGCCAGTACTGGTACCGCCTCTTCTCCTGCTTCGAAGAAGACTTCCCCGGCCTCCAGGCGATCCTTGGCCGCACCAAATTCGACGCACTCATGCGGGCGTATCTCACCGACTGCCCATCGGAGTCATTCAGCCTTCGCAATCTTGGCTCGCGGCTCGACGGCTGGTTCGATGAGCATCCCGAACACCTCGGCCCCCACCCGGTACTGGCGCGAGACATGGCCCGTCTCGAATGGGCCCACATCGAAACCTTCGACTCCGAAGAGCGCCCACGCCTCAGCGCCCAGAAGCTCGCCGCGATCGACGAACACTCCAAATTGCGCCTGCAACCGTACCTGCGCATGCTCGCGCTCTCCTATCCGGTCGACGACCTGCTGCTTGAGCTGCGCAACGAAAACGGCAGCGCCGCATCTTCCGCGAACAACGCGAGCACCAGGCGCAAACGCCACCATGTCCGCCACGTAGCCGCCCTCGCCCCCAAAGCGATCCACGTAGCACTGCATCGGCTTGACAATTCCGTCTGGTACAAGCCGCTTTCCCCGGAAGAATTCCACTTGCTCTCGGCGCTCCTCGCCGGCAAAACTCTGGGCGACGCCATCGACCTGGCCCTCGCCAACAGCTCCCTCCCCGAAGGCCAGCATCCCGCATTTCTTCAGGAAGCCTTCGCCAACTGGGCTATGCTGGGTTGGTTCACCAGCTGACGGCAAATCCAACAGAACTCTATGCTCGATCAGATCACCGACGGACGCACCGACCTTGTCTTCGAATACCTGGCCCAGGGTCACGCCGCCAGTTCCAGGGACGCGCAGGGAGTCTCGCTGATTCAGTGGTGCGCCTACTATGGCGACGTAAGCGCCATTCGCTGTCTTCTGGCTCACGGTGAATCCCGATCTGCCCTCGATGACCAACTCAACGCCGCCGCTTTTCATGGACACTGGCGTCTCTGCCAGTTCCTGCTCGAAACCGGCGCGAAAGTCAACGAAGCCGAGACCGAAACCGGAGAAACCGCTCTCCACGCGGCAACCTCCAAAGGCGGAGCAGCTCATGATCGTGTCGTCCGCGTGCTGCTCGCAGCAGGAGCCAATCCCAACGCCGCAACGATACCAGGCGCGGAAACCGGCGCTTTCATGCGCGATTGCCGCACCCGCGGCGAAACCCCTCTGCACCGCGCCGCCGCCTTCGCCTCCGAAGCCACCGTTCAGCTCCTCCTCGACGCCGGCGCCAACCGCGAAGCTAAAGACGTGAACGGCGATTCGCCTCTCTCCTGGGGCAGCTGGCATGGCCGCCCCGATTCAATCCTGCGCAGACTTTGTTACGGCAGCTTCCGCATCCGTCCGGAGCGCCAGTCGATGGAAGCCTGTCTGCTCGGAGAGCCGCACCCGTGAGTTCCTTCCCCGCCAGCGCCATCGTGACTCCAACGTTCCCCGCACGAAAGGGCAACTAACCATGAGTACACCCGCTACCGCCGCACTAAAAGGCAAGCCCTCCAACCTCATCGCCAGCGCCTACCGCCGCTTTCAGTTCCTGTCCGCAAAACTCGACGCGCCCTTCCTGCTCCTCGTCCGGGTTTACTGGGGATGGCAATTCGCACAGTCCGGCTGGGGCCGGCTGCATCATCTGGACACTGCCACGAATTTCTTTTCGAGCCTCGGCATCCCCGCCCCCGGCCCTACCTGCGTCATCATTTCCCTTCTTGAACTCATCGGCGGCATCCTCCTCATCGCCGGCCTCGGCACGCGCTTCATCGGCCTTCTGCTCGCGGGCGACATGCTCGTCGCCTACATCACCGCGGATCGCGCCGCCCTCGCCTCCGTTATCAGCGATCCCGGCAAATTTTACGGAGCCGACCCATACACCTTCCTCTTCGCCTCGCTCATGGCGCTCATTTTCGGAGCGGGCCGCTATTCTGTCGACTACCTCATCTGGCGCCGCCAGGGCTGTTAGCAAACTCCCAAGCCTCCCCTCCCAATCTGCCCGCGAAACTGTCTGACCCAGCGAAACCACCAGCACGGTGCTAACGTCTAATGGGTGGTCTTGACGACACCCGGATTCGCCACCCAGACCCACCATGAAGATTCGCACTTTGAACACACTTCCGCTCGCCGTCCTTGCCGCTCTCACCCTATTCGCAACCTGCGCGCCAGCCCAAACCACCACCCCAGCTGCTCCAGCGGCACCGGCCGCCGCGTCCCCCTCGACGCCCGCGGGAATGCCCACCAGCCTTCCTGTGACGGTCGTCGACAAGAAGGGCGATCCGGTGAAGAATCTCACCCCCGGCGACGTGACGCTCACCGACAACGGCCATCTGCAGACGATCTCCTCGTTCGCCCTCGCCCAGCCTTCGCCCATCACCCTCGGCATCCTGGGGCAAACCAGCACCAACCTCCGCACCGAGCTCGGCGATGAGCGACTCGCCAGCGTCCACTTCATCGACCACACCCTCCCCGGCACCGACGACAAAGCCTTCGTCGTCCAGTTCGCCCGCGAGGTCGATCTTCTCGAAGATCCAACTGCCAACGTCAATAAGCTGCACGACGCCGCCAACCAACTGGGCTCGCCCCAATTCGCCAATCAGTCCGGCAATCAAAGCAACGGGGGCGTCGACAGCAGCGACCAGAGCTCTTCTGGTCACGCTGCCGGTGGCGGCAGCGGTGGAACTCTTTACGATGCCATTTACCTCTCCGCGAACGAAATCCTGAAGAAACAGCCCGGCCATCACGTCATCGTTCTCATCGGCGACGGCATCGATCGCGACAGCAAGGAGACTGTTAACGACGCCATCGACGCGGCCCAGGCCTCGCACACCGCCATCTTCGCCATCTACTACAAGGGCGAAGAGGAACGAACCAACAACCCTAACCAGAATCAGGGCCGCCGCGGCGGCATGGGCGGAGGCGGCTATCCCGGTGGTGGTGGCGGATACCCCGGTGGGGGCGGCGGCGGTCGCCGCGGCGGCGGCCAGTCGCCCTCATCCGAGCCCCATGTCGACGGCAAGGAGATCCTGGAGCACATCTGCTCGGCAACCGGCGGTTACATGGTCGAAGGCAAGAAAGACAAAGCCGACGATGCTTTCAACAAAATCTCCGCGCTGCTGAAAAATCAGTACACCCTCTCCTACACGCCGGATAAAGAAGCCGCCGACTCCGTATCCCATCACCTCGTCCTGACCTCGAAGAAGAACGACGTGTGGACTATCGTCCAGCAGGACTACTCGACCCAGTAACTGGCGGAGGCTGGCGTTTCGTCTCACCGCCCGCCTCCTGCTACTATGGCCGCATGCGACGCGTCGCCTCGGCGCTTCTGGTGCTCGTCTTCAGCCTTCCGCTGATCGCGCCCGCTCTCTTGTCCGCCCTCGCGTCCGCTTCCGATGGCTCTCAGCTTCCTGCCTGTTGCCGCCGCGATGGCAAGCACCACTGCGCCATGAGCATGGCCATGGGCAACATCCCCTCCCGCTATCGGACGGTTTCTGAAAAGTGCCCCTTCTCGCCCTTCGGCCATTCGACGTTGATGATTCCTCACGCGTTCGCGCTGAATAACTCGCCGGCCTCTCTTGTCCGCACCGCCAGCCCGGAATCCATCGTTCGCGAAGCCGAAGCCGGCTACCGCATCTCCGCGGATCGCACCCGCCACAAGCGCGGCCCTCCCACCTTCCTCAGCCTGTAACACCGCCACGAAAACGGATCCCGGCGCGTCCCCATTGCTTGTCCTCCGTTTTGTAACCGTGACTGCTACAGAACCGAATTGAGGAATCTCGTCATGTTCCGAAAGCTTCATCCCGTTCTTTCTCTGCCGGCGTTTGCGGCCCTGTGCCTGCTCTGCACGCCCTTCGCTTCTGCCACCATCTTCGGTTCCGTTCGAGGCGTCGTTCACGACCCGCAGCACCGCCCTGTTCGGGACGCACACCTTACCCTGAAAGCCCAAAACTCGGACTGGACGCAATCGCAGAGCTCTGACAGCAACGGAGAATTCGCATTTAGCTCGGTGCCCATTGGCAATTACACGGTAACGGTCTCTTCCAAAGGCTTTCAGCAGGTCGGCCAGGCTGTCATTGTTCAGTCCGACACCAGTCCGGTGCTTCATTTTCAGCTGGCCATTGCAGGCATGAACGAGAGCGTCGTCGTCGCGGAAAATCCGGTGGAGGCAACGACGCAGACCATCACGCCGACCACGATGGTGAACCGTACAGACATTCAGGAGACACCGGGAGCGGACCGCATCAACGGCATGGAGATGATCACCGACTACGTGCCCGCCGCCTACGTTACTCACGACATGCTTCATATGCGCGGCGGACACCAGGTCGAGTGGCTGATTGACGGGGTGCCCATCCCGAACACAAACATCGCGAACAATCTGGGACCGCAGATCGATCCCAAAGACATCGACTATCTCGAAGTACAGCGAGGCAGCTACGATGCCGACTACGGCGACCGCACTTATGGAATTTTCAACGTCGTGCCGCGAACCGGGTTCGAGCGCGATCGCGAATGCGATCTTGTGATCATGGCTGGCAACTTCTATCAGACCGACGATCAAGTCAGTTGCGGAGCGCACACCGCCCGCTCCGCTTACTATGCCAGCCTGAATGGAAATCGCAGCAATTACGGCCTGCAGACACCGATCCCACAGGTCGTGAACGATGCCGCCAACGGCATCGGCGGATTCGCCTCGTTCATCTTCAATCCCGATCCAGGAAATCAATACCGTCTTGTCGGGTCCCTCCGCCGGGACTATTACCAAATTCCCATCGATCCCGATCCCAGCTCAGTCGGAAACAGCATTTATCCCAGCTACGGCCTGCATGACACCGAGGTCGAGCCCGATGGCTACGCAACGTTCTCGTGGGTTCACACCTTCGATCCGAACACGCTGGTGACTCTTTCCCCCTTCTACCACTACAACGGCGCGGACTATCACGGCGGCCCGAACGATTTCCCCGTCATCTCCAGCGTTACTCAGACCGCCGATTATGGCGGCATGCAGGCTGCGCTGAACGTCAACTACAAGCAGAATGATCTGCAAGCCGGCGTCTACGGATTCGCCCAGCACCAGCACAACTACTTCTTCAACGAATACACCGACGGAACACCAAATGTTCCTCCGTCCTCCATCGGCGTGAATGGCGGCCTGGCCGCCTTCTTCATCAACGACAAGTACAAAGTAGCCCCGTGGCTGACCCTGATTGCGGGCCTGCGCGAGACAGCATTCGATGCTGCGATCACCGAGCATGCGACTGATCCTCGCGTCGGCGCGGCGATCAGAATTCCTCGCCTCAATTGGGTCTTCCGGGGATTCTACGGTTATTTCTACCAGGCGCCGCCGCTGTCTACCGCTACCAGTGAGCTGCAAAACCTGGCCAGTGGCCAGGGATTTGCTTTCTCGCCGTTGCATGGCGAACGCGATATCGAGTGGCAGATTGGCATGACGATTCCTTACGAGGGCTGGGTGCTCAGCGCCGACAACTATGAAACAAGGGCCGAAAACTGGCTCGATCACAACAACATCGGAGAGTCGAATATCTTCTGGCCGATCACCTGGGACTACGCCATGATTCAGGGCTGGGAATTAACGCTGCGCTCCCCCAACATCTGGCACCGCGGACAGTTTCATCTTGCGTATGCGAATCAGATCGCTCAGGCAACTTCGCCCATCACCGGAGGCCTTATCTGCCCGGCACAGACAGCGTCGTGCCCGCTTTCAACCGTCAACATTCCCCCAGGACTTTCGCCGGTGGATCACGATCAGAGAAACACCCTGAACGTCGGCTACAACACCAGCCTTCCCTGGCGCACCTATGCCGCGACCAATGCCTACTACGGCTCGGGGTTCACCAACGGCCTTCCCGGCGTGCAGTATCCGGGCGCTTACCTGCCCGCTCATACAACGGTTGACCTTTCGCTTGGCAAAAGCTTCGCGGAAAAATACACCCTCTCGGCAACCGCTTTGAATCTGGCCAACCGGCGCGTGCTGCTGGATAACAGCCTCACCTTCGGCGGATTCCACTGGAACGACCCGCGGCAAATTTACGGCGAGTTCCGCTATCGGTTCAATTATTAGGTGTTGGCTCCCCGGCAACGGCCTCACCTTTAGCGGCTCGCACGAAAATGATCCGCTCCCATTTAAGGCGAGGTTTGCTGCCATCTCTCACTTCTAGAATGGAACTGTGGTTCCAGCCGCTCCAGTCCTTACCGGGAACGAACGACGCCGAGCGAAACTGCTCGGCGTCCCCATCTACTGGCACTTCCTCAGCCTTGACGCGCCCACCATCGCCGTCCTCTGGGCCTGGAGCTTCGCGCGTGCCGCTCAGGTTCACGCATCCGCCTCAGCGATCGCCGTCCTCGGCATCGGAACCTGGCTCATCTACGTTGCCGATCGCCTCCTCGATGCGCAGTCCGCGCGCTACTCAACGCTGAATTACGATCTCCGCGAACGCCACTTCTTCCACGCCCGTCATCGGCGGACGTTTCTCATCGCCGCGGCTGCTGCGGCAATGGCACTGCTCTGGCAGATCAGCATCATGCCGACCGCTGCTCGCTTCGAGGACACGGTGCTCTTCGCCGTTTCCATGCTCTACTTCGGCATCGTGCACCTCCCTTTCATCCGCATTCGCAAATCGTTTCCGCGCGAACTCTCTGTCGGCATCCTGTTCGCCTGCGCCACGGCGGTTCCCGCCTGGTCGAAACAAGGATCGCCTCACGCAATGCTCCTCCCGTCGATCCTGCTCTTCGCCGGGCTCTGCTGCCTCAATTGCCTCGCCATTGAGATCTGGGAGCGGCCAGCGGGGCCATCGCACCAGTACACGATTCCCGCCGTAGCTTTGTGTATCGCGACTGCTTCCGCCGCGCTCATCCTTGCGCGTCACGGCTCCGGAACATCGCGCGTGGCGGCCTCCGCTCTGGCTTCTGCTCTGCTCATCCTCGCTCTCGACCGTTTGTTTTATAGCTTCACAAAACGAAACCCCGGCCACGAAGAATCCGCCAACTTTCTCCTCGCCATGCGCATCGCCGCCGACGCCGCTCTCCTCACGCCCGTCTTCTTCGTTCTTCCATGGCGCGGGTGATCGAGAACACCGTCAGATTCGAACGGCCGCCTCGGCTCGACAATGTATGCTGCTTCGACCGCATCGCCCGGCTCTATCGTCCACTGGAATACCTCTCCTTCGGCCCCATGCTGGAGCGCTGCCGCTTCCACCACCTCGCCGCAATCAGAAATTGCCGCCGCGCACTCGTCATCGGAGCCGGTTTGATGGCTGCTCCTCGGCTTCAGGAACTTAAGCACGAACCGATACAGCGTTCAAAGCGTCGATTTCTATTGCATTCGTGCCGACTCCAGGGTGTTGGCTGACGCAGCGATAACGCACCAACTCGCTCCGGAAACGCGCTCCCATACATCGATCGCTTCGTCGAGGTTCATCTGTGCACCGTACTCTGGGTGCCCTGCGTCACGGCAGCTCCCTCACCCAGATATTCCGGAAGCTGATCGGCTCGCTTTTGTCGCCGTGCGCCTGCAGCTTGATGGGCGCACGATCGTACGCCTTGTAAAAGGGCTGGCCGATGTAGAGCGTCTGCCCCTTCAGCTGAAAATGATTCTGGATCAGCACCCCGTTGAAGAAGGCGGTCACGTAGGCCGGCGTGCTGAGCGTGCCGTCGGCGTTGAAGGTGGGCGCGGTCCAGACCACGTCGTAGGTCTGCCACTCG
>CAZSWI010000129.1:0-9141 GCA_964610635.1 uncultured Acidobacterium sp.
GACCCTGGTCTTAGCCATTGTATTGACTCCAGTAACCCTTCGCTGTCTCGATGTCGGCTCGTTGAGTGGCCTTGGTACCACCCACCAGCAGGATGACGATATCGGCACCGTCCAGACCGTAGTAGACCCGGTATCCGGGCCCGAAATTGATCACCAACTCGCTCACGCCCTCGCCAACGGGCCGATGCTCACCGAAGTTCCCTTCCTCAACTCGGTCCAGTCGAGCCATGACCCTGTTGTAGGCTGGCTGACCCTCAATCCGGTCCAGCCAGTCGCGGGCTGGCGACCTCCCATCCATAGTTTGGAAGAAGAAAATCTTCCTTGGAACAGCTTCCATGCCAAGCGCACGGTGAGCCTTTTGCATGTGATATTTAAATCACACTCCAAAGGATAGCACCGCCCCCTTCCGGCTTCAACATGACAGAACAGGAGACGCTGCGCTACGGCACCACGGTAAGTAATGCCAACGCCAGAGCGAAGGGCGAAGGCACGGGGCCTCCTCAGGGCGGGTCGCGGGAAGCGATAGGCGCAGCCGTATCGCGGATGGGATAGGGAAGCGTGACCCTGCTGGCGTTCTGAACAGCCATTTCTCCCCCTCCGAGCCCGCAGGCGAAATCCTGAGGAACGCTGCGACGAAGGATCTCTGGCTGGTCTGACCTTCGTCCGGGTCGTGGTGGCGGCGGGTAGGATCGAACTACCGACCTTGGGGTTATGAATCCCACGCTCTAACCATCTGAGCTACGCCGCCATGGAGAGAAGCAATTCTCATCATACAAATCGCCTTGCGCGACGGTCAATGCGCGCGGCCTGAACTGAAAAATCGATTTAGAAGCGGCTCTGCGGGGGAGGCTTTCTGTACATGCCGTCGCGCCGGGCGTACACTGCCGGGGGCGACGGTTGCCCACAAATTTCTGAAAGACAACTGAATATGACTCCAAGGTTGGTTTCCGCAGGCGTGCTTTTCTTGCCGCTGTTGATTCTCGGAAGTGCTGTCGCGCAAAAGCAGATTGTGCTTGACCGGCGTGACGCCACGGTCACGCTGGAGCCGTATGCGCCCAACGTCGTGCGCATAACCCTGAGCCTGAAGAAGGAAGCCGCGCTCGCGCCTCCCGGATACGGCATCAGCGCGCAGCCGGCGGAGGCGGGCTGGACATACGAGCATACCGACGCGGTGGACACCTACCGCTCGGGCCGCATGACGGTGAAGATGCCCATTCCGCATTATGGCCCGCGCAACACGAAGTACACCTGCGATACGTGCCAGTACTTCGGCGGCTCGACGCCCTACGTTCCGCTCTCGATCACCGGCGCCGATGGCAAGCCGCTGCTCGACATGCAGGGCTGGTCGATGTCGGTTCCAAATCACAAGGACGGCAACGCGTCCGTGCTTTCCGAGGTGAATCCTTCGATCGCTTTCGACCACTACGACCCGCGCCCGGCCGACGCGGCGTATTTTCAGGTGAGCGCCAGCTTTCATTCGCCCGACGACGAGCACTACTACGGGCTCGGCCAGAATCAGGAAGGCTACCTCGACCACCGCGGCCGGCCTATCCGCTGCTGGAACGACTACGACGCGCCCGCCGCGCCCAGCTTCTGCGTTCCCTTCCTCGTCACCAACAAGGGCTACGCGGTGCTGTGGGACAACCCCTCCAAGACGACCATCGAGCCGGGCTTCAACGAACAAACACGCTGGATCTCCGAACTCGGCGACCGTATCTCGTTTTTCGTCATCGCGGGCAAGACGACCGACGAGCTCTACTCCGGCTACAAACTGCTGACCGGCGACACGCCGATGCTGCCCAAAGCGGCTTACGGCTACATCCAGTGCAAGCAGCGCTACTCGAGCCAGGCCGAAGTGCTCGCCGTGGCCGACGGTTACCGCCAGCGCCATCTTCCGCTCGACGTGATCGTCGTCGACTGGTTCTACTACACCAACATGGGGCAGATGGATTTCGACGCGCGATACTGGCCCGATCCAAAGGCCATGAACGACAAGCTGCACGCGCAGGGCATTCAGACGATGATCAGCGTCTGGCCGCGCTTCGTCCCTACCGATCGCTTTTATTCGGAGCTGGAGAAGAATGGATGGTTCGAGCACCTGGCCGATGGCACTCCCACGAATGGCTTACCCTACGACCACGCCGGCTCGGACATCGATACCACCAATCCCGACGCGGCGAAGTGGTACTGGGCAACGATTCGCGACAACATCATCAGCAAGGGATTCGACTCACTCTGGGCCGATGAGACCGAGCCCGATCTGCCTCCGAATGGCAGCTACTACCACATCGGTCCCGGCACGCAGTATTTCAACGTCTATCCGTTCTTTCACACAGCGGCGCTCTACAACGGATTCCGCGCCGATACCGACCACCGCGCGCTGATTTTGTCTCGAGATGGGTATCTGGGCGTGCAGCACAACAGCGCCATGGTATGGTCGTCGGATATTTTTCCGACCTGGGACACGCTGAAGCGGCAGATTCCCACGGGACTCGATGTAGCTGCGTCGGGGCTGAATTACTGGAGCAACGACACGGGTGCCTGGCAGTATCTGCCCCAGGTGCATCATCCGGACCACACGCCCCTGATCGACCCGTCCGATGCCCGCGACAACGTCGGCGGATACGACGATTATCCCGAGCTCTACACGCGCTGGTTTGAGTACGCCAGCTTCCTGCCTATCTTCCGCACCCACGGCAGCCGCAAATACAACGAGGTCTGGTCGTACGGGAAACAAGCGGAGCCGATCCTCGAGCAGTATTTGAAGCTGCGTTATGAGCTGATGCCCTACATCTACTCGCAGGGCTACTTCACGCATAAGACCGGCGCGCCGTTTATGCGGGCGCTGTTTATGGACTTCCCCAACGACCCGAAGGTCGCTGACATCGGCGACGAATACATGTTTGGACCGGCGTTTCTGGTGGCTCCTGTGACCGAGCAGGGCCAGACGACGAAGCAGGTCTATCTGCCCGCGGGCGCCGATTGGTACAACTACTGGACCCACGAGCGCATGCATGGCGGGCAGACGGTGAGCGTCGACGCGCCCATCGATAAGCTGCCTTTGTTTGTCCGGGCTGGATCGATCGTGCCTCTGGGCAGCGCGGTGAACAGTACCGCAGACAAGCAGAGCATCACGAAGGTTCAGGTCTGGCCAGGCGCGAATGCGGAGTTCGACCTCTATCAGGACGACGGCCGGACCTATGCGTATGAGAAAGGCCAGTTCGAGATCACGCATCTCGAGTGGGACGAGAACGCGCATGAGCTAAGGCATACCGGAACCGCTGCCTGGACCGAGCCCGACACGCAGATCGTGGAAGTAATGCAGCCGCGCTGAGAACAACCGGGGACGCAACAACCCAGATACAGCCTTCGCTGGCATACAGGTTGCGGCCGGTATCAGTGACTTGGCCCCTGAAACCGGAGAGGATCACGCTCAGACGCAGGTCGCCTAAGCGAACGCGTATTTCGTGTCCGTATTTAGTGCGCGTATTTATTAATAACCGTGATCGCCACGACGATCAGAACCACTGCGGTTATCAGTCCCGTTGCGGCCATCGTTGCCAGACTCATTGGTGTCTCCTGTCCGTTCTTTGTCGCGGCCCAGCAAAATCCGATCCGCGGACCAAGGAACGATCCAGGATAAATTCAATGCGCAATGCGCTCAGTGATGGCGGTCACGAAAGCTGCAAGGCGAATCCGTTTTGGTAAGGTGACTACTGGCGGACGGCCCAGGCAAGGCCGTCCGGCTCTCCGCCCACATCGATGTGGCCTGTTACCGCGAACGTCTTCAGGTCGAGAACGGCAACATAGTTGTCCGGCCCACATGCGATGAACGCGCGAGCGCCATTCGGCTCCATCAAAATGCCCGCCGCTCCATGACCGATGGGCACGCGCTTCCATTCGGTCCGGCTGGCCGCATCGTAGATCGCAAGATCACCACCGCGCAGGCTTGAAATAAGCACATATTTCCCATCGAGCGTGAACTTCAGCCGATTCGCGCCGAACACCTTCGCGTCGAGAGTCGCTGCGACCTTCTTCGACGCAAGATCGATGATGGAAATGGTGCCGTCCTCAGCCCCGGCCGTCCAGAGTTCGCGGCCATCCGGCGAGACATCGAAGCCCTCCGAGCCTTTGCCAACCGGAATCACGGTTTCATTCCAGTCCATGCGCGGTGGTCCGCCAGGACCCGGCGGGCCTGGCGGGGGACCTCCGGCGCCTGAATTCATGGGCGAGCCTGGAGGTGGTCCCATGGGAGAACCGGGCGGCGGACCCATTGGCGGCAGCGCGATCTTCTCGATGATGCTCACCGTAGCGGAACTTACATTCGTGGTGTAAATACGGTCCTGGGCGGGGGTCACGTAGATCATGTGGGTGCGGTTTTGACCGGTACCCATAATCCAGTCGATCTTCCCAGAGGCCGGGTCGTAGCGCGCAATGGCCTTCGCGCCCTCCGCCGTAAACCAAAGCTTGCCGCCAACAAAGGCCAGCCCGTGGGGGCCGTTCAACGCGCCGGTGTCGATGTCCGGCAGGGCTTTTTGCGCGACCAGGTCGATGACCGAGAGCGCATGGTATCTGCCAAACCCGTAGATCGAAACGTACGCGGTCTTGCCGTCTGAGGAAGCAATGGCTTCGTGCGGGTCAGGTCCGACCGGCGCGCGCGCAATCACCGCGAGCGTTTCTGGGTTCACGATGGCCAGAGTATGGTTGCGCTTCGAAAGCGCAAGCAGCGACGCTTGCGGCGTCGCCTGGGCCATGGCGCCCTGCGCCACGGCAAACCCAACAACCGCCGTTGTCACAAGCGAAAACTTCCATCGTGCTGTCATGAACTCTTCCTGCTTCCCGGCGGCAGAGCGCCCCGTCAGTCCGACCATGGAACCGGATGGCGCTCCCAGCGATGCTTCCTCATTTTCTCGATAAGGTCGGGGCTGAGGCCTCCGGCCTCGCTGAGCGCGAGATTGCCGCGGACGTGTTCTTCCTTCCGCATGCCCACAATAATAGTGCTGACCGCGCGATGCGACAGTATGAAGCGGATCGCCAACTCCGGCAGCGACATTCCCGGCGGTAAATCTTCACGCAGGCGATCCACCCGATCCAGGGTCTCGGTGAGATTCTTTGGATTGAAGTAGCCCTTACGCCAGTCGCCTTCCGGGAATACGGTATCGCGGCTCATCTTGCCGCCCAGCGATCCCTCGTCGAGAGGGACGCGAGCGATGACGCCAACCTTAAATTCTTCGCAGACCGGGAACAGCTCGTCTTCCGGGTTCTGGTCGAAAAGGTTGTAGATCACCTGGACAGCGTCCACAAGCCCGGTGCGGATCGCGCGAATCCCGTTGGCTGGCTGCCAGCGATTGAGGCTTAGGCCGAAGGCGCGGACGATCTTGTCTCGCTTGAGCTTCTCGACGGTTTCGCGAAATTCTTTTCGGTCGGTCCAGGAATCGTCCCATACGTGAAACTGCAGCAGGTCGATCGTATCGACGCCGAGCGCGCGTCGGATCATGTCCGCATGGGCGAGGACATGATCGGCCGGAAACACATCGTTGTAATCGAACTGCGGACGAGCCGGCCACTTGCCGTTCCTGGGCGGAATTTTGGACGCCGCGTAGAGGCGCTTGTCCCGATTCGCCGCCAGGATTTTGCCGAGAAAGCTGTCGCTCTTGCCGTTCCCGTAGGCCCATGCGGTATCGAAGAAATTGCAGCCCAGGTCGACGGCCAGCTGCAGCGCGCGCAGCGATTCGCTATCGTCGGAACCGCTCCATCCACTCATGCCCCACAAGCCGCAGCCCACGTCGCTGACTGAAAAGCCGGTCTTCCCCAACTCGCGATGCCGCATACCCACCCAGCCTACATCACGGTTGAACTGGTCTCATGAATCCCATGCGCCTTTGGGCCCTCGTGTGAGACCCGCCGCCGAAAGCGCCGCTCACGTAATTGACCGAAGCACCGCACCCGGTATGAGACCAGTTTTACCTCGCGGCGCGCCACCACGGAGATTTCTCCATGGTGATGAATCCGGTCCTTCCGCCGCGGGCCAGCCACAGATCGTAGTAGGAGTTGGCATCGAACGTATTGCAGGCCGGCCATGTGCTGTCGATCTTAAGGGTTGTGGGTCCGTCTGGCCCGGAGAGCGTTATCTCGTCCTTGCTGCAGGAAACCACCTGCTGGCGCGTCATCCGAAAAGTCGCGCCGTGCGGCCGGACGTCCTGTGCCACATCGTTCGCGTACTTGGTAATGAACAGTGTCCCGACGATTAACACTGTCCACATCAGAATCTTCTTCATAGGCGGACTGCTTCCCGTCCACTCTCTCTTCTAATGACTCTGACAGCATTCTTTCACTCCCCGCAGGGCGAAACAAGAACCAGTTGCTGTCATGGGTCGGAACCAGGCAAGGGCGGCGCAACAAGCAAAACGGGCTTCGCCCGAAGACGAAGCCCGTCCAATTCGCAATGCCGGTGCCTTTAGTTGCTGCCCGTGCCGTTTCCGCTTCCGCTGCCACTCCCGTTGCCGTCTTCCCGCCGGTGCAGCGTGGGCTGATCGCTGCCGTTGGCGCCGGAGTCGGTGCTGTCAGGCGAAGTGCTGGCGCGACGCAGAGTCGGCTTGCCCTTCTTGTTGTCGATGATGCGCCGCTTATTCTCGATCCGGGCCAGCCGCGACTTCACATCGTTGAATTCCGAGGTCGTCACCAGATACTCGTCTTTGGGTGGAAGGATCTTCGCGATCTCCTCTTCGGTGTGCTCGATGCGATCCGGGGTCTGCGGGTGATTCTCAAAGACCTTGGCGACGGCGCCGGGCTTTTGCTTTTCGAGGTTCTGCACCTTTTCAAAGAAGGTCACGAAGGCCTGCGGATCGTAGCCTGCGCGGTACATGTACTGCACGCCGAGGTAGTCGGCCTGCGCCTCAAATTCACGCGAAAACTCGAGGAAGGTGATGGGGATCAGCAGCTGTGTCGCTTCATAGATGCCGTAGCCGGTCCAGCTGTAGCCGGTCACCATGATGAGCGGGACCATGCCGATCTGGGCGTAGTTGAGGCGGGTCAATTCGCGAGCTGCGTGGTGTGCGCAGACGTGAGCTGTCTCATGGGCCATCACGCCGGCCAGTTCCGCCTCCTCGTCGGCCGCGAGAATCAGGCCGGAGTTCACGTAGAAGAAGCCACCGGGCAGCGCCATAGCATTGATCTCGTCCGTATCGATGACCTTGATGGTGAAGGGCACCTTGCAGTCGGAGTTCTTCACGATGTTCTGGCCGATGCGGTTGACGTATTCGGTGACCACCGGATCATTGATGAACTTGGTGCTCTTCTCAATCTCGTCGGCGTACTGCTTGCCCATCTTGATCTCGGACTCGGTCGAGTACCAGTTGCCCATCCCGCGCGCGCCGATATTGCGCGTCCCGACGGCATTGACGTCGTCGATGCTGCCGCCTTTCACGCCAGGCATCATGCCATTCTTGTCCGGCTCAGCCTGCGGGAAGGGATTGACGTTGGGGTCGGTCAGTTTGGAATTCCTGCCGTTCTCCACGGCGCTCTCGTCATCGCCGGAGGAAGGGCTCGGGGGAGCAGGCGTCGAGCAGATGTCGCCGCCCTTATCAGGGGCGCGATGGAGCACGGGGCCGGAGCAGTTGTCCGCCGATGAAGACTGGGCGTTGCCGGAGGCCGAAGCCTGATCCTGGGGCGTGGCTGAAGGGGCCTGCTGCGACGGCGACTGTTGCGCTGGGGTCTGCTGCGCAGGGGTCTGCGCCGCCGGGGCCGCAGGCGAACCGGACCCGCTCGGCGTCTGGGCGCAAACCCACCCAGCAGACACGGCCAGACTGGCGCACACCAACAAATTGAGTGAGATTTTCGGGGTGGGCATAAACGGACCCTCCTGCAAGGCGGACGTTACCCTGCTGCTCTTAGACGTTAGTATGCGCCTTTTCGGTGTCGGGCGTCCCGGGGAATATTTGCGGGCCGCCTCGAAATGAACCCTTTTGCGCCATGCTGCCGGGAGCGGGGCGTTCCCGACCGTTCCCGACCCTTCCGGCCTGATAACAGGCCTCAGTTCACCTGTTGCAGGCGCTCGATCAGCTTGCGGGCCAGGCTCTCGCCCGATTCCGACCATAAGAGGCGCGTCGATATGCCGCCGTTCTTCTGCACACGGTGGGTGAACTCCACCAGCCGCGCAACATTCTGCTTTACCCGCTGGATCGCATCCTCATCGAGATCCATATCTTCATAAAGGAAGGGAGTGTCCAGACCAAAATCCACCCTGATATGGCCGTTGGTTTCGTAGGCGCCCTCGTCGAACTCGGGGCCGAACCCAACCACCCGCACGGTGCGGGGCTCCTGGCGCCACATCGTGTCCAGGCCCTCGGCGTGCTCGGGAACCCACAGTTCCCAGATCAGCTCGAACTCCCACGCGTAGTCGTCGTGGGCATTTTCCATTGCAGCGGCAATCACGGCGCGGGGACTCGACTCTTCGTCGTCGGTCTCGTTCCGGTAGACACGCTGCCATGTGGGCGTCTCGTTCCAGGAGATGGGATAAACCGTCGCCGCCGAGACTCGCGTCGATCCACCCACGGCCGCAAATTGCTCCATGACCTTCTCGATCGCAGCGGGCAGAGCTTCGAGCCGGAAGTTGGGATACCACAGACTCAGATAGAGCTGATCGGACATGTTCTTACTCAGGGTACAGGGTCGAGGGTAGAGGGTACAGAGGCATCGTTAAGAGTACAGGCGTAATGGTGTAAGCCGAACTGAGGAGCCGGTGCGAGCCTGAGCCGTGGTCCAATCGCGGAGAGGGGATTAGGATGGCCGCGCAATCTTTTCGTGAACTCGTCGTTTGGCAGCGAGCAATTGAGCTGACAACCTCGCTCTATAAGCTTACGCAACAGTTTCCTCGCGAGGAGGTCTACGGACTTACGAGTCAGTTGCGCCGCGCCGGTGTCTCAGTCGCCAGCAACATTGCTGAAGGCTACGGACGAGGAACGAAGGGCGAATACCGCAACTTCCTCGGAATGGCGCGCGGTTCAACGCTTGAGATTCAGACACAACTTGTGATCGCACGCGGACTTGGCTTTGGTGACGAACGAGACATCGCGCGGGCGGAAGACCTGGCTGTGGAGACGAGCAAAATGCTCTGGACAATCGCGCACAAACTGTGATCCT
>CAZSWI010000129.1:9241-9811 GCA_964610635.1 uncultured Acidobacterium sp.
GCACCCTGCACCCTGCACCCTGCACCCTGCACCCTGCACCCTGCACCCTGCACCCTGCACCCGTAACGCGTAATCCGCACCTGTAACCTGTAACCCGTAACCTGTACCCTCCCTCACTCAATGCGCTCGTGCCGGTAGCCGGCGGCAGTGAGCGCAGCGTCGATCTCCTCGATATGCCCTGCGCCGCGGGTTTCGAGCGTAAAGTCAATTACCGTGTCGCCAAGACTCACGCCATAGTAGGCGCGGTCGTGCGCGGTTTGCACGATGTTGGCGCGCAGATCCGCGATGATCTTCGTCAGGTGATGAAGAGAGCCCGGCCGGTCCGTCAGGTGAATGCGCACCCGCGTGCGGCGGCCATCTTTCACCAGGCCGCGCTCGATGATCTTCGAGAGCAGCGTGACGTCGATGCTGCCCCCGCAGACCAGGACCGCGGTGCGCTCCCGGTTGAGAGACGTCTTCTTCTGCAGCAGCGCAGCCAATGCCGCCGCGCCCGCTCCCTCTGCCAGCGTCTTCTCCCGCTCCAGCAGCACGAGAATAGCGCTGGCGATCTCCTCTTCATCGACCGTCACC
>CAZSWI010000130.1:0-9791 GCA_964610635.1 uncultured Acidobacterium sp.
TTCAGGTCCATGTACCCGCAAGGGTGTGGGGGTTCGAGTCCCTTCTTCGGCACCATTGAGCTTTCCTTCAAATAAAGTCGGACTGAGGTCCTTCGACGGAAGCGCTCGCTCAGGATCAGCGGGCTCGGGCAACCGCTTAGCGGCTCGAGTTCAAATCCCTTCTTTGGCCCCAATCTTTTGAAAGCCGGGGGCGAAATCGAAACCCGCGCGGGGCGAAAATACTGAAGTATCCACTTGACAATTGGCTGGCCCACGAGCATTCTAATAGTGAAGCGAATGCTTCACTATTAGATCTCCAATCTCTCCATATAAAGGAAGGACCCTCGCCATGGAACCCTCAGTAACGCACAGCACGTTTGTCATCGAGCATCGCTACCCCTATCCGCCGGAGCGGCTTTTCTCCGCCTTCGCCGACCCGGCCAAGAAGCGCCGCTGGTTCGCCGAAGGCGACTCCACCGACGTTGAGCACTATGCGATGGACTTTCGCGTCGGCGGTAAGGAGAGCGCGCACTACCGCTTTCGCCCGGGCACGCCGTTCCCCGGCGTTGCGCTACGCAACGAAATCACGTACGAGGACATCGTGCCCAACCAACGCGTGGTCACAACCTCCACAATGTCGCTCGGCGAGCATCGCATCTCTTCGTCGTTAGTCACGGTCGAATTTCTCCCCATCCCGCAGGGAACCGAACTCCGCTTCACGCACCAGGGGGCATTCTTTGAAGGCTCGGACGGACCGAAGATGCGCGAAGGTGGCTGGCGCACATTGTTCGAGCGCCTGATGGAGGAACTCGGCCGCCAGAACTGAGGCAGGTAACGGATCGTTCGCCGTGTCGACCGGCGAATGATCCTGCAGGATGATTTTAGTCATGAGGACGAATGAAGAAGAAGGACCTCATCATCGATCGGCTCTTTCATGCGCTCGGCGATCCGACGCGGCGGGCGATTCTCGACCGCCTGAGCGAGGCGCCGACTTCGGTGACACGGCTGGCGCAGGCACTCGGCATCACTGTAACGGCGGTGGGCCAGCACCTGCAGATCCTCGAGAAGAGTGCGCTCGTCCGCACGGAGAAGTTGGGGCGGGTGCGCAGCTGCCGCATCGATCCGGGCGGCTTCGATCACCTGGAAAAGTGGGTCCGCGATCACCGGACGGTGTGGGAGAGGCGGCTTGATCGATTGGGCTCATTGATGCAGGAACTTGACGAGTAAGGAGCCGGACAACGGTGCAGGCTCGCAATCTCCCGTTTGTAACAGTTCTTTCACTTTGTGTTTGTGACCCTGTGGAACCACATTGTGAGCCTGTGCGTATGCCTGATCGACTCCAGCGACTCGCGCCATCGCATGACGTTTGTCATAAGCGGTTCCTGACATTCCGCACTGGCCGGGCTCTTCATCTTCACCAAGAATAGTTTCAACGAGGCGAGAGGTATGCGTCACAAACAGAGGATTGTCGAACTGATGCTGGTGGTTATGCTGGCCGGCGTTGCTTCGGCACAGGAGCAACTCTGCCCCGGCGCCGCAACGGTCGAGGGAATGGTGCTCGATCCGACGGGCGCAGCCATTGCCGGAGCGACGATCCATCTCAAGAGCGGCGCCGCAACGACGACGAACGCGACCGGCCGATATGTGCTGCAATGTGTGGCGGCTGGTGCTGCGCGGATGACGGCGGCTGCCTCCGGGTTCGCACCCAGCGACGCAAATGTGGAGTTGCGCGCCGGAGCAACTGCCCATCTGGATTTCCATCTGGCGGTGGCGCGCGTCGAGACCAATGTTGAAGTGGGTGACGACGATGGCGCGAGCCTCGATGCCGATAAGGGCATCGGCGCGCACACTCTTACGGAAAAAGATATTCAGCAGCTCGCCGACGATCCCGACGATTTTCAGAGGGAGCTGCAGATCCTGGCGGCGGCGAACGGCGGCGCTCCGGGCGCGGCGCGGATCACGGTCGATGGATTTCAGAACTCGAGCGCGCTGCCTCCCAAGGGGTCGATCGCGCGAATTGTAACCGCGCCTGATCTTTTTTCCGCCGAGTACGATACGCCCCCCTACGCCGGGGGCCGGGTTGAGATTTACACCAAGCCCGGCGCGGATTCGATCCACGGCGCCCTGTTCCTCACCGACAGCGATTCTGTATTCAACGCCAACGATCCTTTCTCGACAGTGGCGACCCCGGCCGGCAAGCGCCGTTATGGTTTCGAACTCGGCGGACCAATCAGGAAGGGCAAGAGCGACTACTTTCTTGCGCTTGAAAAACGCGACATCGACGAGTTCAACATCGTGAATGCCATCACGCTCGATGCCAACGCGAATCAGACGGTGCTCAACCAGACGGTTTCCGCGCCGCAACGGCTGTGGATCGCCTCGGCTCGCGGGGATTGGCAGGCGGCGAAGTCGGACATCTTCACATTGTCGTTTTCCGCGAATACCAACAATCTGACCAATCAGGGCATCGGCGGCCTGGTGCTCGCAGACGCGGGCTACGACAGCACGGTGGGCGAGTACGATTTGCGCGCGACCAACACGCAGACCATCAGCCCCAGCCTCCTGCACGAAACCCACGCGGCATGGAGTTGGAAGGATACCGCGCAGTCACCGCTCTCTATCGCGCCCAGCCTGCAGGTGGCGGGATTCTTCCAGGGCGGAGGCAGCTCCGCTCAGCAACTCAACAACCGCGAGCGAGACCTCGAGGTCGACGAGGACCTCATCTACACACATCGCAAGCAAACCTGGAAAGTCGGCGCGCAATCGCTGGGCCTGTTTGTGCACGACACCGACCCGGTGAACTTCAATGGCGGATTCACCTTCGGCGGCGGTTCGGCGCCGGTGCTCGACGCCAACGGCAACGCGAACGGCCAGACCACAACGATCACCGGGCTTGAGCAATATCGCCGGACTCTGCTGAATCTGCCCGGCGGCACGCCCACGAGCTACCAGACCACCTCCGGAACGGCGCTGGTGCCATTCACGCAATGGCAGCTGGCGCTCTATGCGGAAGACACTTACAAGTACAACTCGCGGATCTTGCTTTCGGGCGGCCTTCGTTATGCATTCCAAACATCGCCCGGCAGCTACGCCAATTTTGCGCCGCGGACCGGCGTGGCATGGGCTCTCGATAAACGCTCGAAGACGGTCGTCCACCTGCACGCGGGACTTTTTTCTTCGGTGGTCCCCACCGCAGTTGCAACGGAGGCTTATCGGCTGAACGGAGAGCGGCAACTGGAATCTGTCGTCTACTCGCCGTCGTTCACGTCCCCTCTTGTGCCCACTGGCCAGTCGATCGATGTGACGACGGTTCGTTCCCTGCCCGCAACGCTGGGACAGGTTCCGTCGTTTCAGAGCGGCGCGGGCATCGAGCACGACTTCCCGCATCACTGGCATGCGCAGGCCAACGTTTATTATGCCGAAGCGTGGAACCAGATCCGTTCGCGGAATATCAATGCGCCGCTGCTGGCGGACAGCAACAATGCTCCGCCGAATCTGATGACGGCTCTGGCCGCGCCCCGGCCCATCGCTCCGAATGAGAACATCTTCCGGTTTGAGGCCACTGGACACCTGAGCGGCGACGTGGTTTTCCTGGGCCTCGACCAGCACAGCTACAAACGCTTCGCTTTCTTCCTCGGCTATCTCAATTTCAATCTCATCACCGATGCGCCCAACAACGCGGGCTTTGCGCAGTCCGCGTACAGCAATCGGGGAGAGGCCGCGCTGGCGGACTGGGAGGCGCGGCAGCGGGTCTTCTTCTTCGGCAATGTGAACCTGCCGCGGAAGGTCACGCTGTCGGCGCAGATGGATGCGCAGAGCGGGTTGCCTTACAACGTGACCACGGGCACGGACAATAACGGCGACGGCGTGTTCAATGATCGTCCTTCGTATGCTTCGAATGCGGGCGATGGTGTTTACCCAACCCGCTTTGGCCTGCTCTCAGAGGACACGATCAACGGAAACGTGCCGCGCAACCTCGGCACCATGCCGGATCTGATTCACCTGGATTCAAACCTGAGCCGCGCATGGAAGGTTGGCGCAGCCAAGTCGGATCACCCGCGCACGCTCACGCTGAACGCGCGGGCAGCTAATCTTCTGAACCACACCAATGCGACCGCGGTGGGAACGGTCATCTCTTCACCAAGCTTTGGACAAACCGTTGCCGCGGAGAGCGCTCGCCGCCTCGAGCTGGGAGCTCGTTTCGCCTTCTGACTAGTTCTTCACCCGGAAAGGAATCCGCTATGCTGACCCACCGAATCTCCTTTGCCTCGCTGCTTGTCCTGCCTCTTTCCCTCGGCTTGCTGCCGCTTGCCTGCCCAGCGCAGACGGCGCAGCCCGCCGCCAGCCCCGCAACCATGCCCCTGGCGGGCGTCTATTATCGCTACTGGCCGGAGCAGCTGGTGCAGTGGGTGGGGCCGGAGCTGCCCTATTCCATGATCGTGCTCGACGTGGATGACCGCGGGAAGCAGCCGATCTATGACGCTCAGCTGATTTCACGCACCGGGAACCAGATCGCCCGCTACACGAATTCGGCGGATGAGCTGGCCATCGATCAGCGTGCCGGCTTCACCGTCCACCAGGTGGCGATGCAGTTCGACGGTCCCGCCGATCCGGCGAACGGCGCACAGTACATGCTCCGCTTTAACACGGAGACGGGGACGCCGGTGGTCTGGCAATTTGTGCTGGGCAGCGATGTGAGCGAGCAAGGCAGCGGGGTTTCGCCAACCGGAGCTGCGATTCCCATCCTTATGTATCGCGAGCAGGGCGGCGTAGCAGGGGCGGGCACGGCACTGCAGGTCGGAGGGGTCACCAGCGCGGCCGATGTGTGGAAGGAGATGGCGCAGCCGCCTTACTTCATTCCATACCACGGCGCACTTTCAACCGGGGTCCATATTCTCACCTTCGCTCCGGGCGCCGTCACGTGGAAAGGCGATGCTCAGTCTCTGACCAGCGCCGCGGGGACGGTGCTCTCGGTAGCAAAAGATGGCGATAACGTGGTGATGACGAACAAGGCGCTGGGAGTGACCGCTGCCTACAGTGTTGCCGGAAGCGCAATCAGCCGCGTTACATTCAGCCCGGCGGGCGGCAAGCATGACCACACCGTGAGCCTGCAATTCTCTCCGGCACTCGCGCCAGGCGCGCAGAGCAGCTTCGATGTCATCGTAGGCAAGAAGAGCAAAGTTGCAGCCGGCACAGTGTTGGCGGCGAATGCCGACGCGGGTTTGAGCGAAACATGGAGCTTTACCTCGCCGGACTCTCTCCACGGGGCAAAGGCTCAGGCCACAGAGACGCTGCAGCCCTGATCGACCATCCCATCCGCATCTCCGCCAGGTGAGGCCGGAGCTGACGCGTCACCGGCGAATCAGCCTGTGAATGCCCGTCGGTTCCGCAGCGGCTGCCAGCTTTTGCACCACCGCGTGCACCGGCGCCCCCTCTTCTGGCGCCGCCGTCCCTGCCGGCCCAAACCGCACCCACGGTTCAGTCTGATACTGTGCCGGGTACTTCACCTTCTGTCCACTAAGCGGAACCGTCGCATGAATCAACGACCCCTCCGGAATCTGCCGCCACCATCTCCCCAGCGGTATGGAGAGATGACCGTTCCTGGTCCTCGGAATACACTCCGCGATCCACCAGAATGACTTCAGCGAAACATGCAGTATGCCCTTCGGGTCGGGCTGCACGTAGCGCGGCAAAGCGGGCGGTGGCGGCGCTTCTCCCAGAACAATTTCCGCGCGCGGACCATCCACCAGCAATCCCTGCTTCACCGCTTCCACCAACATCCACTCGAACGTTATTTTCGAAAGGCCGGCCTCGCTCTCGTCGTAACTCCCGCCGATGTCGGAGTGCACTCCGGTAAACCAAACCTGCCGGATGTCCTGGGCCGGAGCCTCCTCTGTGGCGGGAAGAGAGGGCCCCCACAGATTGTCCTGATAGAAGCAGCGATGTTCGTTGATCGAAACCGCATGGCGCCCGGTGCGGATGATCGGGTTCTGGCCGTTGAAGCGCAGGTTGATGGGGGAAGTCAACCATCCATACGAGCTCACCGTATCCCAGACGCCGCAGAAATGGACTGCCACCGCCCGTGAAAAGGCGTACTTGAAGGCGTTTTCAGCCGGGATCGTCGCTTCCTGGCTTGCTTTCGACTTCTGCCCGTACAGCCGAAGGATGTAGGGAATAAGCTGTTCGTTCCCGGGTTCCATCAGGCCATACACATGCAGCAGGCTTGCGACCGCGCGCGCGGTGTACGCACCGCGACTGAACCCGAATATGTAAATGTTGTCGCCGTCCTGATACGCGTTTATCAGGTAGCGATACGCGTCGCCGACGTTGTCGAGCAGCCCTTTACCGATCGCAAGCCCCTCGATCTGTGACCACCACTTGGCCAGGTGTCCATTGGCGTTCGGAGCCCCCATGGTTCCGACACCCGGATGGTAGTAAGCCACCTGCGCGTCGCAGATTTTTAGCGTGTTATACAGTTTCACCACATTCGAATCTGTCTCCGGCTTACTGAAATCGTTGCCGGTACCGTCACAGCAGATCACGATGTTTTTCGGCATACCTTGCTTTGCCTCACGCTTTCATCGCTTCAAAGAACACATGGGGATGGTGCCAACATCCTGAACTGAGACGCGATGATCGGGCAAGCCATTTGTCAGGTGGGAACCGTAGTGTTAACTGCGACGAGAGACAGGCTCAGCCCGGTCCGGCAGGAAGAGAACGATAGACCATGCTCGACACGCCAGTGGCTGATCCGGCGAATGGCGGGGCGCGACTTGGCCCGCCGCGCTTACCCCGGAGGCCAGTGCATCTGGCGTCCGCCGAGCAAGTGGACGTGGAGGTGGTCGACGGTCTGTCCGCCTTCAGGGCCGGTGCTGATCACCACTCGATAGCCTTTGCCCAGCCCCTGCTCGCGCGCAATTTCGGCCGCCACCAACAGCAACCGGCCCAGCACCGCTTCATCCGCAGGCTTCGCTTCGGCCAAAGATGCCAGGTGCTTTTTCGGGATCACGAGAATATGCGCGGGCGCTTTCGGCTCGATGTCGTGGAAGGCGAGAATGAGGTCGTCCTCGCGAACCTTCTTAGCCGGGATCGTGCCGGCGGCGATTTTGCAGAAGATGCAGTCCGAGTCCAGGTTTCACCTCTCTGTTGTCCGCCCGGTCGTGGATGCTGATCAGAAGCGGATGTAAAAGCCGGCCATGGGCTCCGATGTCAGGCGGTAGGTGTTGGTAGTCAATTGGGTGAGGCCGAAGTCCGGCGCTTTGTAGTAAAGGCCACGATACTGAAGGCGAAGCCCGATAGCGCTGCCCAGCAGTGGATAATTGATGCCGGCTCCAAAGTTCGCGCCAGGCCGCGGCTGCCATGAAACGTTTTGTCCGCCGTTCAACGTGGGGGAAAAGAGGACCGCGCTAATGCCAGCGACGGCAAAGGGCTGTATGCCAAGCGCCCTGGGCCCGTGGACGTAGTATGAGCCGCTGAATTCATGCAGATTGTGCTGATAGCCGAAGGGCTGGCCGGTGTAGTACTCGGTGAAACGTGTGTAGTCATAGGCGGCTTCGTAGCCGAGCCACCAGTGGAAGCTGTGCCGGAAGCTGGCCTGTCCGCCGATAGAATGGGTTGTCGTGTCGGTGATGCCGTTCCCGCTCGCGTCCGAAGTG
The DNA here is from genome assembly GCA_964610635.1 of uncultured Acidobacterium sp. Lineage (GTDB taxonomy): Bacteria > Acidobacteriota > Terriglobia > Terriglobales > Acidobacteriaceae > Palsa-343. The sequence continues at coordinate 7,635 of CAZSWI010000130.1, forward strand.
AACTGGTAGAAGCCGCCGACCGAAACATCATCGTTCCTGAGAGCCTTTTGCGCCTGCGCAACCGAACAGAGAAGAAGGCCCGGGAAAGAAGCCAGGAAGAACCACAAGAGCCGACGGGAAAGCATTCGAGCGGAGAACCTCCAGTTCCATAGTAATGGCGAGTGGCTTGGCCAGTGGTGTCGAATGGTCGGGCAGCCAGTTTGAAACGAAGAAGGTTCTGTTTGTCAGGCGCAAGCGGCCCGGGTGGATCTGAACACATTCGAACCGCTGAAGTCTCAGTGAACGACAATGGGCACCGAGGCGCTGTGGTCCTCCCACGCCAGGGTGATTTCGCCTTTGCCGCCGCCCTGATCGGTAATGGTCCACTTCAGGTTCTCAACCATCGCGGGCGGTTTGCTCATAGTCATCGGCGTCTTGCCCAAATCCTGGGAGCCGTCGTAGCGAAGACCCCATTCGCCGGTCTGCTTGTTGACGATCAGAATCCAGTTGTCGGGATCGGAAATGTCCACAAACAGCGTGTAGTCGCCCTTCGGCACCGAGAGGGTTCCGATGGTCAGGTCGCCATCGGTATGCAGCGCGGTGGCCGAATTGGCGCCTGCCCGCCACACCGGGTAATGCGGATCGTGGCTGATGAGGCCGTCCTTGCTGAAGATGTGTCCTTCGCGGCCTTTGACGCCAGGCGACGAGTACTTAATCGAGATGGTTTTGCCACCGATGGTGGCCGTCGCCTGTTCCGGCGGGCTGGCTGGCGGCTTTTGTTGTGCAAAGGCGGTGGAGGCAAGGACGAGACAACAAGCTGATATCAGGAAACGCTTCATGGCAATTTCTCCCGGGACGGTAACGCATTGCCGCCCGCGCAACGATTGTCGCACCGCCCAGGTGCCTTGTGCATGAAGGCACGCATAACCTGTAATTCGCTCATTGACATGCCCCGTTCACAGGCCCTGATTACCGCTGGGGTACCGTTTTTCCCCTTTTAACCCACGCAGGTTCCTTTGGTGCAAGTCTGTGTCCTATGCTGACACTGGCGAAGTCCTGGCAGCGCAACCACTTATCTCCCCCTCCAGGCGACTCAGCAAGCCCATCCTGCAACACCAGGAGATTTCTGCAAAATGTCGAAGACTGTGAAATACGCCGAGAGAGCGGTGACCATCGCGGCCCAGGGCGCCTGGACCGTTTTCGAGAAGCTGAACAGCATTCGCCCCAATCCCTCGTTCACGCCGAAGTGGTCCGATAAGCCGCTGCTGAAATCGTGGCAGAAGGAAAAACCGCCGCTCGGCTGGCCTCGTACCACCGACTCCCTCTGTCCGAAGTGCGTTCCCGAGATTCGCCAGCAGATCATCGACGGCAAACTGCCCCATGAAATATTGCTCAATGAAAAGGTCGGTGAGATCAAAGCGCAGATCATCGAGCGCGACGGCACGATCCTGATGGTGAAGGATTGCCCGAAGCACGGCCATTTTGAAGACGTAATGTCGATTGACACCGCATTTTTCCGCCATCTTGAAGAGGTCTTTCCAGGCCGCGACATTCGCGCCCACAACGACGAAAAGCTGCACAACCATGGCACCTCGACCGTCACCCACGGGCGCGGCTCAGTGCTGACCATCGATCTCACCAACCGCTGCAACATGATGTGCGATCCATGCTTCATGGACGCGAACCAGGTCGGGTTCGTCCACGAGCTGACCTGGGATGAGATCAAGACCATGCTGGACAACGCCATTACTATCAAGCCGCGGCGCCAGATGTCGGTCCAGTTCTCCGGTGGCGAGCCGACCCTTTCGCCGTACTTCCTCGACGCTGTCGCGTATGCCCGCAAGGTTGGTTACAACTCGGTGCAGGCGGCGACGAACGGCATCGAGTTTGCCAAGTCGAAGGAGCTGTGCCGCGCCGCTGCTGAAGCGGGCCTCCGTTATGCCTACCTGCAGTTCGACGGCATCGGCAACGCCGCCAACTCGCATCGCAAGGTCGGCAACCTGTTCGACGTAAAGCTGCAGGCCATTCATAACCTGCACGAAGCCGGCGTCGACATCGTTCCGGTAACAACCATCATTAACGGCATTAACAACGAGCAGGTCGGCCACATCATTCAGTTCGCGCTCGACAATCCCAAGAAGATCAACTTCCTCAGCTTCCAGCCGGTCAGCTTCACCG
>CAZSWI010000131.1:0-9759 GCA_964610635.1 uncultured Acidobacterium sp.
CCTGTTCCCTGTTCCCTGCCCCTACGCCGCCACAGCCATCGCGCGAATCTCTTCCTTGCGTACCGTCAGCCGCTCTACCAGATCCGTCCGCACTTCGAATCCGCGTCCAGGCGTATCCGGCACGATAATCTCGCCGGTCCGCGAAACCTCAACCTCCGGCTCGATGATGTCTTCCTTCCAGTAACGCTTCGACGCCGACACATCTCCAGGCAGCGTGAAATTATCCAGCGACGACAGCGCGATGTTGTGCGCCCGCCCAATCCCCGTCTCCAGCATTCCCCCGCACCACACCGGCACGCCCCGCTCCTGGGCAGCATTGTGCACCGCGATCGCCTCGCTGAAACCGCCCACCCGTCCGCACTTGATGTTGATGATCCGGCACGACTCCATCTCAATCGCCGCCAGCGCATCCCGCCGGTTCCGGATCGATTCGTCCAGGCAAATCGGTGTCTCCAGCCGCTTCTGCAGCATGGAATGAAAATAAAAATCGTCCGCCCACAAAGGCTGCTCGATCATCAGCAGGTTGTACTCATCGAAAGTCATTATGTGGTCTGTGTCGTTCAGCCGGTACGCAGAGTTCGCGTCGCAGCTCAACTGAATCTCCGGCCAACGATTCCTCACCGCCTCAAACACATGCACGTCCCATCCCGGCTTGCACTTCAACTTGATCCGCTGATACCCCGCTTCCACTTCCTTCTCCACTTCGGCCAGTTGACGCTCTATTGTCGGCTGAATCCCAATTGAGACGCCGCAGTCAATCGTCTCGCGCGTCCCGCCCAGCAGGCTCGCCAGCGGAATCCCCCGCATCTGCGCCTCAAGATCCCACACCGCATTCTCCAGCGCCGCCTTCGCCATCCGGTTCCCGCGCACATGCCGGAAAATCCCCGGGCACTTGCCCCCATGCTCCGGTTCGGCGCTCGCCAGCAACGGAGCCAGCTCCTGCTGCATCACCAGCCAGGCCGTATCGACCGTCTCATCTGAAAAGAACGGATGCTCCCCGGCGACGCACTCCCCCCACCCGGTCAATCCCTCTCCGCGCAGCTCCACCAGCAGAATGCGCCGATCCGTCGTGGTTCCGAAACTGGTTTGAAATGGTTGAACTAGGGGAAGGTGCAACTCACGCAGGTAGATGGCATCGATTCTCATAGAACTCCCGGTTGAGGTTGTTGCAATCTTGCGAGCTCGTAAGTGCCGTTACCTTCATCGTCTACTCGGAACCCAACCACCGACAGACCGCGTGAAAATGCATCCAGAAAGCGGTCGCGATTCTCAGCCTGCACCCCGATGGCTCTGGAGACACCCGTGGCTTTCCACTCACTCACTGCCTTGGGGACCACAATTGTTTCCAGAATTTCCAGCGGCGCGTTGGGGGACCCGCTCAGAATAGCCCTCACACGATTCGAATCCATCCACCATTCAGCGTGGAGACGGTCCGTGGGAAGCCCACCCTGCAGCCGAGATGAGGATACACCATAAAAATTCTGTGTATAGGACCGAACCATCGCTCCCAGCCTGTGGATATTCAAAAACGCGTTCTTGATCTCCAGCGGATCGAACGTCCACTCCATTAAAGTAAAACCTCGACTCAACGCCTCATCTCGCTGAAAAAGCTTGAGTCTCCTCCCAATCCCCACATTCCGATACTGCGGTGTGACCGCCAGCATATGCGAATGCAGATACGGGACGGGCGCCGCACCCGCTCGCTCCTTCACCCCAGGCAATGACATCGCGAAACCCACCAGCCGCTGCCCTTCGAATGCCCCAATCACCTGCCCGCCGATGCGTTGCGCCACCGTGAACAGCCGCCTCGGAATCACATCCGTCTCGTCGTAACCCCAGGTTTCAACCTGCAGCCGCACGCACTCGTCCAGCTCGTCGAATCCCACGCAGGATCGCATTACCACTTCTGTTCCGGCCTTCGTCAACAACGTCTCCGAACTCACGACGATCGCTCCGCCTCCTTGCTGCTATCCCAAAGGGCCTCCAATTCCAGCGCAGACAGTCCCTCCAGAGGCCGCCCGGCGGCAGCTTCCATTGCAGCAAAACGACGCCGGAACTTCCCATTGGCGTGCCGCAACGCCAGCTCCGGATCCACTTTCAGGTGACGCGCAAGGTTCGCTGCCGTAAATAGCAGATCTCCCAACTCTTCTCCTGCGCCTTTCGCGTCACTACTCTGGATCTCAGCCTCCAGCTCCCGCGTCTCTTCCCACAGTTTTTCCACAACCCCGCGAGCGTCTGGCCAGTCGAATCCCACCTTCGCAGCCTTTGCTCCAATCTTCCCCGCCTCGCTCAAAGCAGGCATCGCACGAGCAATTGAGTCCAAACCTCCCCCACCTTCCACTTCAGCTTTCTTCTCCAGCTTTTTGATTTCATCCCAGTTCCGCAGCACTTCTGCCGCGCCAATCCCGTCAGTATCCAGACCTTCCGCCCGATTGCCCGCCTCTGCCGACGCCGCCTCGCCAAACACATGCGGATGCCGGCGCACCAGCTTCCGATTGAGTCCAGCGATCACCTCGGCAATCCCAAAATGCCCGGCCTCCTCCGCCATCTCCGCATAAAACAAAACCTGCAGCAGCAAATCCCCCAACTCGTCGGCAAGGTCAGTCCAGTGCTCCCGCTCGATGGCGTCCAGCACCTCGTACGTCTCTTCCAGCGTGTATTTTCGAATCGACGCAAACGTCTGCTCGCGATCCCATGGGCAACCACCCGGAGCCCGCAGCCGCGCCATAATCGCCACAGCCTCCGCAAACAGCTCGCCCGCACGCGCATCGCGTCGCGATTCGGCCCGCGAATCCGCGCGCAAATCTTCCTCGCGCTCAGAAACAGCGCCGTCCGAAGCTGCGTCCTTTTCAGGGGGCATAGCCCTACTTTACAACCACGCTGGTTGGCTCTTCACCAGCCACAAATCCGGGTGCCCCATCCTGGTGCGCGCTCTTTGCGCAGCAGGGTGGGATAGCACCGCTTCCAATCAGTGATGAACTGGCTGGCCCGGGTCTCGATCCTGAGACCCCGGATTGCGCGCCAGCGCCCGCCCTTCGTGGCATGCGCAAAATCCCTGAGTTCCCTCGATTCCTGGGTTCCCTCAATTACAGTGGTAGCAGAGCCAACTCCTGACCCCACTCATCGCCATCTTTGCCATCCTCTTCGGCCTCGCCTTCGGCAGCTTCCTCAACGTCTGCATCTCACGCCTGCCGCGTCACGATTCAATCGTCCGCCCGCGCTCCCGCTGCCCCCGCTGCGCCGCGCCCATCGTCGCCGGCGACAACATCCCTATCCTCAGCTGGATTCTTCTCCGCGGCCGTTGCCGCCATTGCCATCAACCAATCGCATGGCGATACCCAGCAGTCGAGCTCGCCACTGCCGCGCTCTTCCTGCTCAGCTACCTCAAACACGGCCTCACCGTCACCGGCATGGGCATGGCCGTCCTCAGCTTTTTACTGCTCGGCCTCGCCGTCATGGACGCTGAAACCATGCGCCTCCCCGATGCCTTCACATTCCCCGGTATCGTGCTCGGCATCCTTTACAATGCCCTTCAGCCAGGCACTTTGCGGAACCATATCTGGAATGCGGGCGAATCGGCCCTTTCCGCCCTCGCCGCCGCCCTGCTCCTGCTCCTCATCCGCTGGCTCTATTTCCTCATCCGCCACCACGAAGGCCTCGGTATGGGCGACGTCAAACTCATCGCCATGATCGCCGCATGGCTCGGACCCGCGCCCACCCTCCTCACGTTGCTCCTCGGAACCCTCGCCACCGCCCTTTTCGGAATCCTCGTCGTCGCGCTCTCTCCACGCAATCGACCCTTCCACTCCACCCGCGTGCCCTTTGGCTCATTCCTCTGCGCCGCCGCAATCTACACCATCTTCGCCGGCGAACCGATCGTCAGGTGGTACCTGCACTTCTATGGCATCGATTACTGACACCGGAACCCCAGGATCCTCTGGGCCTTCTGTGCTCTCTGTGGTGAAGGATCTTTAAACCCGCGCCGGCCTCACCACGCCTCGGCACTCTCCAAACCCAATCCGCGCGTACCCCTCACGCTCACACCACCCCTTCAGGATCACCTCATCCCCATCCTCAAGAAATTTCCTTGACTCCCCATTCGGCAGCACCAGCGGCTCCGCCCCCCGCTTCGTCCGCTCCAGCAAACTCCCCACGCTCTCCGGAGTCGCCCCGGATACCGTCCCCGTAGCCAGCAAATCCCCCGGCCGCAGATTGCACCCGTTGCTCGCGTGGTGCGTCACCATTTGTGCCGGCGTCCAGTACAAATCCCTCATGTTTCCGCGGCTCAAACGAAACGGCGCCTCGCCCGCCGCGCGCATCTTCGCCGTCGCCAGCCAAACTTCAAGGTTGATGTCGAACCCGCCCCGCTCCTGATCCCGCTCCCACCACAAATACGGCAGCGGCTTCGGATCGGCCTCAGGCCTGGGCGCGGCCGGAACGCGGTACGGCTCCATCGCGTCCAGAGTGACCACCCAGGGCGAAATCGTCGTCGCAAAGCTCTTACCCAGAAACGGCCCGAGCGGCTGATACTCCCAGCTCTGAATATCCCGCGCCGACCAGTCATTCACCAGGCACAATCCAAAGATGTGCGCCTCCGCTTTCTCAATCCGGATCGTCGAGCCCAGATCGTTCCCCTCCCCAATAAAAAACCCAACCTCCAGTTCATAGTCCAGCATCCGGCTCGGACCGTAAACAGGTTCAGCCGCGTCCGGTGCCTTCGTCTGCCCGCTTGGCCGCCGCACCTCAGCTCCGCTGACCACCACCGACGAAGCCCGCCCGTGGTATCCGATCGGCACCCACTTGTAATTCGGCAGCAGCGGCGTATCCGGCCGAAACAATCGCCCCACATTCGTCGCGTGGTGAATCGAAGCGTAAAAATCCGTGTAGTCGCCGATCCCGCCAGCCCCGAACGGCGGCAGCATCTTCACATCTTTCTGCGGAATCAAATGCGGCTCCGCCCGATCCCGATACGAGGCGTCGCTCAGCAGTTCCGCAGCACGATGCCGAATCTCCCGCGCCCGCCACAACTCCATATGCCCGAGCCCGCGCGGACCCAGCCCCACAATCTGCGTCGCGTTCAGCAGTCCGGCAACATTGCACCCGGCAAGATCCAGTACCTGATCCCCAATCGCCACGCACGTGTGCCGCCGCTGCCGATCGTCCTCATAAAGCCCAAACGGCAAATTCTCCAGCGGAAAATCCCCCTCCGGATCGTTCGCCGACTCCACCCAGCACTTTTTTCTCATGGCCGGTTTCGCCCCTTGCACCTGCAAAGAATCCTGGCTTTGAAGCGGCACGGCTTCAACCCGTGACCTTCAAAACGGCGTGCTTTTCGCAGACTGTGAAAGCCGTGTTCCTTCATAGAATTGAGTGTTCTGCAACGAATTGGCCTCTTCCTCAAAGCTGTTCAAGCTGCAAGCCTCTGCTTTGAAATGGGCGTGACTTCAGCTGCGCCGCAAGCCTCTTTCGTCTTGACGGGCACAGTTTCAAGCCGTGCCGAAAGCCGCTCTGGTTCTGAACGGGCATCTCAGTCGTGCCGTACATGCGCGAGCAGAAACCCGACTTTACCCGCTGAGGGGAGATTTGACGGGCCTCGGGCTTCACAACCTGGAATAAACCAACCCACACAACCAACATCCGCCCAGCCCCACAACAAAAACCAAAAAAAACCAAACCAGCAACGGCCAGGTTCACCCCATAGCAAGAAGCAAACTCCCCCCGCTGCCCGAACGTCAACGAACATCTGTTCCGGGTTTAACCGAAAGTACTGCAATGCACCACTTTGGAAAGGCCGCAGTCTCAGCTGCACTCACATGCCGATTTTTCCGCATCTGTTCGGGCCCCGCCGTAATTGCACAAAATGGTTCCGGCTTTAGCCCTTAAAGGATGACTCTCCGTCCACTCCACACGCCCACCCTCACAACCATCCCATCGCCTTTAGATCCGCTACAGGCTCCTCAAACGAACACGACCCGAATCCGATCGCAAGCTCACTCCGCGCCTTCTCGATCTGATCCCCGATCAGCGCATTGTCATGCCAGCGAATCACCTCGTCTTCCAGCTTGAACGCCGCAGAGTCCTCCTCCTTCAGCGTCTTCACCAGCGCCCGCTCATCCGCCGCGAAGAACGCCAGCGCCCCCGCCAGAAACAGATTCACAAATCCATGCATAGCCACCCGCGGACCACCCGGCGCCAATTCCCGCATGCCCCGCACCGCATGATGCAGCCCCGCCGTCGCCTTCCACGCCACCCGCTCCCGCGCGCAAGCCAGCAAAAACCGCGCCACCACCTCTACCGGCGGAACCGTCTCCGCAGTCAACCCTCCCATCCGAATCTTCGCTCGCGCCCCATACTCCGCCAGCACCGGCAGCACCTCACTCGCCCGCTCCGGCGGAAACTCCACGTACCGCGAACGCGCTGCCGGCAATCTCTCCAGCGCCTCTCTCGCTGCGCGCGCATCCGCCGCCTTTGCCTCCAGCGATCCGATAAACACCGCTCCCTGCTGAAACTCCTCAATCGCTCGTAAATCGTCGGCCGTCTCACCCGCGCAAACCACTTTCAGCGTCCACGGCCGTTCCTGCTCCGTCCCCCACACCTTTTCCAACGCGACCGCAAACTCCCCCAGCCGGTTGGCCGGCAACACAAACCCGCCCAGCAGCCAGAATTCATCCGTTTGCGCATAACTCTGATAATTCCGCAGCGCGTTCTCCATCTCCAGCCCCGCCGGAGGAAACAACCCGGCGTACTCCAGAATTCTCCCCAGCAGCGCCTGCTCCGCACTCATATCGCTTTTCTCCTGGTTTGCTTCTCGCTGGTCTCGCTCGTTTTTCGCTGAATGTTTCTCGTTAACCGTTCCAGGCTTAGTGGCGTTTTCTAACCATCCTTCGCTGGTCGTTTCTTGCTGTCCGTCTTTCGCGAAACGCCGTTCCCTCGCCTGCCATGATCGAATACCGCGGTTGGCCCGACGTCGTAGTTAAGGGTGGCTTCAATCCCGAAGGTACTGCGTCCTGCATCTCTCCGAATTCCAGATCGGAAGAGGCGCTCCTCTCAGCGCCCCCCTTCCGGGATTACAAATACCTTCGCTGATCCTCAAACATCCCGCATACCTCCTCCACACCTTTCCGAAATTCCCCGTCCCGCCCCAACAGACTCACCACTACCCACCCATCCCCTGCGAATCCAAAAAAGTATCCAGGATGCACGCTCACCCCCCGCTCCGTCACCAATCGCACCGCCAGATCCTCATCCGGCCCCAGCGCCGGAACCTGCAGCACCGCATACCACCCCGCCTCCACCTCCAGTCGCGTCACCATTGGAAATCGTAACAGTACCTGATCCAAATTTTGCAGATTCGCCCGAGTCCGCGCTCGTATCTGCTCCTGAATCGTGGTCCCCACCGCGCCTGCCGTTGGCGCGGTGGGGTGATGAATCCCTCCGCATCCAGCCAACCATGCCGGCAGCGCGCACTCGACCGGCGCATTCATCGACAGAAACGTATCCGCCACCACCTCCAGCCGCTCCAGCGCCACCCTCAATTCTCCCGATGCCCCAAACGCCGCAATCCACGCCGCCTTCATCTGCGGCAACCCCGCAATCTTGCTGATCCCGCTCAGCACAAACGTCAGGCACCCATGCGAATACGCGGCAAAGCTTTTCCCCTCGCGGCCGCCCTCGCCCCCCAAACGATCCCGAGCTTCGCCCTCCGCCCAGGAGCCCGCGGCAAAACTCCAACCTTCATGTCCCGGCATTCCGTAATCGAGAAAGACCTCATCCACCACCAGCGCCAGCCCAAACTCCGCGCAGATCCCCTCCAATTCCCGCCGCTCAGCTTCCTTCGTAAAGTGCCCCGTGGGATTGTTCGGATGCACCACCGCCACCGCCTTCGTCCGCGCCGTCACCCGCTCCCGCAACCCCGCCATATCGATCTGCCACCCATGGTCATACACCAGCGGATAAGCAACCAGCCGCACGTCCTCCATCTGCGCCAGAAAATCGAACAGCGGATAACTCGGCGCCGCGATCAGCACCTCATCCCCCGCATCGCACAGCAGCCGAAACAGCCAGCTATAACCCTCGCTCGTGCTCGTCGTCAGAAAAATCTGCTCCACCCCAACGTCCGCGCCTCGCGAAGCGTAATACCCGCGCACCGCTTCCCGCGCCCGCCGCATTCCACGCGGGTCCGGATCGTAAACCAGCGCCGCCCGATCCCCCAACGCCGCCAAAATCCCCGCCTCGTCGTAAGCAAATCCGCACTGCGTCGGATTCGACGCCGTCAGATCGAGAACCTCCAGCCCCGCCGCCCGCCGCTCCCGCAAAGCCCGCGCCAGCCGCGTCTCTGCCACATCCCATGCCGTCCTCGCCGAAAATCGCACGCCCTCATCTTTTCACAGCACGCTTTTCCTGAACGCTGAACGCAAAACGCTGATCGCTCCACCTGTTCCCTGTTCCCTGTTCCCCGTTCCCCGTTCCCCCTGCACCCAGTTCCCTGCACCCTCCACCCTGTGCCGCTGTACCCTGTTCTCAATGCCTATTCGCGCCGTCATCTTCGACTACGGTGAGGTCCTCTGCAACCCCGACCCCACCGCCCATCGCCGCCTCCTCGACATCACCGGCCTCGACCACGACACCTTCGAGCGCCTCTACTGGCGCGACCGCCACGACTACGACCTCGGCAACCTCGACGGTCCCGCATTCTGGCAAAGATTCGCCCGCGACGCCGGCCTCACCTTCTCGCCCGATCAAATCGCCGCCCTCATTGAAAACGACGTACTCCTCTGGGTCTCCGTCGACGAGCGCATGCTCGCCTGGACCGCCGCCCTCCAGCAGGCCGGCATCCTCACCGCCATCCTCTCCAACATGGTTCCCGAGGTCCTCCGCTACATGCGCCAGGAATTCCCCTGGCTCGCCCACTTCACCGTGCAAACCTATTCCTGCGAACTCCACATCGCCAAGCCAGACCCCGCCATCTTCATCTGGACATGCGCCCACCTCGGCGTTCGCCCCGAAGAAGCTCTCTTCCTCGACGACCGCCTCGTCAACATTGAGGCCGCAGAACACCTCGGCCTCCACGCCATTCACTTTCGTGGTATCGAGCAGCTCCGCGCCGGCCTCGCCGCCCGCAATCTTCTCGCAGAACTACCCGAGCCAGCCCCCGCATAACTGGATCAAACAGCTCCCAACTCCATTCGTTTTCTCTGCGCTCTCTGTGCTCAATCACACAGTGAATCCCTATCGTGGCGCCCGCTCCTCCACAGGGATAGCCACCTGCTCCACAATCTGCACCGCGAATCCCTCCAGCGCCGGCACATGCGTAGGCGTGTTACTCAGCAGCCGTATCCGATGAATCCCCAGATCCGCCAGTATCTGCCCGCCCAGCCCTACCTCCCGCAAAATTCGCTGGTGCCGATCCTCATGCCGCTCCCGCGCCCGCGCCTCCCGATGAAACACAATCCTGTGCGGCCCCACCGTCCGGTCAATCTCAAATCCCCGCGCCGCATTGTGCAGATAAATCAGCGCGCCCCTTCCCGCCTCCGCAATCATCTTCAGCGACTGCCGCATCGTCCGCTGGCAATCGCACAGCGTCGTCCCAAACACATCCCCCGCCAAACAATGCGAATGCACCCGCACTAACACGGGCACGTCCGCTCCCGCCCCACTCTGGTCCACGTCCCCCCGCACCAGCGCCACATGGCTCTCCCCGCCATGCACCTCGCTCTCGTACGCGATCATCAGAAAATCGCCCCACTCCGTCGGCATCGG
>CAZSWI010000132.1:0-9696 GCA_964610635.1 uncultured Acidobacterium sp.
CCCTCGTCGACTGCGTCGCCCTCGCCATCGAAACCCCCATCGGCGTCATCGTCCATACCGGCGACTTCAAAATCGACTTATCGCCGCCCGACGGCAAGGCCTTCGACCTTCACCGCTTCGCCGAATACGGCAAGCGCGGCGTCCTCGCCCTCCTGCAGGACTCCACCAATGTCGACCGCCCTGGTTACACACCCAGCGAGTGGGCTGTCAAACCTCGCCTCGATGAAATCTTCTCCCGCACCAAAAAGAAGCTCTTCTTCAGCTGCTTCTCCTCCTCCATCTACCGCATCCGCATCGCCACTGAGCTCGCCCGCCTCCACGGCCGCAAAGTTGCCATCGTCGGCCGCTCCATGCTCGAATCCTCTGAGATCGCCCAGGACCTCGGCTACCTCGATCTGCCCGCTTCGCTCGTCATCCATCCCGGCCAGATCAACGACTATCCTCCCGAGCAAATCATGATCCTCATCAGCGGCACCCAGGGCGAGCCTATGAGCGCGCTCAGCCGCGCCGCCGTCGACAACCACAAACACGCGCGCATCGCCGCCGGCGACACCGTCATCCTCAGCTCCCGCGTCATCCCCGGCAACGAGAAAAGCATCTTCCGCGTCATCGACCACCTCTGCCGCCGCGATGCCGACGTGATCTACGACGATGGCGCCTCCGGCCTCATCCACGTCAGCGGTCACGCCAGCCAGGAAGAGCAGCGTCTCATGATCAACCTCCTGCGCCCGAAATTCTTCATCCCCATCCACGGCGACTACCGCCATCTCAAGAAGCACGCCGAAGTCGCCCAGCGCCTCGGTGTCGTCGACCTCGCCCTGGTTCTCGAAAATGGCGAGATCCTCGAACTCGATCGCACCGACGCCCGCAAAAACGGCAAAGTCACCGCCGGCCGCGTCTGCATCGACTCCGGATCCGCCACCGATGTCGTCGAAGACCTCGTTATCCGCGATCGCCGCCATCTCTCCGAAGACGGATTCGTCCTGCCCATCCTCACCATCAATAAGCTAAGCGGCAAAGTCGAACGCCAGCCCGAGCTCGTCAGCCGCGGTTTTGTCGGCGCCGAGCCTGGCCTCATGGAAGGCGCGCGCCAGGTCGTCACCCAGACCCTCGACTCCTCCAGCGCCGAAGAAAAAGCCGACTACGGCGTCATCAAAGAAAAAATCCGCATCGACCTCAAACGCTACATCCAGAAAAACACCAGCAGGCGGCCATTGATCATGCCGGTGATCCTCGAAATCTGAGGCCACGGTGCGCCCAAACCCTCCGATAGGAGACGATCTCCGGTTTTTTAGGAGCAAATGAAGACCGCGATCTGATCAACTGCTCGAAGAAGACGGTTGGCTGCACGTTCGCCAGCGGCAGTCATCGGGTCTACCGTCATGCCCGGAAAGAAGGAATCGTGGTGGTTCCGGTCCACTCAACCGGACACGATGTTCCGAAAGGTTGCTCTCTGCAATGATGAAGCAGGCAGGAATCAAGCGATGACCAACAGCTATCTTGTCATCTACGAGCGCGGCGACGATGGAACTGTCAGCGCCTATGCGCCCGAACTGCAACCCGGAGCCTTCCTTTCCACCGGTCGCGATTACAACGAAGCCCGCAGCATGATCGCCGAAGCCATTACCCTCTACCTTGAAGAAATGCGCAACAGCGGCCAGTCCATCCCTCCCTCTCCCGTTCGCTACGAAGTCGTGGAAGTCGCCGGATGACGCTTGCAGTAAGCCCCCCGCAATTCTGCCTCATCGACGCCGTCACCCAGACCCTCCACTCCTCCAGCGCCGAAGGGAAAAATCCGCATCGACCTCAAACGCTGTATCCAGACAAACACCAGCCGCCGCCCGCCGATCATGCCAGTGATCCTGGAGATCCAGCCCCGTTAGTGTGTGCCCCCGCCGCTGTGGATCGCGACATATCCCTTCATTAGGTCCCTTGCGCCCGCCACCAATCATCTGACTTGTAACCTGGGCCGTCCTGCGAACCGGTTCCGGGCCATCTCCTCTCTGTGTTAACTTCCGATTATTTTCCTGTTTCCTGTTGACTTTTGCGCCCCGCCTGCTCCAGAATTCGAGCTCTATCTCGGTATAACTCTCTTCCTTCACCTTAGGAGACGCTATGGTATCCTCCCGCAAAGCCTCCGCCAAATCGCGCGCACGCACTTCTACTTCGCACCCAGCCGCCAGCGCGGGGGAAACCTTCCTTCCGGATGACGTTCCCGGCCGCGGTATAACCGTGTCGGCGCCCATTTATGCTGAACCTGATCCCACTCCGGATCCCACAAAGTACAAGGTGGCCCACGCGTCGGACAAGCAGGCCTATGCCGAGATGGATGCCCTCATTAAGGCCAGCAAGTTCCTGCCGCTGCCATTCCCCGTCGTGCCCGATCTCGCTGAGCCCGTGCTGAGCCTGGCCGCGGCTCTGGGTCCGGGAGGCGATGCCACCGCCGGCAAGATTCAAAAGTCCGGGCAGATAGTCTTCCACGCTGCCGGAGATACCGGAGCAACGAGCGGGCCCAGGTCCGAGAATACCGTCGTCGACAAAATGCTCGCCGACTTCAATGAAGAAATGCCGCAAGCTTTGCCGCAATTTTTCTATAACCTGGGAGACATCGTCTATAGCTTCGGCGAGCACCAATACTACTACGACCAGTTTTACGACGCCTATCGCGACTATCCCCGTCCCATCTTTGCCGTTCCGGGGAATCACGACGGTATTGTTTTGCCCCCTCCTGCCGGCAGCGGCAGCCCCGCCGATTCCCTTGCCGCTTTCCGCGCGAATTTCTGCACTCAGGCCTTCAGCCATTCGCCAGACGCTTCCGGCCTCTCCCGGACTACCATGATTCAGCCCGGGGTCTACTTTACCCTGGAAGCTCCGTTTGTCCGCATTCTGGGCATTTATAGCAACATGCTGGAAAACCCCGGGATCATTTCCTCCACTTCAGGTAAGTTCTCGGATATTTCCGATGCTCAGCTCACTTATCTGTCGGCCGCGTTATCTCGTATTAAGCAGGAGAACTTTGACGGAGCCATCATCATCGCGGTCCATCATCCGCCATACAGTTTCGGCAAACACTCCGGATCGATGGTAATGCTGAAAGAAATCGACAAGATCTGTTCGAAGACCGGTGTCTGGCCTCACGCCGTTCTGTCCGGCCACGCACATAACTACCAGCGTTACACCCGTGCGATTGGCAAGAAACAGATCCCCTACTTGGTAATCGGAAATGGCGGACATGGCCTGACTCAGCTGCCCAAAACCATTCGCGCTCCCCAGCGGCTGAAAATGTTCGAGCAGCCCGAGGCTAAAGACTCGGTAACTCTCGAAAACTACGATGCCCTGGATTACGGCTATCTTCGCATCCTCGTCGACCCCGGCCAGCTCCGCATTGAGTACCAGCCCGCCTCCGACGGAGCAAAGGCCAAGGCCCCGGATGACTCCGTGACCGTCAGACTGTCGGATGCTACCCTCGTCCATTACAACGCGCCGGATTGACCGGGACCGCGCACTCATTAAACCATCGCAGCTGTCCCGGCGAACTACCGGCAATGGTTTGCCCCGCCAAAAAATCTGGCCCTCGAAGCCTGACCCCGATCGGCGAATCCCGGGTCTCTGAGAGACGCTGCGCCGATCCCGCCTTCGCGCCGATCAGCGCCAATATTTCCCCTCCAAAGCCCTCGCCCCACAACGCGCATCCAATAACCGAGGTATTCAATGCGCAAAACGGCTTTTTCGCCAGCATCTTCGACTCCCGACCCACGCCCCGCTCTCGACACATGGCTCGACCTCGAGCATCTGGCTTCTCTCGAAATCTCCTCCGAGGACCCCGCCCATCCGTTTGAGGACGCGCTCCGCGGCGAAGAAACCGAAGGCTGGAAGGCCGCCGATCCCGGCCCGCAGACCATCCGCCTCACCTTCGACGAGCCGCGGCCCATTCGCCGCATTCGCCTCGAATTTCACGAGTCAACCCAGGAACGCTCCCAGGAATTCAGCCTCGCCGCCGTCTCCGCCCGGCAGAAACGCGAAATCCTCCGCCAACAATGGGCCTTCAGCCCCACCGGATCCACCGTCGAGGTCGAAGACTACACCGTCGATCTGCCCGACGTCTCGACGATCGAGCTAACCATCGACCCGGGCCGCCACGACAAGCAGGCCTTCGCCTCGCTCCAATCCATAGCCATCGCCTGACCACTCGCCTCTCGCTCGCCTTTGGGCCGTCTCTCGCTCGTCGTTGGCCCATCTCTCGCTCGCCCCTCCCCCGTCCTTAGCCCGTCCTTAGCCCGCCTCCAGCTCGCCTCTCGCCCGCCTTCCGCTGGCGTTTTTCGCCAGCCCCGCACTCGGACATCCTGAACTCGATCCACCGTGCGCCGATAAGCAACACAGAGGGCAACCTCGCTGAGGTGGATTGTGTCAAGTCGCGACGGAGCTGTCGCATATGCGGGACTGGCTGCCGCCGTGGAACAGGCCGCCGATGGGATTGTCATAACCGACACCGCCGGCCAGATTCAGTACGTGAATCCCGCGTTCACGGCCTTGACCGGCTACACCGCCGAAGAAGCCGTCGGAAAGAATACCCGGATCCTCAAATCAGGCCGCCACTCCGCGGAGTTCTATTCGCATATCTGGCAAGCTCTCCTGTCCGGCAAGGTCTGGCAGGGGGAAATTACCAACCGGCGCAAAGATGGCGCCCTCTGCGACGAGGAGATGCGCATCGCTCCCGTCCGCAACGCAAACGGCGCTGTCGCCGGCTACATTGCCATCAAGCACGACGTCACCGGGCAACGGGAACGCGACTCCGCCCAGGCATTTCTCGCCGCTATCGTCGAACATTCCGAGGACGCGATCGTCGCCACCACCCCGGCCGGCGTCATCCTTACCTGGAACCGTGGCGCGGAAGCAATTTTCGGCTTTTCCGCCCGCCAGGCCATCGGTCGGGACGTATCGCTCTTTACCCCACCGGATCGAATGTCCCGCATGACCCGCTGTATCGACCGGGTGTCGCGGGGCGACGTGCTGTCCAACTACGAGGGCATCTGCCGGCGCGCGGATGGCCGGAGAATTCACGTCAACGTTACCGGATTCCCAATTAGAGACAAGGCGGGAAAGGTCGTCGCGGCCACCGCCATTCTGAGAGACAGCACCGAACGCGATGTGTCCGAGCAGAAACTGCTCGAAAGCGAGGAACGGTTCCGCACTATGGCCGACGGAACCCCGTCCATCCTGTGGGTCACCGGCGTCACCGGCGAAATCGAGTTCGTCAACCGCGCCTGCCGCGAGTTCTTCGGCGTCACTTTAGAAGAGGTTCACGGGCGGAGATGGCAAATGGCCCCGCACCCCGGCGATCAGGCCGCCTATGTAGCCGCGTTCGAGCGCTCCGTGCGCGAACATCTTCCCTTCGAAGCCGAGGCGCGCGGTCTCCGCGCCGATGGCGAGTGGCGTCTCATGGGCTCGCGCGCCCAGCCCCGTTTCTCCTCCGCCGGTGAATTCATGGGCCACATCGGGCTCAGCGCAGACATCACCGAGCGCCGCCGGACGGAACAGGCGCTGGCGGAGAGCGAAGAGCGCTTCCGGATTATGGCCGACAGTTGCCCCATTGGGATCTGGGTGACCGGCGTGGACGGCGGAACCCGTTTTATCAACCGTACCTATCGGAACTTCTGCGGAATGGCCACGGCCCAGGTCCAGCCCGATCAGTGGAAGTCTCTGATCCATCCCGACGATGCACCCTCGTTTGACGAAGAATTCGCTCGTTCGCTGAAGGAATACCTGCCCTTCGCGAGTGAAATCCGCTGCCGGCGAACCGACGGCGAATGGAGGTGGGTGGAGATCTTCGCGGCGCCGCGGTTTTCGCCGGCGGGAGAGTTTCTCGGCCTGGTGGGCGTCAGCAAGGACGTCACCGATCGCAAGCAGGCCGAGCAGGCCCTAAAAACCAGCGAGGAGAAATTCCGCCAGCTCGCGGAGAACATTCGCGAAGTCTTCTGGATGATGAACGCCGCAGGGACCGAGACTCTGTATGTCGGCCCCGCCTACGAGCAGATCTGGGGCCGCAGCTGCGCCAGTCTTTACGCGAACCCCATGGACTGGCTCGACGCCATCCACCCGGAGGACCGCGAACACGCCCATACTGTCTTCCTGAAACAGTTACGGGGCGAGAGCATCGACTCCGAATACCGGATCCTGACGCCCGGCGGCCAGGAAAAATGGATTCGCGACCGGGCTTGTCCCATTCGCGATCAAAAGGGCGATGTCATTCGCGTTGCTGGAGTCGCCGAGGAAATTACCGAACAAAAGCGCTACGAATCGGAACTCATTCGCGCCCGCGAAGACGCCGATGCCGCCAATCGCGCCAAAAGCCGCTTCCTCGCCAACATGAGCCACGAAATCCGTACCCCCATGAACGGCGTCGTCGGCATGAATCAGCTGCTCCTTCAGACCGACCTCACCTCCGAGCAACGCCATTACGTCGAAGTCGCCCAGGACAGCGGCCGCACCCTCCTCGCCCTCATCGACGACATTCTCGACCTTTCCAAGATCGAAACCGGAAAAATAGTCCTCGAAAATGCCCCCTTCAACCTGACCCATATCGTCGAGGACATAGCCCGCCTGCTCTCCCTGCAGGCCCACAAAAAAGGACTGCGCCTCAATGTTCGCGTCTCCTCCAGAATTCCCCATCTTCTGCGAGGCGATGCGCATCGCCTGCGCCAGGTTCTCACCAACCTCGCCGCCAATGCCATTAAGTTCACCGAACGCGGAGCCGTCGCCATCCATGCTGTGCTGGAAAGCGCCTGCGAACGCAGCGTTACGGTCCGCTTCTCTGTCGCCGACACCGGGATTGGAATATCGGAGCAGCAGCTTCCTGCGCTCTTCTCACCCTTTGTGCAGGCCGATGCCTCCACCACCCGCCGCTATGGCGGCACCGGCCTTGGATTAGCCATCTCGAAACAGCTCGTTGAGATGATGGGAGGCCAGATGGGCGTCGAGAGCCGCCCGGGAGAGGGTTCGACCTTCTGGTTCACACCGGCCTTTGAATACGCGGAACCCTGCGAGCGGGACCCTCGGCCCGGTCGAATTGAGGAAACGGGCCACGGCGTACCTGGCCCCGAGGATGTCGACCTTCATGAACCCAATCGGGGCCCCAATCCCTTGTCTTCGGCACAAGGGTCTTCCGGACAGGTCCGTCCGCAGCATGATGAGAGGATCCTGGTCGCTGAAGACAATTTCACCAACCGCGAGGTGATTCTCGCCCAGATCAGGAAGCTTGGATACACCGGCCACGCCGTCACCAACGGAGCCGAGGCCGTCGATGCTGTCCAGCAGGGAGGCTACCACCTCGTGCTGATGGACTGTTCCATGCCGGTCATGGATGGCTTTGAGGCAACCCATCGCATTCGCCAGCTGCCGCACAGGAAGATTCCCATCATCGCCCTCACCGCGAGCGCCATGGCGGCCGACCGCGAACGCTGCCTCGCCGGGGGAATGGACGACTACCTTTCCAAGCCCGTCGAAATCGCACGCCTCGAAGAAACTCTCGCCCGATGGCTTGCAACGTCAAGCCGGGTTGCAAAGTCAAGCCGGACTCCAAAATCGAGCCCGGAATCGAGTCCGGCCCCTGAATCGAAATCGCCCCCCCATTCCGGTTCCCCCGCGACCATCCATCCTTCGACCCAGCCGCCTCCCCACCCCCCTGAACTCGCCGTCTTCGACGCGGAGTCTCTGCAGCGCCGCCTGATGGACGACCGGGAACTGGCCGCGGCCGTTCTCAAAGCGTTTCTCGCGGATGCTCCCCTCCAGCTGGACCAGCTGCGCGCTCGTCTCGCTGAGCAGGATGCTCCTGGCGCGCGCCTCTGCGCTCACACATTGAAGGGAGCGGCGGCCAACGTCGGCGGAGAGGCTCTGCGCCAGGCAGCCTCTGCCATCGAAACCGCGGCAGCAGCCGGCGGCCTCGCCGAGGCCAGCCGCTCTGTGCCCGATCTGGAAGCAAAGTTAATCGAGTTGAAGCACGCAATCGAGGAGGAATGGAGATAACAACGCCCTGTTGCCTTTTCCCATGGCCTGCATTACTTTGAACGAAGCGCGAAGGGCGCATCCAGTCCGCGGAAAGGGCCGTGCCCACCTTCTGCAGTTACAACCTGACGAACCTTCTTTCAGCCTCACCACATGCGGACTCCCGAGGCGCACCCGCTTCCCGCGGACAGTGAAAGGAGCTTCGTATGCCCGAAATCCCCGGCCGCCCCTCGCTCGAACAATACAAAAAACAAGCCAAAGACTTACTCCGCGCCAGCGTCCAGCGCGATCCCGCCGCCCTCGAACGCATGCACCGCCACCCGCGTTTCCGCAACCTCAACCCCGGCCAACTCCCGGGGCAGCTCCCCCGCCTCACCCTTGCCAACGCCCAGCTCGTCCTCGCCCGCGAACACGGCTTCCCCTCCTGGCCCAAATTCGCCGCCCACCTCGAAACCCTCCGCATCATTCGCTCCCTCGAGGTTCCGTCCAGTCAAAACGAAATCCGCGACCCCGTCTCGCTCTTCATCGAAGTCGCCGTTGTCCCCCGCCACGGCTGGCACGCCTCCGGCGCCCTCGAACATGCCCAGCTCATCCTCGGCCGCTACCCACATGTGACCGCCGCCAATATCTACACCGCCGCGGTCCTCGCCGACGAGCCCGCTGTCCGCAACTTCCTCGCTCGCGACCCCAAACTTGCCACCGTCCCCGGCGGCCCGCATCAATGGGACGCCCTCACCTACCTCGCCTTCTCACGCTACCTCCGTCTGGACCCCTCCCGTTCCGAGGCCTTCGTCTCGACCGCCCGCCTGCTCCTCGAAGCCGGAGCCAGCGCCAACACCGGCTGGATGGAGACAACCGACGATGACCCGCCCCACGAGTTCCTGGAATCCGTCCTCTATGCCGCCGCGGGTCTCGCCCGTCACCCGGGCCTCACCCGCCTCCTCCTCGAATACGGCGCCGACCCCAACGACAATGAAACCTGCTACCACGCCCCCGAAACCTACGACAACACGGTTATGCGGATCCTCATCGAGTCCGGCCGCTGCAACGAGCGCTCCCTCGCCTGGCTCGCCGCCCGCAAAGCCGATTGGCACGACGAGAAGGGCCTGCTCCTTGCCCTCGACGGCGGCGCCAATCCCAACTACATGACCCAGTGGTCGCACACCCCGTTCCAGCATTCCATCCGCCGCGACAACGGCCTCATCATGATCGAAATGTTCCTCGACCACGGCGCAGACCCGTATAGCCGGAACGCCGACGGCCGCAACGCCTTCCAGATGGCCGCATACCACGGCCGCGCCGACATCCTCTCCGCCCTTGAACAGCGTGGCTTCGCCCCGAACTTCGAAGGCCCCACGCCCGACCTTGACCAGCTCGTGGCAGCCTGCGCCCAGGCCGACTTAACCCGAGCCCGAACGCTCACCGCCGCCAACCCTGATCTGCAATTACGACTGTTACAAATAGGCGGCGCCCTCCTCGCCCGCTTCGCCGGAGTCGGCAACCTCGAAGGCCTCCGCACCCTCCTCGACCTCGGCATCCCGCCCGACGCCCTCTGGCCCGAAGGCGATCCCTACTTCGAAATGACCCGTAACTCTACCGCCCTGCAAAACGCCGCCTGGCGCGCCCGCCACGAAATCGTCCGCGAACTCATCGCCCGCGGCACACCCATCGATGCAACCGACCAGCGAGGCCGCA
>CAZSWI010000133.1:0-9631 GCA_964610635.1 uncultured Acidobacterium sp.
TGCGCTCCTCGATGGTGGCGGCTTCGGGATCGAAGATGCCGATGGAGTAGACCTGAGTGTCGGCTTCCTTGACGGCGGAGCGGACTTCGTTTTCGGTGTAGCGGCTGTTGTTGTCGCCGCCGTCGGAGACGATGAGGAGGGCCTTGCGCTGGTACTTGGCCTGCTTCATTTTTCCGAGTCCGAAGTAAATAGCGTCGAGAAGGGCGGTGCGGTGACCGGCCTGAACGGTGGCGAGGCGAGCTTCGACGTCGTCGGGCGAGGAGGTGTAGTCGGTGATGAGTTCGGGACGGTCGTTGAAGCCGATGACGAAGAACTCGTCCTGGGGGTTCGAAGTTTTCATGAACTGGAGGACGGCACCGCGGGCGCGGACGACCTTGTTGCTCATGCTGCCGCTGAGATCGAGGATGACGCCGATGGAGACAGGGGCGTCGTCGCAGGCAAAGGTGCGGATGTTCTGAGAATGGTTGTCTTCGAGGACGACGAAGTTTTGTTTTTCGAGGCCGGTGACGAGACGATCCATGGGATCGGTGACGGTGAGGGGAACAAGGACGATGTTGGTGTCGACGCGGAACTGGATGCCGCTGCGCAGGGAGGCGCCGGCGGTGAGGGGGATGGAGGGATCGGCTTTTGCGGCGACCGGGGGCGGAGTCGCGATGTGGACGGTGTTGAGGGGATCATCCTGGCCGAAGGCCGGCGAAACAACCAGGAACATGGGGAGGAGAAGGGGAGCGAGCAGGAGTGACAGCAGCGGAATACGACTGGCAAAAGAGCTTGCCTGTACAGGTCCCGGGGATGCAATGGCACTGCGTTCGCGCCCAAAAATGGACGCCATAGCCGTACCTCTCGTGAGGAAAATACTGGCACGATTGAGAGAGATGTGCAATAGCGAATCCTTCTGAGGAGGGACACTGACGTTTGTTGGACGATTGCGGAGCACTTTCGTTCGCATCCGTAAAGAGCTTCGATGCAGGAATGGCATTGCGGAGGGGAGGGGAATCAGGTGGTCATGTCGCGCCAGGAGACAGGGTAGGACACAGGGAACAGGGAACAGGGAACAGGAACAGGACACGACGGAGGAGATCAATTACTGAACGCGACAGGATAAAATCGTAAGACCCAATATGGCTCGTATTTATCCGTTTCGCGCGTTGCGCTATAACCTGGCCCGGGTATCCGCACAGGATGTTGTGACCCAGCCCTATGACAAGATCACGCCGGCGATGCAGCAGGCCTACTACCAGAGGAGCCCGTACAACCTGGTGCGGATCATTCTGCGGATGCCGGAGCTGTTCGACAAGGAGGGGGACCTTTACGCGAATGCGGCTCGGGATTTCGCGGAGTGGAGGGCGAGCGGGATTCTGGCGCAGGAGCGGCAGCCGTGCGTTTTTGCTTACGCGCAGCGGTTCGCGGTACCGGGGGAGGAGGGCGTGGTGCGGGAGCGGCGCGGGTTCATCGCGCTGGGCGAGCTGTATGAGTACAGCCGGGAGGTGGTTTTCCGGCATGAGCAGACGCTTTCGAAGCCGAAGTCGGACCGTTTGAATCTGTTGCGGGCAACGCGGGCGCATTTTGGACAGATTTTCATGCTGTATTCGGATCCGGCGCACAGTGCGGAAGGGGTATTGTTTGGCAACGGAGCGGCGGGCGAGGTGCTGCCGGATATCGAGGTGACGGACGAGTACGGCGTGGTGCACCGCGTCTGGAAGATCACCGATCCGGCAAAGATCAATCTGCTGGCGACCGGACTCGAAGACAAGAAGCTGATCATTGCGGACGGGCACCATCGTTATGAGACGGCGCTGAATTACGCGAAGGAGCGAGGCGCAGGGAAGGCCGGGGAGTCGAGCGAGCCGGGCAGCGCGGGGCGAAACACTGCCGGGCTGACGCAGCCGGCGTATCCGGAAGCGGCGGCGATGATGACGTTCATCAACATGGATTCCGAGGGTTTGGTGATTCTGCCGACGCATCGGGTGGTGTTTGGGCTGGCGGGATTCGATGCGGCGCGATTGCTGGAGGGGGCGCGGCCTTATTTCGAAATTGAGGAGCTGGTGGAACGGGACCCGGGAGCGGCGATGGCGCGGTTGAACCCCACCCTTCTGCGCGAAAAGCACGCGCACCAGGATGGGGCACCCGCGAAGACGGCGTTCGTGGCGGTGACGGCGAAGGGGTGGTTCCTGCTGACGGCGAAAGAGGAAGCGGTTGCAGAGGCGCTGAAGGGGATACCGGCGCGGCAGCGGCAGCTGGATATCGTGCAGCTGCACAGCCTGGTACTGGAGAAGTTGCTGGGAATCTCGCAGGAGGCGATCCGCGATCAGACGCATCTGCGATATTTGCGTGACGCGGCGGAGGCGACAGATCAGGTGGATCGCGGCGAGGCGAACATCGCGTTCCTCATAAACCCGGTGACGATGGAACAGCTGCGGGAGGTTGCGTTTGCAGGGGAAGTGATGCCGCAGAAGTCGACGGACTTTTATCCGAAGCTGCTGAGCGGTCTGGCGATCTATGCGCTGGATTGAGGCGATGGCGGTGGGGGTTGCGGTGGCAGCGGGATGGTTGCAGCAGAGTCCGCAAGCGGAGTTACCGCAGGCTCCGGCGGTTCCTTCGATGCCAACGGCAGCCGGGCCGCCCGGGGTGCAGGGGCCGCGATTCGTGGTTGTGGTGGATGCGGCGCACGGGGGCAGCGACACCGGGGCGCGCATCGGCGGCGGGATTCTGGAAAAGGACATCACACTGGGGGTGTCGGCGCGGTTGCGGTCGACGCTGCACGCGCATGGAATCGACGTGGTGACGACGCGCCAGGCGGATACGGATGTTCTGCCGGTAAGCCGCGGGGAGACGGCGAATCGCGCACACGGCGCCGCGTGCCTGATAATCCATGCAACGGCGACGGGAAGCGGCGTTCATCTGTTTACTTCTTCGTTGAGCGCAACAGGGAACACGCGGTTTTTGCCATGGCAAACCGCACAGTCGGCCTATGTAACGCAGAGCCTGAAGCTGGAGTCGGAAATCGATTCAGCGCTGGCGCATGCGGAGATTCCGGTGAGTCTGGGACGGGCATCGGTGGAGCCGATGGACAGCATGACGTGTCCGGAGGTCGCGGTGGAGATGGCGCCGCTGGTGGGAGGTCATGTGACGGAGGCGCGTCCGGTCACCGATGCGATCTATCAGAAATCTGTTGTGGACGCGGTGACGGCGGCGCTTGAACAGTGGCGCAGCGACTGGAAACAGTAATGATCACGACGCTTCAGAAGTCCCTTTTTTTTGCCATGCTGGCGGCGAGCGTGGTGATGGCTGCGTATTTGATTCGGCTGAGGAATCGCGCGGAGGATCGCTTGCAGGCACAGGTTGCTGCGGCGGCGCCGGCGGCGATGGGGGAGTCCGCCGGGAATCCAAATAAAGTGGTGACCCTCTACGTGCCCAACGATCTGGACGACTCGCTGACGACGGTTGAGCGGAACATTCCTCTGCCGGTGGATGAGAATGCACAGGCGCGCGTGCTTCTGGAAAACCTGATTGAGGCTTATCGGGCGCCCGGGGCGACTCATCCGATGAGCGTGGCCACGGGCATCAACGACGTTTATTTTCTGGCCGCGCCGGAGGGCAGGGGGCAAGGTGGGGCCGGGGCCGGTGGCCAGACGGCGGTAGTGGATCTGACCGGAGCGCTGGCCGCGGCTCAACCTTCGGGCATAGAACCGGAGACACTGACGCTGCTCTCGATGCTGGCGACGCTGCATGCGAATCTGCCGAGGGTGACGCAGGTCCATTTTCTGGTCGATGGGCAGTCGCGCGAGACGCTGGCGGGCCATGCGGATCTGACGCGAACTTATCTGGCGGGGGACGCGGAACGGCGGCCCGGCGCGGCGGGGGCGGGGGGAGCGGGGCGATGAAGATCGGAGTGTTCGATTCCGGCTTTGGGGGGTTGACGGTGATGCGCGCGCTGCTGGAGCGTCTTCCGCAGGCGGACTATCTGTATCTGGGGGACACGGCGCGGTTGCCGTATGGGGCGAAGTCTCGCGAAACGGTGGCGCGATATGGGGCTTCGAGTGCGCGATTCCTGGTGGCGGAGGGAGCGGAGTTTCTGGTGATTGCCTGCAATACGGCAAGCGCGCTGGCGCTGGATGCGATCCGCGAGGCGGTTCCGGTACCGGTACTGGGTGTGGTGGAAACCGGAGCAAGCGCAGCGGGGCGCAGTTCAACAACGCGGGACGTGATGGTGATTGCCACGACAGCGACAGTGGAGAGCCAGGCGTATACCGCCGCGTGCGCCGAGCGAGGAATGCGCGCGATCGAAAAGGCATGCCCACTGCTGGTGCCGTTGGTCGAAGAAGGGTGGATCGAGCATCCGGTCACGGCCGATGTTTTGCGGATTTATATGGCCGAACTGATGGAGGTGGCGCGGGGCGTGGGACTAAACGCGGACACGCTGGTGCTGGGGTGCACGCACTATCCATTGCTGCGGAGACAGATCGAGGCGACGGTGCCGGAACCGGTGCGGGTGATCGATTCGGCCGAGGTGACAGCGGTAGAGGTAGCGAGACGGCTGAACGCGGGAGGGCAGGGATCGAGTACGATGCGGTTCTTCGCGACCGATTCGGTAGCAAAATTCCGTGGGCTGGGGAGCAGGTTTCTGGGAAGGCCGATCGGGGAAGTGAAATTGGTGGAGCTGGAATAGGGCGGGGTGAAGGGTGAGGGGCAGCGAAGTCGTTCCAGGAGGCATCCAAGTTTGGAGATGCCGCGAGCGGAGAAGAATGAGGGAGTCCTGGCGAGTCAGGCGCTGGCCCGATTTCGCCCCATTGCACGGGCCGGGGCTTCCCGGTAGGATCACATTGTCCGGCGAATCCGGTTTATTCCTAAGGAGATAAAGTTATGTCGGAAGAGAAGCAGTCGAGCGGATTTAGCTGGTTTCTTGCGGGTCTGGGACTCGGAGCGCTAATTGGCGTGTTGTATGCGCCCAAGGCGGGGCGGGAAACGCGCGAGGAACTAATGAGCAGCGCCAAGGAAGGCACGGAGTATCTGAAGCAACGGGGACGGGAAGCGGTCGACCAGGTGGGCGATATCGTAGACCGTGGCAAGGGTCAGGTGAACGAATATGTAGGCCGCGGCAAGGAATATGTGGAGCGAGGCCGGGCGCAGTGGGATGAGTTCGTGAACCAGGGACGGCAGTACGTGAACGATCAGGGCGGTCGCGTATCGGCGGCGGTGGACGCGGGGCGGCAGGCCTACCAGAGCAGCACGGCGAACAAGGCCGAATCCGCCTGAAATCGAATAGAGGATTATTGACGCACCAGGGGCTGGCGGGCGGTTCCGCGAAGAGAGACTGACGGCCGCCAGGGGGCACAACTATGCATCAGGAGATACCAGAATGGGTGTATATCACCTTCACTGTTGCGACAGCGGTGGGAGTGGTGATTCAGGCTGTGGTATTGCTGGGCATACTGTTTGCAGTGAAGGGCGCGCTGGGGCGGTTTCATGAGATATCGAAGAAGGTGGAAGAGCAGGGCCTGCCGATGCTGGAAACAACGCGGCGCCTGGTGGAGGAGATTTCTCCCAAGCTGAAAGTGGCGACGCAGAATGTGCTGGAAGTGAGCCAGACGCTGCGGGCGGAGTCGAAGCGAGCGGCGGGAACGGTCGACGATCTGCTGAAAAAGGCCGCGGTGCAGACAGAGCGGCTGGATGAGATGGTGACAGGAACGCTCAATGTAGTTGCCCATGCGACCGCCACTGTGCAGCGGGCTGTGATGGGTCCGATGCGACAGGTGGAAGCGGTTTGGAATGGGTTGAGAGCGGGAATCGACGTACTGCGGAATCATAAAGAGCGTGATGCGCACGCCGCCGCAGACAGGGAAGACTTCGGCTAAGCTGCCTTGATCAAAGGGCACGACAGGTCCTCGCTGGGGCGCGGGGATTTTTTGTGGTGCGCGGAGGGCGGCAGCTTGACGACGACAGATAGTCTGGCCGGGATTCTCGGCATCCAAGCGTCCATACCCGCGCGGACGATGGAATCGCATTCGACAATTCAGGAGATGAAGGACTGCATCGAGCGGACGCCGCGCATGGAGGCGCGTGCCCCGTTGTCGACGTACCGTCTGCAACTGCATGCGGGGTTCACCTTCGCCGATGCGGAAGCAGTGCTGGCGTACCTGAAGAAGCTGGGAATCGGGGACGTCTATGCTTCGCCGATCTTCGAAGCCCGGCCAGGCAGCATGCACGGCTATGACGTCACACGGCATGACCGGCTGAATCCAGAGCTTGGCGGAGATGAGGGATTTGGGAAATTTGCCGGGCGGTTGCGCGAACTAGGCATGGGGCTGCTGCTGGACATCGTGCCGAACCACATGGGAGTTGGAAACGACTCGGTGTGGTGGCAGGACGTACTGGAGAACGGGCGCGCGTCGGAGTACGCCACCTATTTCGATATCGACTGGAACCCGCTGAACCCGGACATGCAGAACAAGCTGCTGCTGCCGATTCTGGGGTGCCAGTACGGGGATGAGCTGGAGGCGAAGCGCATACAGCTGGTGGTCGTCGAGGGGCGGTTGCGAGTGAAGTATTTCGATCGGCTGATTCCGGTAGCAGCGCGGTCGACGCCGATGATCTTCCGTGAGGCCGAGTTGGATGAGTTGAAGGCGCCACAGTTTTTCCGGGAGATTTTGCGGGAGATGGCGCACATACCTCCGCATGAGACGACGGATCCGGCGCTGGTGGCGCAGCGGAGACAGCAACTGGCTGAACTGCGGCCGCGGTTGCGGGAAGCGCTGTTGCGCGAAGAGATGAGGCCGGCGCTGGAGCGGGCGCTGGAACGGATCAACGGGGTGGAGGGGGATCCGCGGAGCTTCGACCGGTTGCACGCGTTGCTGGAAGAGCAGCCGTGGAGGCTGGCGTACTGGCGGGTGTCGAGCGAGGAGATCAACTACCGGCGGTTCTTCGACATCAACGATTTGGTTGGGTTGCGGATGGAGAACCCCGAGGTGTTTGCGGCTACGCATTGTTTGATACGGCAATTGCTGGCGCGGGGCGAAGTGTCGGGACTGCGGATCGACCATTGCGACGGGTTGTTCAATCCGCGGCAGTATTTGATACGGCTACAGTTACTTTATGTGGCGGCGCATTGCTGCGGCGAGACAGCGCAGGGGCCGACGGCGCCGAATGGGATCGAGATCGAGGTGCGGGACGCGATGCGCGGGAGCGACTGGGCCGCGGCGAAGGGTCCCTTGTATGTGGTTGTGGAGAAGATACTGGAGCCGCGGGAGTCGCTTCCGGGGGAATGGCCGGTGCGCGGGACTTCGGGATACGACTTTGTGTATCTGGGGAATCAGGTTTTCATCCGGGGAGAGAATCGGAAGCGCTTCACGGAGTTCTACGAGAAGCTGACCGGGGTATCGGATCCGGAGACGGTGATCTACCAGTCGAAGCTGAACGTGATGCGGAATGCACTTTCGAGCGAAGTGTATGTACTGATGACACTGCTGAGCCGGCTGGCTTCTGCAAATCGCAAGGTGCGCGACTTTACGGAGGATCTGCTGGAGACGGCGATTCGCGAGACGATCGCGTGCTTTCCGGTGTATCGAACTTACATCGACGATCGCGGGCAGTACACGGAGCGGGATCGGGCGTTTATCCGGCAGGCGATTGGGCGGGCGAAGCAGCGGAATCGGGAAACGGATGGGTCGGTGTTCGATTTTCTGGAGCACACGCTGCTGCTGCACGACAGGAGCGGCGAGGAGATCGACCAGGGGGATCTTTATTTTGCGCTGAAATTTCAGCAGCTGACGGGGCCGGTGATGGCGAAGGGGGTGGAGGACACGGCGTTCTATGTGTATAGCCGGTTCCTGTCGTCGAACGATGTAGGCAGCACGATGGAGGCGTTCGGGATCGGGGCGGAGGAATTTCATGACGCGAATCGCGGACGGCTGGAGATAGAGCCGGATGCGATGTTGGCGACTTCGACGCATGATACGAAGCGCAGCGAGGATGTGCGGAACCGGCTGAATGTGCTGTCCGAGATGACCTACTTGTGGCCGTCGTACGTGCGGCGATGGGTTCGGCTGAATGCGCGGCACAAGCGGACGCTGGAAGATGGGCGTGTGGCTCCGAGTATGAATGAGGAGTACTTCATTTATCAGACCGTCGCCGGTGCGTGGCCGTGGCGGATGGTTGAGCGGGAGGAACGCGAGGAATTCGTGCGGCGAATTCAGGAATATATGACCAAGGCGCTGAGCGAGGCGAAGGTCAATCTGAGCTGGACGAATCCGAACCCGGCCTATGTGGATGCGGTGCATGCGTTTATCCGGAACATTCTGCTGCCGGACGGGCGAGGGCGGGAGCCGCGGTTTGTGGAGACAATGGGAGAGATTCTGCCGGCGCTGAAACTGTTTGGGGCAGTGAACTCGCTGGCGCAGGTGGTGCTGAAGATTGCCTCGCCCGGAGTGCCGGATTTTTACCAGGGAACGGAGATGTGGGATCTGAGCCTGGTGGATCCGGATAATCGGCGGCCGGTGGATTACGAGGTGCGGCGGCGGGCCCTTGAAGAGATGCAGGAGGAGGCGATGAGCACGGGCGAACTGGCGGTTTGCCGCGAGGTGCTGGAGCGTCTGGACGACGGGCGGGTGAAGCTATGGACGATGCATCGGGCGCTCGAACTGCGGAAGCGGATGGCGGAGGTATTTCAGCGCGGGGAATATGTGCCGGTGGGCGTTACAAAAGACTATGCGGAGCACGTGATCGGATTTTCGCGGGGGGGACGGGTGCTGGCGGTGGTTCCGCGATTTGCCCACACGCTGATGGATGGGAAGGCGCGGCTGCCGTTGGGGAGCGCGTGGGGGCGCGGGGAAGTGGTGGCGCCGGAAATGGCGGGGGTCCTGCTGGAGAACGTGTTCACCGGAGAACGGGTTGCAGTGGGCCTGGACGGGCGCGTGGCGCTCAAAGCGGCGTTCGCGGAGTTTCCGGTGGGGTTGTTTGTGAGGGAGTGAGAGAAGGGTAGAGGGTACAGGGTTCAGGGTACAGAACGTCGTGTGCTAATCGCGCGGTGGGCGTTCGTGTTTGTCGCGGTCGGTGACTTCGGTGAGGGCGGCTAGTTTCTGCGCGAGGGCGGGAGCGAGGGCGTTTTCGGGGCAACGCCAGCTCCAGTTGCCGGTGGGGCGCGAAGGGACGTTCATGCGGGCTTCGCTGCCGAGATCGAGGATGTCCTGCAAGGGGTACAGAGCGATGTCGGCGACGGACGTGGCGGTGGCGCGGATGAGGGGCCACACGACTGCGAGGCCATCGGCGTGCGCATCGACGCCGAGGTAGGCCTGGGCTGCAGCCCTTTCGACCTCGTTGGCGCCATGCTCCCACCAGCCGCGGGTGGTGTCGTTATCGTGGGTTCCGGTATACGCCACTGTGTTGGTTACAAACTGGTGGGGCAGGTGGATGTGTGCGCCACGGGCGGAGAAACCGAACTGCAGGACTTTCATCCCTGGAAGGCCGAAATGCTCGCGCAGGGCGTCGACTTCTTTGGTGATGAGGCCGAGGTCCTCAGCGATGAAGGGGAGCTCGCCAAGCTGGTCGCGGAGGCTCTGGAAGAGCGCGGCGCCCGGGGCTTTGACCCAGGTTCCGTTGACGGCGGTTTCATCCTGGGCGGGGATGGCCCAGTAGG
>CAZSWI010000134.1:0-9579 GCA_964610635.1 uncultured Acidobacterium sp.
CCTCCGGCCACATGGTCTATCTGAACGTAGACGCGCTGAAGGACTTCAAACACGACTTAGCGGGCTTCTACGGCCAGTAAGGGTCACTGCTCACCAAGGGCAGGCCCAAAAGCCTGCCCGCGCGGATGAACCAACCCGGCTCGATCCAGTCGTTAGCGTCAACCCGAAGCGGCGGCATGAATTCACAGCTTGCATACTTGGGGGTCAGGGTCAACGTCTTCTTCTGGCTTTCGCCGTAAAACCAACTTACGGCCATCGTGTTCGGCTTAGGGGCTTCAGGCATTTTCTTGGTGATAGGCCTAAACCCTCGTCGGAGTGACCGCAACGAAGTCGGTAAATTTAGCCTGCTGAACCATCCACACCGCGCCGCAGGCTGTGGCGGAGGCGCTTCGTGCCGCAGCGACTCGCCTCTGAACCACGAATTTCGTACCGTCCCCAGAAGCCAACAAAAAGAACTCCGCACCCCAGGGCGCCGGCGTCCGCCGGACCCGGCGGTACGCCCCAACCAGAAGCCCCGTCTCAGGCGAGCGCCCGCCAGGCGGGCTCCCTCCCGCGACCGAACCCCGACCACCTCCAGGTCGTTAGTGCGTCATAACACAGCAAACGCGGCCTGAGTCATTCCCTACTAATCTACGCTTTTGGCGTACAATAGAACTCGTCAGGGCGTGCCCATGGAATTCATTGAAGCGCCCGCATTCACACGTTACCTGCGCGACTACCTCGACGATGACCAGTACCGGGCGTTGCAGGCCGAGTTGGCCAACAACCCTGAAGTCGGGCATGTCATGCCGGGGACGGGCGGCTTTCGCAAGATGCGCTGGGCTGATCCCGAGCGCGGCAAGGGGCGACGCGGAGGTCTGCGCGTCATCTACTACCACTTCGAAATCGCCCGCCAGATTTGGCTGATAACGCTCTACGGCAAGAATGAGGCGAGCGATCTCAGCCCGGCGGAGAAAAAGGCACTGAAGGCAGCCATCGAAAACGAGACCAGGCAACGAGCGGAACGCCGCTCAAAACAGCGGACCCCGCACCGGAGATAACCATGGCAAAGCGCAAGCTCTTTACCGAGATGATGGAAGGCCTCGACGCGATGAAGGCGCATCGCGAGGGGAAGATCACGCTCCGCACTTTTACTCATATGCCTGCCCCTCTGCCTTCCCTCGACTCCGCATTTATTCGCGAGACGCGCGAGCTGCTTCGCTGCTCTCGCGCCGTATTTGCCCGCAAGCTCCGGATCAACGAGCGCACCCTGGAAAAATGGGAGCAGGGGCGCGCCACTCCCAATCCCCAGGCGGCCGCCCTGCTCCTCCTCGTCCGCAAATATCCCGATACCCTCGACCGGCTGGACAAAGTCGCTCAAGCCTGACCCCGGACTTCAGTCGCGCCAGGAAACAGCGGCGCGAACACCGGGCCCTGCTACTTCCCCGCCCTCCGCCAGGGTGGCCGAATTGTCCACGCCCCCCCACCAAAAACTGCTGACGCGGCTGGCCCGGCGTCCCCATGTACGTCCGGTCGTAAGCCGTGTCCAGTACCATCCACGGCCGCATCGCCCACGTCGCGCCCACCAGCCCGATCCCAAGCCGGTCCGATGTCGCCGGCTGCGACCCACCGAGCCTTCCAGCACCACCGGCGTCGTCTTCCCCAGCGCCCGCGTCAGCGCCAAATCCCCGGTCGGCCGATTCCCATCGGCGGCCGGAGCCTGCGCCGGGCACAGCGGATGCGCGGCTTGCGCACCAGCGCGACCCAGCGCGAGCCCAAATCCAAATCCACACACCAGCAGAATGCAGACCCGGCAAACGCGGAGGTTCATCGAAGCCATGGTTAGAAATTGTGACGGGCCATCGGGCAACTTTGTGACAGGCCGACGTGACAGGCCCGGCCTGGGCTTGATCCCCATCCCCCCAGGCGTCTTCATCCCGGCGGCCCGCACTTCCATCCTCTGTGTCCGCTGTGCTCTCTGCGGTAAATCGCTCTCGTCATGCATAACGCCGAGAGACGCGCAGCGCTTTTCCCGCGATAGCCAGTGCGAGTCGAATCGCAAATTGTAAAATGTGACGCATGCGAGCTGTAGCCGAAAAACTCCGCCTCAGCGCCATCTCGCCCGGCCTGGTCCAGTCCGAGATTCGCGCCATGACGGTCGAGTGCGACCGCGTCGGAGGCGTCAACCTGGCCCAGGGCGTCTGCGATACCGAAGTTCCGCAGCCGGTCGCCGCGCGCGCCATCGAAGCCATCGCCCAGGGCCTGAACATCTACACCCGCCTCGACGGCATCGCCCCGCTGCGTCAGTCGATCTCCGACAAGCTAGCCCGCCACAACGGCATGACCGCCGATCCGGACGGCGAAATTCTGGTCACCTCCGGCGCAACAGCCGCGTTCCAGGCCGCCTGCATGGCGCTGTTCGATCCCGGCGACGAGGTCATCCTCTTCGAGCCCTTCTACGGGTATCACCTGAACACCCTGCGCGCGCTGCGCGTGAACGCCGCGGCCGTTCCGCTCGCCGCGCCTGACTGGCAGGTGAATCTCGACGCCCTCCGCGCCGCCATCACGCCGCGCACCCGCGGCATCGTGGTCAACTCGCCGTCGAATCCCAGCGGCAAAGTTTTCTCGCGCGCCGAGCTCGAAGCCATCGCCGCCCTGGCCATCGAGCATGACCTCTTCGTCATCACCGACGAGATTTACGAATACTTCGTCTTCGACGGCGCGGAGCACATCAGCCCCGCAACTCTGCCAGGAATGGCCGAGCGCACCATCTCCATCTCTGGTTTGTCGAAGACGTTCAGTATCACCGGCTGGCGCGTCGGCTATCTCGTCGCGGACCGCCGCTGGCTCGGCGCCATCAGCTACTTCCACGACCTTCTTTATGTATGCGCCCCGTCGCCTTTCCAGCACGCCGCAGCCGCCGGCCTGATGCAGCTGCCAGATTCCTTTTATACGGGGCTGGCGATCGAATACCAGGCCAGGCGTGACATGCTCTGCGCCGCGCTGTCCCGCGTCGGCCTCACGCCCTCGATTCCGCAAGGCGCCTATTATGTACTCGCCGATGTTACAAATCTTCCCGGAGCGACGGCGCGCGAGAAGGCCCGCACTCTGCTGCGCAATACCGGCGTGGCCGCCGTAGCCGGAACCGCCTTCTTTGCGGACGGCCATGGAGAAAACCTGATCCGCTTTTGTTTTGCCAAACGCGACGAAGACCTGCGGCGAGCCTGCGATCTTTTGCGTACACTCTGAATTCCTACGCCAGTGTGGGTGTTTGGATGTCCACCAGCGGATAGCCCAGGCGCTTCCACTCGTCATAGCCGCCGCGCAACGGACGCACGCGATGGATCCCCATTGCGCGCAGCCGCAGCGTCATCTTCGCCGCCGTAGCCTCGCTCGGACAAGTGCAGAACAAAACGATTTCCTGATCCCTCGGGATCAGATCGCTCTCCGCCACCAGCTTGTCCGGCGTCAGGCTCAGGGCGCCGGGCAGCGTGCGTGGATCGGGCAGGTAATCGAGAGGATGCCGCAGGTCCACGATGAAAACCGGCTGGCCGTTGTCGATCATCTGCTTCAGCTCAGTCGGCTCAAGCCTCGCCATGCGAACCGACCGCAGAAACGCCCGTCGCCGCAACATCCTCCAAATCAGAAAACCAGCCAGGAGCAGCAAAAAAATGGCAACGAAGAAGTGAGCAGTCCAGGAAAGCGCATTTGGATGGCGTTTCAAAATATCGCCAAAGAATCGGCCGCCCAGCGTGACCGTCACAGTCCACAGCAGAATGCCTGCGGCGTCACAGAGCAGGAACTTGCCGTACGGCATACCGATTTGCCCGGCGATGGGAGCAGCCACCGAGCCCAGGCCAGGCACGAACTTCGCCACCAGCAGCGCGGTTGCTCCGCTCTTCGTGAAGTAGCCCTCGGTCTTGCGCACGCACGCCGTGCTTTCGAAGCTGAGCCGGCACATCAGCCGCACCATCGCCGAACCATAGCGGCGGCCGAACACGTACCACGTGGTGTCCGCAATCAGGCTGGCCGCAAGCGCCGCGGCCAGCACAAAAGGCAACCGCAGCTGATGCGTCGCGGTCAGGGTTCCCGCCGTCAGCAGCAGCGGAGTGCTCGGAATCGGAACCCCGAGTTGCTCCGTCAGCACCCAGAGGAATACCACCAGGTAACCGTATTTGATGATGAAGTCGAGAGCTATAGGCATGGCGTCGGCTTACCCGGGGGGCTACGGATCAGGAGCTTCAGTATAGATGTGGCAAGGAACGAAAAGGAGCGTCCATCAGTGCTGCTCCCTGGCGATGTTCAGGGGAATCTCCACCGTCCCCATGCGCCCACTGATCAGGTCGTGCACTCCGATCCGAAGATAAACCAGTCCCGCGGGCAAATCGATCTCCTGGTGCATGCGGATTCCCTGCTGCGTGCCTGGCGCAGGCGGAGTGTCGACGGCGAATCCTCCGTCGGTATAGTTCACGCGAATGCCTTCCGCGTCGTAGGCCACCTGGGTCAGCTCCAGTTCACAGTGCACGCGGCCATCGGGCAGCGGCTTCGCGTCGAACCCCCGCGGATCGATCGTGAAGTCGGCGACGTAGCGCTGGAGCGGCGGCTTCAGCGTCCGCGCCAGAGCTCCAGCCGGCTCGGCCGAAAGTTTCTCCCCCTTCAGTTCCGGAGCGTTCGCCGGCAGAACCCGCACGCGGAACAGCACCTGCGACTGCGGCAGCACACCGTGCTGCATCGCTGCGATCAGCGGACTCAGTCTTCCCGGCATCAGCTTCGCCGTCTGCGCCGGATCGTCCGCATAGTATCCGTGACGGTATTCGAGCTCCGCGTGGCCTTCCGGCAACCGAATGTCGATCTTTCTGAAGGCCCCGTTGTAGTTTTTGTTCGTGGGAACATAACCGAGCGTGTAGTAATTTGCGCCATTGCTGATCGACTGCACCACCGCCTCCCCCACGGCGTTGGTATTGTAGAAAGCCTTGCCTCCCGTTTCGTTGGCAATCTGATCCATCGTCGAGTGCTCGGCGAAGTTCTCCTGCAGGAACTGCGAATTGCTCTGGTCGATCACTTCGGAAGTCGTCGGCAAAGCCACTGCGAGCGGCCTATTGCCCTGTACCTGAGCCAGAATGCCCGGGTTCATCTGATTCTCCGCGCTCTGCGTGCCCGGCACATTCAGCAGACCGCGCGCGTCCACCGGATACACAGCCACACGCGCCAGCGTCATCAATTCCGCCAG
The DNA here is from genome assembly GCA_964610635.1 of uncultured Acidobacterium sp. Classification (GTDB taxonomy): domain Bacteria; phylum Acidobacteriota; class Terriglobia; order Terriglobales; family Acidobacteriaceae; genus Palsa-343. Next base: position 5,210 of record CAZSWI010000134.1, read on the forward strand.
CCTCGAGAGCCTCTGGCCGTAATCGCGCATCGCGGAAGTCGGATCGGTTTGCGTCGCATCCGGCGCAATATCGATGGGAACCGCGCCGGTGTACCAGATCAGATTCTTTCTCCCGGGAATCGTGTTCAAATACCGCGCCAGTTGCTCCAGGGCGTCGATCGTGATGTTCAGCCGCAGGTCCACCTCGAAACTCGCCGTGTCAGCGGCAAACTGGTTCATCGCCGCGACGGCCTCCGCGCTGGCGCCGCCGCTGTCCGCCAGCTCTCCCATCGTCGCCATTTGCTGGTCGTAGAGCGGGTCCATCACCGGCGAAAGCTCCGGATGTCCGCGACCCTCATCGAGCGCCTTTTCAATCGTGGTCGAATCGGTTGTGAATCCCTCGACCATCCGCAGCCGCGACGACAGCGTGAAGACTGCGATTCGCGTCCCTGGCGGGATGGTGTGGAGGTACTTCAGCATCCTCTGGCGCACATACACCTGATCGGAGAGCGGAGTGTTCAGCGCATCCAGCAAAAGTATGTTCGTTGCGCTGTTGATCGCATACCGCGGTGCATTGCTGTAGGTGTGCGGAGGCAGCACATCGACTTTGGCCGATTCCACCACATCGGTCGCACGGTGCTCTTCAAAGGTAGCGATGGTCTGCTCCCGCCCCTCTTCCGAGATGCGGAAATCCGATGCCTTCAGCCCCTGTACAGCATTGCCTTTATCGGTGACCACCACGTCCACCAACACCATATTGGCGTTGGCCCGGAAAATGGTGGGCTGTTCATCCGGCTGTTGTCCCGCCGGCGCACCAGCCTGCGCCAGCACGAGCCAGGCGGGAACCAACATGAGGGCTGGGCTCAGGAGTAGCGGCAAACTTCGAGGGCGGACCACGGGTGAACTCCGGCCTGGGATTCTGTGGGCGTCCCCCATCATAGCCCGATTGTGCACCAGCATGCCTGCTGCTTCGCGACCGTCAGCGGAATCTCAACGGTCCCGATGCGCGGCATAAGACCCATCCGGCCGGAAATGAAGCACCCATACCGCACGCGGAGACCTCGCGGTACTCTGTTTCCATGTCATCGGAGACGGCCACGCCATCCGCTCCCAACACCGTCCAGCGCTTCGCCTCCGTTCGCTCCGTCATCGAGCAGGCGATCCGCCAGCATGTTTTTCCCGGAGCGGCCTGGGGAGTCCTGCATCGCGGCACAATCGCAGCCCTCGACGCGACCGGCCGCTTCACTTACGAAGCCGACGCTCCAGTCGTCCAGCCACAGACAATATTCGATCTCGCCAGCGTCACCAAAGTGGTCGCCACCACATCCGCCGCCATGCTGCTCGTCGATCGGGGCATTCTCGACCTTGACTCGCGCGTCGGCGACATCCTCCCCGGCTTCGTTATCGGCATGGAACCAGGCAGCGGCAAGCAGAAAGTCACCCTCCGCATGCTGCTGGCGCATACCTCGGGCCTGCCCGCCTACGCGACCCTCTTTCGCGAGCACTCTGCGCCCGGTGCTCTACTGCGCGCGATCCTGCGTCTGCCACTCGAAGCCAAACCCGGCGTTCGCACCGAGTACTCCGACTTCGGATTCATTCTCCTCGGCAAAGCCATCGAAATCCTCAGCCGCGAGCCGCTCGACATTTTCTGCGCCGGCGAAATCTTCGCCCCCCTCCGCCTCGAAACTACCCGCTTTTGTCCGCCTCAGAAAACTCGACCCGAAATCCCGCCCACCGAAGACGACTCGACCTTCCGCCACCGCATCATCCAGGGCGAAGTCCAGGACGAGAACTGCTTCGTCCTCGGCGGAGTCGCCGGCCACGCAGGCGTCTTTTCCAATGTCGAGGATCTGTTACGCTTCGCCGGTTGCATCCTGGCGCAGGGCCGGACGCCGGAAGGCAAGGCGCTCTTCCAGCCTTCAACCGTAGAACTGTTTGCAACGCGCGAGAACACTGCGGACGGCAAGTCCCGAGCCCTCGGCTGGGACGTGCCCACCGAAGGCTCTTCCTCAGGCCGCTACTTCGGCCCGCGCTCCATCGGCCACCTGGGCTACTCCGGCTGCTCGCTCTGGATCGACCCCGACCAGGAACTGGCCATAGCGCTCCTCACCAACCGCACCTGGCCCGACCGCTCCAACAATGCAATTCGCCAGCTTCGCCCGGCCTTTCACGACGCGGTCGTTGAATCCCTGGGTTAGAAACCGGCGCTAGTTCCCGCCAAAATCTCCGCCGCCAAAGTCTCCCCCACCCGCGTCTCCGCCAAAGTCCCCGCCGCCCGAGTCATCGACGTAACTCTGAGCATCGTCGCCGGAGCCGGGGCCAGAGCCGCTATCATCGTACGGTCCCTGTGGCTGCTCGTCCGGACCCCCTATGTCCGACGCCGTGTCATACGGGCCCTGCGGTTGTTCGTCCGGCCCACCGATATTTCCCGCCTGCTGGTTGGGATCGTCGTAGTAGTTGTTGATCACCGTCTCCTGCGGCGCTCCGCCGAAACCACCCAGGCCGCCACCCATTCCACCATGAAACAGCGACTCGATTCCCTGAAAGGCCAACATCCCGCCAGCCACACCCGCCGCCGTGGTCGCCGCCGACCGCAGAAAGCCGCCGCCTGGGACCGCGCCGTATCCCGGCGGAGGCGGATAATTTCCCGGATACCCCGGCGGCACAGCCTGATATTGCGGAGGCGGCGCCGGTGCGTACTGTGGCTGATTCGCATATTGCGGCTGGTTAGGGGGCGCATACTGCGGCTGATTGCGGTGCAGCAGGCCACCGAGAAAACTCGTCGCCCGCGCCGGTGGCGGAGCCAGCTGCGGCTGCGCCTGTTGCATCTGCTGCATCCGCGCATGCGCCTGCTCCAGCGCGATGTTCTGAATCAGCACCGTCTGCGCCAGCTTGTACAGCGCGTCCGGATCGCGCGCCAGTCCGTCATTCAGCAGCGCCTCGGCATCCGGATCCTTCTCCGTGAGCTGCGTTCCCTCAACCTTGCGAACAAGGTCCTGCAGCATCTGTCCTTCCTGGGGAGTCATACGTTTTTCTCCTTCGATGTTCTGTACGCAGGCTACGCCTCGCCGGTTTCCTCGGCGTCGCCCGCCGCCCGACCCAAAGTCAAGTTATCATCGGAACGCAAAAAGACCTTCGCGCCCGATAAGCTGCGAAGGTCTTGGAACTGGTCTCATATATAGCGCAGTGGCTTCGGCGGGCTGCATGAGCCCCGCTTCGATGGCGGGTCTCACACTCGGCATCTCGGTTGTTGGAGAGTTTATGAGACCAGTTCCAGCCCTTCCAAAATTCACAGTTAGTAAATTCGGAAGTTCACCTCAATATTGATCTCCACCGGCACAGGCTTCCCGTTAAAAATGGCCGGCTTGAACTTATACTGGCGCACCGCTTCGAGCGCCTTCTCGTCCAGCCCCATGCCCAGCGGCCGCACTATGCGGACCCGCTGCGGATTGCCCTGCGAATCCACGATCAGCCCCACAACGCAGACACCTTGATATTTCGCGCGCCGCGCTTCGTCGGAAAACTCCGGATCGGGCGCATACACCAGCACCGGATTCGACACACCGCCGCCCGGATGCATCAGGCCGCCGCCGTAGCCGCCGCCCTCGCCCGGTCCAATCCCGTTGCCATTACCGGAACCAATACCACCGCCCGAGCCGCTGCCAAATCCCGAACCCGATCCGCCGCCCTGCGAGGCCAGAGCGATCTGCGGCGACTGCGGTATTCCGATATTCGGCATGTTCGGGTTATCCGGGAGCTTGATAGGCTGCGGCATCATCACTGCCGGCGTCACCGCCAGTTTCGGATGATCGAGCTTCAGAATCTGTGGAGGCGCGATCGGCGCCTTCTCCATCTTCGGCAGCTTGCCCTTCGATGCCTCGACAATCTCATGATTGCCGCCGCCTCCGCCTCCGCCCATCGTCTGTTTCATGGGCGCAGCCGGAATAAATGGCGTCACATCGACCGGCGTCACCGCCATTTTCTTCTGAATAGCCCGCTCCCGCCATTGCGCCAGCGTAAACAGCAGGATCAACCCGATGATCACCGCGTGGGTGATAAACGAAACCGCGCTCGAGGCCGGGCTCCGCTTGACCGCCATCGGATCTCGCACCGCGATCGGCGTCGAACTCAGCTTGAGCGGCGGCAGCTTCCTCGGAAAGAGCGCGTCCACGACCCCCGCGAACAGCGTCTTCCAGATCGGCTCCTCAACGATTGAATCAAGACCAGCAAAATGCAGAGCAGGCAGCTCTGGCTCTTTACCCCGAGTTGTGTCCGGTACCAGGTGCGGAGACGTCAAAACCGTATTCCCCATACTGTGCTCGCCGGAGGTTCGAATCCCGGCTTCTCCTGATTATCAATGACAGCCGCCCTCGCTGTCTTGTCCGGGGCGT
>CAZSWI010000135.1:0-9482 GCA_964610635.1 uncultured Acidobacterium sp.
AACGTCTCGCCGTTGAGGTCGAAGATCACCCTATCGAATACGGCGGCTTCGAGGGTGCCATCCCCAAAGGCCAATACGGCGGCGGCACCGTCATGGTCTGGGATCAGGGAACGTGGGAACCAGTCACAGATGTGGATGAAGGCCTGCGCACCGGCCAGCTTAAATTCATCCTCCACGGCCAGAAGCTCCATGGCCACTGGGCGCTCATCCGAATGAAGGGCGACCGCTTCGGCGAAAAAGGCAAGAACAACTGGCTGCTCATCAAGGAGCACGACGAATACGAACGCACCGCCGACGATCCAGCCATCACCGACGAAGCCCCTGACAGCGCGGTCACCGGCCGCAGCCTCGAAGAGATCGCCGCAGCCGAAGATCACGTCTGGAATTCCCACGTCCCCGAAAAGAAGCCGCCGGCGAATCGATCCCGGCTAACACGAAGGCTCGCGTCAAAAGAATCCCCGAATGCAGCGGCACCGCAAGTACCGGATCGAAAGAGCGCCCTGCACGATGCTCCTCGCGAGAAGATGCCAGCCTTCATTTCGCCCGCCCTCGCCTCGTCGGTCGAGCAACCGCCTGAAGGCAACGACTGGCTGCATGAGCTCAAGCTCGACGGCTACCGCATCCAGATCCACATCGACGATAAAGACGGCAAACGACGAGCGCGTCTCTTCACGCGCCGAGGTCTGGACTGGACGCATCGCATGCGAGACGTTGCGCAGTCCGCTGCCGAACTTCCCGTCCACACCGCCATCCTCGACGGCGAGGTCGTGGTTCTCAACGACCGGGGAGGCACCAGCTTTGCCGATCTGCAGGCAGCCTTCGAAGAAGGAGCGGAGCACCCGCTTACCTATTTCGCCTTCGACCTGCTCCACCTTGACGGCCACAATCTGCGCAACCTGCCGCTTGAACACCGCAAGTCCATTCTCGAAGGCGTGCTCGAGGGGCACAGCGACGGCACGCTCCGCTACAGCAGCCACATTCGCGCCCATGGCGGCGACATGTTTCGCCGCGCCTGCGAAATGGGCGCGGAAGGCATCGTCTCGAAGCTCGCCAGCTCACCGTATCGCTCGGAGCGGTCGCGCGCCTGGCTCAAATCGAAATGCGTGCTGCAGCAGGAGTTCGTTGTCGGCGGCTTTACTCCGCTATCGACCGGCGGCCACGGCATCGGATCTCTGCTTCTCGGCTACTACGACCATGGCAGCCTGATCTATGCAGGGCGCACGGGAACCGGCTTCAACCGCAAGACGCACGAGCTGCTGCGCAATCGCCTTGACGCGCTGCGCCAGGAGGAGACCCCTTTCCACAACCCGCCCGGCGAAGCGAAAAAGGATGCGGTGTGGGTTAAGCCAACTACGATCATCGAGGCGCGCTTTGCCACGTGGACCAACGACAATCTGGTCCGGCAGGCTGCGTTTCTCGGCCTTCGCGAAGACAAGGATCCAAAAGAGGTAGTCCGCGAAACGGCGGGAGCGGTCCCCCGATCCAAGCGGAAATCAACGCATCGGAGCGAAAAAACTTCTCGGCCATCCGCAACCCACGCTGCACCATCCACAACCGCGGCGAAAGTCGAAACTCCAAAGCCTGACAGTCCGAAAGCGCGAACTGCGGCCCAGCCGAAATCGCGCAACGATCGCGCTGTCGTTGCCGGCGTATCCATCACTCATCCCGACAAGATTCTCGACGAAGAAAGCCAGGTCACCAAGCTGCAGCTCGCCGAATATTACGATTCCGTAGCCGATCATCTGCTGCCACACATCGCCAATCGCCCGCTCAGCATCGTGCGCTGTCCGGAAGGCAGCGGCAAGCCATGCTTCTTTCAAAAACAAATTGGCAAAGGCATGCCGTGTGGAATCGACAGCGTGCCGGTTACCGTAAAGAAGGGTGGCAACCCGGAACGAGAACTATACGTGACGGTGTCGAAGCGCGAAGGCCTTGTCGGTCTGGCGCAGATGGGCGTGCTTGAACTTCATCCGTGGGGGTCGAGCAACAAAACCCTCGAGCAGGCCGACAGAATCATCATCGACCTCGATCCCGACCCAAGCCTTCCCTGGAAACAACTCGTCGCCAGCGCCATCGAAGTACGCGACCTCATGAAGCACCTCGGCCTCGAGTCCTTCGTCAAATCCACCGGCGGCAAGGGCCTTCACGTCGTCGCGCCTATCGATCCCAAACACGAATGGCCCGAGATCAAAGAGTTCGCCCACCATTTTGTCCTGATGATGGAGCGCGCCAACCCAAAGCTCTACCTCACCAAAATGACCAAGTCGGCCCGCGCAGGACGCATCTTTCTCGACTATCTGCGGAACGAGCGCGGAGCCACTGCTGTCGCCGCATATTCACCGCGCGCCCGCGCGGGAGCCCGTGTCGCCATGCCGCTCACCTGGGCTGAATTCGAGCGCACCGATCCGAAGCAATTCGCCGTCGCCAATTTTGACAAGTGGAAATCGCGATTGAAACACGATCCCTGGCTCAGGATGAACGCTGTAAAGCAGCAGCTCACCAGCCGCGCTCTCTCCGCCGTCGCCGAGGTAGCCGGCGGCAAGTCAGTGTGAGCGCCGCAACGCCATGCGCGCCGCGTTATAACCGCACATTCCGTGCACCCCTCCCCCTGGAGGCGTCGACGAGGAACAAAGATACAGGTTCTTCGTTCCGGTGTAATACCCACCTAAAGCCGGGCGAAAAGCAAACTGCCGTATCGACAGCTCCCCGCCCCCAATGTCCCCTCCCACAAGGTTCGCGTCCATCGACTCAAGCGTAGCCGGCGTAGAGACGCGCCGCTCGAGCACGCAATCCTTAAATCCCGGCGCAAATCGCTCCAGCTGCGCCTCAATCCGGCTTGTCATATCCACGGTCGACCCATTGGGAACATGGCAGTACACCCACGCCACATGCTTGCCCTCCGGCGCCCGCGTCGGATCGAACAACGACGGCTGGGCCACCAGCACAAATGGCTGCTCCGCGACCGCACCACGCCGCGTCGCCTCCTCCGAGAGCGCGATTTCGTCGAGAGTTCCCCCCAGGTGCACGGTGATCGCCCGATTGCACTCCCGTGCAGCCCATGGAATAGGCGCCGACAGCGCATAATCGATCTTGAACGCGCCCGGCCCATAGCGAAACTCCCTCATCGCCCGCCGATACGTCTTCTGCAACTGCTCGCCTGCAATATAAAGTAACTGCCGCGGTGTCAAATCGCACAGAACCAGGCCCTCCCTGGGATCCACTTCCGCCAGCGACGTAATGCGACGGCCGGTATACACCGCGCTGCCGAGTTTTTCCAGATATGCGATCAGCGCGTTGGTAATTGACTGCGATCCCCCGCGAGGCACCGGCCAGCCAACCACATGCGCCGCAGCTCCCAGCACAAGACCGATCGCCGGACTCAGCGGCTCGTCGAGGCTCAGGAACGAATGCGCCGCCAGCCCCGCAAAGAGAGCTTGCGCCCGCTCGCCCCGAAACTTCCGCCTGGCCAGCGCCCTGGCCGGCTGTATGGCCATACGGGCGAACTGCGCCATCAAGAGCGGACGCCGGGGAATGCGCGTCACCGGACCCAGCGCATCGGCCACGAAATCCGCCCAGTTCGTGGCGATAGGCTCAAAGAGTTTCCGCCACGCCGGCCCATCTTCCCCGAGCTCAGTTTCCATGTCCTGCAGGCTGTGTTCCAGCGTCACTGCTGTCCCGTCGCCCAGCGGATGCGCCAGCGGCGAGAATCCGTGAATCCATTGCAACCCGTGCTCAGCCAGCGGCAGCGTGGCGAAGAACGGCGATCCCGCTCCCATCGGGTGCACAGCCGAACCAAAGTCGTGCCGGAATCCAGGCAAAGTCATCTCCATGGTGCGCGCTCCGCCGCCCGGCTGCGTTTCGGCTTCGTATACGTCCACGCGCAAGCCGGCGCGCGCCAGCACAATGGCAGCGGCCAGCCCGTTCGGGCCTGACCCGATCACGGCGCCGTGTTGCATTCTTTCTTCTCAGGCTGAAGGATGTCCTCCCGATCGCCCGTCTGCATCAGGTCCTCCCGGCAAGTCGCAGCCGCCGTTCCTGGATCCGCAACTTAACGTAGTAAAGCAGGTAGACCACCACCGCGAGGTTAATAAGCACCAGCGTGACCCTAACCCACGTGAGATGGCGCAGAATCTCGAAGACTTCGAGTGGCAAAAACGAAGCAGTCAGGATCAGCGTCACAAACTCCGCCCAGGCCTGCTCCAGCACCAGTCCCGTTCCTTCGATGATGTCCAGTCCCGCGATCGCAAAAATGACCGCGCTGATCTGCCGCAGCCGGTGCGGATCGATCATCGCCACCTTCTCCAGAAACAGATTGACGAAACGTCCTTCGGGATTGAACCGCATCGCAAGGATGAGATGCTCGGCCATCCGCATCAGGTCCCTGTGCAGCAGGCGAATTGCGCCGAGTCCGAGCAGAATAAACAGGGCCGCCTGAACCAACTTGAATACGCCAATCGCAATGATCCATTGGTCATGGCTTGATCGGTTGCGAAGCTGCGCGGGGGAGGAGGTCATAGCGCTCTTTCGCATCTTCCCACAGCGCCTCTGATGTGCGCCAGAAAAGGGCAGCCGCTACCGAACCACCAGACTCCGCGCGCCGCGCTTCAGATAAGGCGCCAGCTTTTCGAGTGCCGCCTGCACGCTCACCCCGTGACGGGCGCGTAGCTGATCCACTTTACCGTGTTCAATGAAACGGTCCGGCCAGCCGATGCGGATCACCGGCGTCTCGATGCCCATCTCGCTCAGGGCCTCCAGAACAACGCTGCCGAAACCACCCATGAGCACATGATCCTCAAACGTAACAACCGCGGTCGCCCGCCGCGCGTACCGCGCAAGCAGCTCGCGATCCAGTGGCTTGATGAATCGCGGATTGATCACTGCCGCCGAATAACCCAAGCCCTCCAGTTCCCGCGCCAGTTCCTTCGCCATCGGCAGCAACGCTCCCAGGCCCAGAATGGCGAAATCCTCACCGTCCTGCAGGACCTCCGCCTTGCCGATCGCAAGCGCCTCGGGCTGGGCCTTCATCGTCGCGCCTGGCCCCGTCCCCCGCGGATAGCGAATCGCGCTCGGCCCCTCGCGCAGCATCGCGGTAAACATCATGTCGGCCAGTTCGTCTTCATCCGCCGGCGCCATCTGCACGATATTCGGCACACCGCGCAGATACGCAATGTCGAACAGCCCATGATGCGTCGGACCATCGTCACCGCTCAGCCCCGCGCGATCCATGCAGAACACGACTGGCAGGTTCTGCAGGCACACATCGTGGACGATCGGATCGAACGCCCGCTGGAGGAACGTCGAGTAAATCGCGCAATACGGCCTGAAGCCCCGCGTCGCCATTCCCGCCGCAAAGATCACCGCGTGTTCCTCAGCAATACCGACGTCGAAATACTTCTTCGGATGGTGCGGCCGAAACAGATCGAGCGCCGTACCGTTCGGCATTGCCGCTGTAATGGCGACAACCTTCTCGTTCTCGTTCGCCAGCTTCACCAGCGTCTCAGCGAAAATCTCCGAATAGGTCTTCTGCCCTGCCGTCTCCGTCTTTCCGGTTTCCGGATCGTACGGCCCGAGCCCATGAAACTTCTTCTGCTTGTCCAGCGCCGGCTGGAATCCGCGGCCCTTCTGGGTGATGGCATGCAGCAGCACCGGCTTCTCCTGCTGCTTCAGGAAACGGAACGACTCGATCAGTTGCTCGATATTGTGCCCATCCACCGGCCCGTAATAGGTCAGCCCGAATTCCTCGAAGAGAAACGATGGCCACAGCATTCCCTTCGCAGCCTCTTCAGCGCGCCGCACAACGTTCACTGCGCTTCTGCCGCCGATGCGCTCCAGCAAACGCGCCGCGCTGTGGTGCAGCTGGCTCACGTGCTGATTGGTCACGATCTTATGTAGATACTTCGCAATCGCACCAACGTTACGGTCAATCGACCACTCGTTGTCGTTCAGGACCACGATCAGCCGCTTCGTCTGATCGGCGATATTGTTCAGCGCCTCGAATGAAATTCCGTTCGTGAATGCGGCATCGCCGGCCAGCGCGATCACGTGCTCGGTACCGCCCGCCAGATCGCGCGCGACCGCCATGCCCAGCGCCGCTGAAAGCGCAGTACCCGCATGACCCGCGCCATAGCAGTCGTGCTCGCTCTCCGTCCGCAGCATGAAGCCGTTCAGCCCGCCGGGCTGCCGCATCGTATCGAAGCGCCCGCAGCGGCCGGTCAGCATCTTATGCACGTAAGCCTGATGGCTTACATCGAAAACAAACTTATCTTTGGGAGTCTCAAAGACCGTGTGCAGCGCCAGGGTCAGTTCCACCACGCCGAGGTTCGGGCCAAGATGACCGCCCGTCTTCGAGAGCGTCACGATGAGCCGCTCGCGAATCTCCTGTGCCAGAGATTCCAGCTGCGGTACTGACAATTTCCGTAAATCGGCAGGAGAATGGATGCTTTCGAGTAGATTGCCCATGGAGGTCCAGAGGAGCGTCCACCTGCTGCAACACAGGAAAACCCGGACTGTTGCCGCGGAATCAAAAAAGACCCCAAAGGGGCCTTCTCGTCCGAAACATCCTCTGAACAAGGAGTATACCTCGTTAACACCCGGTTGAGGGCCCACCCACCCGGAGCTCCGCGCACGCCAGCTTACGCCTTGGCGTCCGCTCCGCGATCAAAGACTTCTGTCAGGGCGAATCCGGCCGCTCACTGACTCGGGAACAAAAACCGCAGCATCGGCTGCACGCGTTCCGCCCAGGCCGCCTCGTCGTGTGTTCCTCCGGCGACCGCTTCAAAGTGAAGATCCAATCCATCACGCCAGCCATGGGCCTTCAGCCGCGCATGCAGAATCTCCGCGTCCGCCAGCGTCCGCCGGCCTTCCTGATCGCCCACGTCCAGCCAGATGCGCGGACGCCGAGCCTGGCCCAGATCCAGGGCCCCCGCCGCTTCGCTCACATATCCGACGATGAAGCGGTGATTCCACCAAACCGAAGGCGACAGCACGGCCAGCTTTCCAAAAATTTGCGGATACCTCAACCCCATCCACAACGACACAAGCCCGCCGAGCGACGACCCTCCGATCCCAGTGTCATTCGCATCGGATCGCAGCCGATACTTCCCGTGCAGAAACGGCAGCAGCTCGTGCGTCAGCATCTCCGCGTATTTGCTCGCCTCGCCGCCGCCCATCTTCCAGTCGCGGACGGGCGTGTACTCCGCCAGCCTCAGTTCACCGGCGTTCTGGACGCCCACGATCACCAGCGGTTCCACGTCTCCCGCCATGATCGCCTCATCCGCGTTTTCCGCCACACGCCACGTGCGACCGCGAATGAACGACGTCTCCGGGTCGAACAGGTTCTGCCCATCCTGCAAAATCAGCAGCGGATACCTGCGCTCCCGTCCTTCCTCGTAGCCCGGCGGGACATACACCCAAATACCCCGTTCGCCCGGCAGGAACCGGCTCGCAAAACCCGTATGTTTTCTGACTCGCGGATGCGGCGCCTCGCTGGGGGGAGGAACAGCCTGCGCTTGCGCCTGAATCTGGCTTTCCAATCGATCCTTTCCTGTTCTGCCTTTCGACTGCCGCATCTCCTTCGCCTTTTCCGCAGCGTTGGAGAGTCGAATGCTTTACGATACCTGAACAATCATGAACCGCGAATACCACAAGTGGTGGTCCTGGCGTCTCGATCGTGATATGGAACTGCTTGTCTTCGGACACGCCGGCGTTCCCATCGTCGTCTTCCCCAGCTCCCAGGGGCGTTTCTTTGAGTTCGAAGAACGCGGGATGATCGGAGCCGTCGCTCAGAAGCTCGACCGAGGCGAAATTCAGATGTTTTGCGTCGATTCGGTCGACTCCGAAAGCTGGTACAACCGCAATGTCCCGCCGCGCTGGCGCATTGCGCGCCACGTGCAGTACGAGAACTACGTCATGGAAGAGGTGCTCCCGCTCGTCCGCATGAAGAACTTCGATGCGCACCTCATTTCTCTCGGATGCAGCTTTGGAGCCTACCACGCGGTCAATATCGCCCTCCGCCATCCCGGCCACTTCACCGGCTTCCTCTCGATGAGCGGCGCCTTCGATCTCAGCAACTTCCTCCAGGGCTACTACGACCAGGACGTCTACTTCAACATGCCGCCGCACTATCTGCCCAACCTCAGCGACCCCTGGTATTTTGATCGCTATCGCAACAACGCTTATATCATCGCCACCGGGTGGGACGACCACTGCCTCTGGCAGAACCAGAACCTCGCCCGCATCATGGGAGCAAAGGGCATCCCGCATCATCTTTATATCTGGGAATCGTGGAACAGCCACGACTGGCCGACGTGGGCTCGGATGATGAACGAGTATCTCTGAAACGGCTCTGCCCCGTTCCAGGTGTCTTTCTTCACTTCCCCGCCTCGCGAATTTCTTCGACGTCCGCAAGGTCGCGTGCGCGACCAGCCGCGAGCTTCGACGCGATCAGATCGTCTCTGGAAATGAAGTAAGCCACCAGCCCAGTCGCCTCGTCGATCACCCCTTCGACTCGCCGTGACCAGGCTTCGTCGAAGTTCACGCCGTCGATACTGGAGAGAATATCGATCGCCACAGGTGCTCGGCCAAAGCGGATGAATTTCGCAGGGTCGGCAAAATCTTCGCCCGTGATTCCTTCCAGTGGAGCGCCAAAACTGGCGAGCGCAGCGTAGACTGCTCGTGCATTTTCCCCACTCGCCTGAATGAACAGATCGAGATCTTTTGTCACCCGTGGTTGCGCATGAAAAGATACAGCGTATCCGCCGACGATGAGGTACTTAACGCGGTGGGCGTGAAAGGATTGCAACAGTTCTTTGAAGTCGGGGAACATCCGGCAGGGCCTCTTTCATCGCATAGGCTGCGCGGGTGATCTCTGCAACGGCGCTCATCCGCTCATGGACCGGGCGGCTTTGCCAGTAACGGTACTCGTCCGCCTTCATCTCCGCAAAACTGCCGTAGATGCGCACCGTCTTATCCATGCTCCTTTGTAGCATTCGTGGGAAGCGTTTTCAACGGCGTCTCATACCACTACATCCAGGGCCATGGAACAGCCACGACTGGCCAACCTGGGCGAGAATGATGATCGAATATCTGTAGCGCTACCGCTGTTCCCCGTTCCAGGCACTCCCTATTGCCTTTTGCCTGTTACCTTCTGCCTATCGACTGTTGCCTATTGCCTCTTCCTCCAGGAACATTTCCCAACTTCCTGCGTCTATCCCCACAGTATTCGTCGTAATAAGGCATAGGAGGTCCGCGTGCTCCTGCGCAGGCTCGTCTCCGTTTCTCTGCTACCGCTCTCTGCCTTGCTCGTGGCCCAAACCTCCAGCAAACCTCGCACGGAGCCTCCGGCACCCTCGCCGGCCTCTCACGAAAAAAGCGAGCTCCCGGTGCGCCGCGTGGTCCTTTACAAGAACGGCGTGGGCTACTTCGAGCACTCCGGCCGCGTCACCGGCAATCAAGCCGTCACCATCGATTTCACCTCTTCGCAG
>CAZSWI010000136.1:0-9473 GCA_964610635.1 uncultured Acidobacterium sp.
ACCAGCGCGTCGTCTGCTCCGCGCAAAAATACGGCCCGTAAAAAATTTCCTGCAGGCAAACGATCTGCGCGCCTTCGCCCGCCGCCTGACGAATCATGCCGACGTGCTTGTCGATCATGGCCTTCTTAATTTCGATCAGCGACTTCTCCGCGGGCTCCACGTTCGTAGCCTGGATCAGCGAACACCGAACCACACGCGCCATGAGTCAGAACCCCTTTAGCAGATGAAAAAACGCGGCCCCCAAAAAGCAGAGGGCAATGACTGCAGCAGCGGACGTCGAGCAGGGAATTCCCAGTCTACAGGGTGTTTCGCAGACGGGCCAGTAGCTTCGAAGGGTCGTTTCGCAGTTGCGGACCACGCGCCGCACGCTCCTGAATCGCCCAAAGCGCTCGGGAGCCCAGGAATCGACCCAGTCTTCCGCGCGCCCGACCCGCTTGTTATACTTTTAGGGTTGCCTTCCGTGCGGAAGTGGTGAAATTGGCAGACACACCATCTTGAGGGGGTGGCGCCCAAAAGGCATGGGGGTTCAAGTCCCCCCTTCCGCACCAAAATTCTCAGCCTGAGTGTCTCCGGCGCGCCCCGAGGTTCAAAAAAAGTCGTGATCATTCTCGTGACAACCATCCACGTCATCGTTTGCCTGCTGCTCATCGTTGTCGTGCTGCTGCAGCAGGGCAAGAGCGCCGACCTCGCCGCCGCATTCGGGGGACAGGGTTCGCAAACTGCGTTCGGGCCGCGCTCGGCGGCCAATCTGCTCACCAAATCCACCGCCTGGCTGGCGGGCATCCTCATCGTCACCTCTATTACGCTGACGGTCCTGCTGCAGCATCAGGTCACGCACAGGCATTCCGTGCTCTCCGGAACCAGTACTTCGCAGACCACCCCGAAGGGGAAGTGAGTCGAGCCTTTTTGTGATCCTCGAAACCTTCCCCGTAGGTCCGCTGCAGTGCAACTGCACCATCCTCGGCGATGAGGGTACGGGCGAAGCCATGGTCGTCGACCCGGGTGATAACATCCCGCAGATTCTCACCTTCCTCGCCCAGCACAAACTCACCCTGAAGCAGATCGTTGTCACCCACGGTCACATCGATCACATCGGCGGAGCGGCACGCCTGAAGAAGGCCACTGGCGCGCCAATCATGCTCAACCAGAACGATCTTCCTCAGCTGGCGATGATGGATCAGCAGGCCGACTGGCTTGGCGTCCCGACGCCTGAAATCGTGCTGCCGGACCAGAGCGCCGAGGATGGCGGAATGATCGGCATCGCTGGTCACACGGCGCGCATCCTGCACACTCCGGGACACACGGAGGGGAGCATCTGCCTGCACTTTGGGCCTGAAAACCTGCTCCTCGCCGGAGACACACTCTTTGCCGGCTCCATCGGCCGCACCGACCTCCCCGGCGGAGACAGCCGCCAGATCCTCCGATCCCTCCGCGAAAGCCTGCTAACCCTCTCTGACGAAACCCACGTGATTCCAGGCCACGGCCCCACAACCACCATAGGCGAAGAACGCGACTCAAACCCATATCTCCAACCCGGCGTCCGTCTGTAATTCAGACCTGCCCTTATTTGTGTAGATGAGGAAAGCCGCTATTCTTCTGTCGGATTCTCCGGCGCATCGTCGTCTGACTCCTCCCAACATGCTCCACACGCCTGGCATTCCCAGCTCTCGCGGCCGAGTGGGAGAGGAAGCGACAAGAGAGTGAGTGAGGTCAGGGCGGCTCTGCGATCGGATCCCATAAACGAAATTTCAAGGGAGCCACACACCGGGCAGCGCGGCTGCGTGAACTCCGCCTTCTCTCCAAAGGAAATCGACTCAGGAACCGGCTGGTTAAGGGCGTCCTCGGCGACCGCGACGTTTTGCGCATCGACCTGCAGACGAATCCCGCCGACGGCGTTCGAGTACATCCAGTCCATCCGCACCAGGTTCTCGTCTCGAATCCACGCGGCAATTCCCGCCGCCTCGAGAAGCGATCGCGCAACGATGGCCTCTGACAGGTCGCGGTAGCGGTGGAGCGTAACTAGTTCGCGGGCTGCTGGTTCCGAGGGCTCAACCGGATCCTCGATCAACGGTGGCTCCAGATTCCGCCGCGCAAACTCGGCACGCATGGCCGTTTGCGCGGCGTCGGTGAGCGAAGAGTACTCCTCGGCGAGTTCCATCAACTCAACCTCGCTCATCGCTGCGTAGCGCGCGGCGAAATATTCCGGTGTCGGATCCATCGAGCGGATGGTAGCAGAACAGAATTCCTTGGACGGTCACGGCGGCTCCTAACCCACCGGCTCTAACCGCGCAGTGAAGTGGCGCAAGAAGGGCGCTTCATAGGTTAGCCGCATGCCGCGGATTTTTTCCCGTTTCTTCCAGATTTCGAGAATGATCTCGACGAGATAGTCAATGTGGCTCTGGGTGTAGACGCGGCGTGGAATGGCCAGACGCACGAGATCCATCTGCGCCGAAGTTGCAAACATCAGCGTGCCGATTTCGACTGAGCGCACTCCGCCCTCAAGATAGAGATCGCACGCCAGTGCTACACCCGGAAACTGCTCTGAAGGAATGTGCGGCAAAAACGCCCGCGCATCGAGATAAATCGCGTGGCCACCCGGCGGCTGCACGATGGGCACGCCTTCCGCGGCGATGTGGTTGCCGAGGTACGCAGTCGACGCGATCCGATAGCGCAGATAATCCTCTTCCAGCGCCTCCTGGACGCCAACGGCAATGGCCTCGAGGTCGCGCCCGGCCAGACCGCCATAGGTCGGATACCCCTCCGTCAGAATCAGGAGGTCCTTTTCCTGCAGCGCCAGCTTATCGTCGTTCGTGCACAGAAAGCCTCCGATGTTCGCCATGCCGTCCTTCTTTGCGGACATGGTGCAGCCGTCCCCGTACCGGAACATCTCCTGGGCAATCTCTTTCGGGGACTTGTTTTCGTAGCCTTTTTCGCGCAGCCTGATGAACCAGGCATTCTCCGCAAACCGGCACGCATCGAAATACAGCGGAATTCCTTCCCGGTGGCAAATGGCGCTAACCGCCCGTACATTCTCCATCGAAACCGGCTGGCCGCCCCCCGAGTTATTCGTAACCGTCAGCATCACTAATGGAATCCGCTCCCGCCCCACGCGCCCGATCAAAGCTTCCAGCGCCCCGACATCCATGTTTCCCTTGAACGGTGCCGCAAAACCCGGCCTGCGTCCTGCCTCCGTCAGCAGATCGATAGCCTCCGCGCCGGTGGACTCTACATTGGCGCGCGTCGTATCGAAGTGGGTGTTGTTGGGAACAACATCGCCCTTCTTACACAACACGCCAAAAAGGATGCGTTCGGCGGCCCGTCCCTGATGCGTGGGAATGACATGGCTGTAGCCGAAGATGTTCTGGATCGAGTCGCGGAAGCGATCGAAGCTGCGGCTGCCCGCATAACTTTCGTCGCCTTCCATGATGGCGGCCCACTGGTGCGTGGACATGGCACCGGTGCCTGAATCGGTGAGCAGGTCGATCAACACATCGTCGGCATGGAGCAAAAACATGTTGTAGTGAGCGGCCGCCAGGAGCTGGTTGCGTTGCTCGCGGGTGGTCCATCGAATGGGCTCTACGCTCTTGATGCGGAACGGCTCGATAATTGTGTTGACGGGCATAGAGGCGCCTCCCGAAATCCTCGCCCGCGTTCATTCCGCGAGCAATAAGGTCCGTCCACGGAAGTGTATAAGAGTGTTTCCGGACAAAAAGCATGTTTTCCGGTACTGACGCCGCCGCGCCCGCTTTTCGGTAACATGGCCGGGATCTTAGCATCAGTTTTTCGGCCAGGGGGAAAGCATACTTGAGTTTCAGCGATTGCATTGTTGCGGTGTCCGGCGCGGCGGCTGTCTTCATCGTGATCGGAGCCGTCCCGACCGCCCAGTCTGCCGCGCATACTCAGGGTCCGTCGCCACAGACGGCAATGCAGCGCGATCTCGACTGGCCTGCTTACAACGGGGGAATCGATGGCGATCACTACTCCAGGCTTGCGCAGATTGATCGCACCAACGTTTCCCGGCTCAAAATCGCCTGGCAGTTTGACACCGGTGAAAAGGGAAATCTGGAAACTAACCCCCTCATCGTTGGGCGCGTTCTCTACGCGTGCACGCCGGAGGGCAAGATCTTCGCGCTCGATGGAGCGACGGGGAAACTCCTCTGGACCTTCGATCCCGGCTTCAAAAACACGCAGCCTTCGCGAGGTCTTTCCTGGTGGACTGATGGAATCCGCGCTCGCTTGTTCGCTGGAGTACTGAACTACCTCTACGCGCTCGATCCTGCAACGGGCAAGCCTGTATCCGACTTCGGCGAAGACGGCCGTGAGGATTTGCGTAAAGACCTTCGTGGCGATTATGCGCAGCAATCCATCGCGCTGACGACGCCTGGGATTGTCTATAAAGACCTCATCATTGTTGGGGGGCGGAATCCGGAAACCCATCCTGCGCCGCCGGGCGACATTCGCGCGTTCGATGTGCGCACGGGCGTATTGCGCTGGCGCTTCCACACAATCCCACAACCTGGCGAGTTTGGGTTCGATACCTGGCCAGTCGACGCCTGGAAGGACGCCGGCGCCGCGAACAACTGGGCGGGGATGACGCTCGATGCTGCCCGGGGAATCCTGTATGTGCCGACGGGCAGCGCGGTTTTCGATTTTTACGGAGGTGACCGTATCGGCGATGATCTCTTTTCCGACACGCTTCTTGCCCTTGATGCTGCGACCGGCAAGCGGCTATGGCATTTCCAGGGCGTGCATCACGACATCTGGGATCGCGACTTCCCGGCCGCGCCTGCGCTGGTAACCGTTCGGCACGAAGGCCGCTGGGTCGATGCGGTTGCGCAGACGACGAAGCAGGGAGTGCTCTATCTCTTGGATCGGGGTACGGGCGCGCCGCTTTTCCCCATTGAGGAACATGCGTATCCATCGAGCGATGTTCCGGGCGAAAAGACTTCTCCCACGCAGCCTATGCCCCTTGCTCCAGCGCCCTACGCGCGCCAGCACCTCACGGAAGATATGCTCACTGAACGCACGCCCGCGGCGCGCGCATGGGCAGCGCAGGAACTTCGGACTTTTCGCAGCGCTGGCCAGTTTGTCCCTTTCGGCGTGGACCACCAGACGATTATCTTTCCCGGCTTCGATGGGGGAGCCGAGTGGGGAGGGCCGGCGGTTGATCCAGGCAGCGGCGTGCTGTATGTGAACGCGAATGAGATGGCGTGGACAGGCGGCCTGACTCCCGATAATCCCAATGCGGGGCTTGGCGCCAAAATTTACCGGTCGCAGTGCGCGATCTGTCACGGAGCGGAGCGGGCAGGATCGCCGCCGGCTTTCCCAACTCTGGTTGGGGTCACGCAGCGGCTTAGCGATGCGCAGATCGCGGAGGTGATCACGCACGGCAGGGGGCGCATGCCGGCGCTGCCCAATCTGGACAGTGCCCAGGTGCCGTTGCTCCTCGACTACCTGAAGTCGGCCGGTGGACCCGCTTCGGGACACGCGCCGAACACGATGCCGGGCGGCCCCAAAATTCAGTATGGATTCACGGGCTATCGGAAATTCCTCGATCCCGATGGCTACCCTGCTATCGCTCCGCCGTGGGGGACGCTGAGCGCGATCGACCTCAACACTGGTGAATATCTGTGGAAGATTCCTCTGGGTGAATATCCCGGCCTCGCGTACCCAGCGCTCGCCGCCAAGGGGCTGACCAACACGGGCTCAGAGAACTACGGCGGACCTGTCGTGACCGCTGGAGGACTTGTCTTCATCGGGGCCACCGTATACGACCGCAAATTCCGCGCCTTCGACAGCCGAACAGGTCAGCTGCTCTGGGAGACGCAGCTGCCCTTTGCCGGCTTGGCTACGCCTGCGACCTACTCCATCGACGGGAAACAGTATGTAGTGATCGCCGCCAGCGGCGGGCGCGACCCGAAATCTCCAACTGGCGGGATGTATATTGCCTTCACACTGCCCTGATCTTCAGACTTCCCTGATATCGCTGGTACAGCCTGCGAGGGGACGCGGTGAAGACATGCAAGAAGCCCGGCAGAAATAAACAGTTGTGCCTTTCAGCGCCACCGGACCCTCAAGGCCGGCGTTCAGCTTCGGCCCACCCAAAAGCGCCGGGGAAGTGTTCAAAGTCGGGTGGTTTGTCTCGCTCAAAATAAATCGACAATATGTCGAAGCGCGCGTCCACTTCGCGGTTTGGCAGCTGCCGCATGTAATGGCGAGCGAGCCTCCGGAGTACGCGGCGCTTACGATGATCGACGGCCAGGTGGGCGGGAGCCACGGCGCGCGTGGTTCTCGTCTTCACCTCGACAAAACAGAGCGTCTGGCCTTGCCAGGCAATCAGGTCAAGGTCGCCGGGCGCGCGAGAAGAATGCCAGTCACGAGCGACTACAACATAGCCGCGGCGCATGAGCCAGAAAAACGCGGCGCGCTCGCCTTCGATGCCCGTCCTGAGGTGCAGGGCGGGCGCGGTTTTGCGCCGGACGGCTGCTCGACCGGCGATGCAGTCGAGGGCCTGCACGGTTGATTCCATGAGATTGAGGCGGAATTTAAATAGCACGCAGGTTATTTTGCGATGCTAATCGCCGGCGATCAAGAAACCTTCGTCACCGGTTGGTCACCAAAGTCCTCATCTCAGCCACTTTTGTGAAACGGCGGGATCAGCGAACTGACTTAACCTGCGGCTAATTCTTTGGCGCGCTGGGTTGCGCGCATGACGGCTTTGATGAGGGTGACACGGAGGCCGCCTTCTTCTAATTCGAGGATGCCGTCGATGGTGCAGCCAGCGGGGGTGGTGACGGCGTCCTTGAGAAGGGCGGGATGGTAGCCGGTTTCGAGGACCATTTTGGCAGCGCCGAAGGTGGTTTGGGCGGCGAGGAGGGTGGCGATGTCGCGGGGCAGGCCGACCTTGACTCCGGCTTCGGCGAGCGATTCGAGAATGATGTAGATAAAGGCGGGACCGCTGGCGGAGAGGCCGGTAACGGCATCCATGTGCTTTTCGTCGACGATGACGGTGCGGCCGACGGCGGCGAAGAGGCTTTCGGCGAGGGCCATGTGCTGAGGCTGGACGAAGCGGCCGCGGCAGAGGGCGGAGATGCCTGCGCCGAGCATGGAGGGAGTGTTGGGCATGGCGCGGATGACGGGGACTTCTTCGACGGCGGTTTTTTCGATGGACTCGGTGCGGACCGAGGCGGCGAAGGAGATGAGGAGCTTGTCGGATGTGAGGACGGGGCGGATTTCTTCGATGAGCGCGGGGACCTGGAAGGGCTTGACGCCAATAAGGAGGACGTCGGCCTTGCCGGCGATGGCGACGTTGTTGGTCGAGACTTCGATGCCCCACTGCGAGGAGAGGGCGAGCGCGCGGTCGGCGTGGGCGACGGTGGCGAAGAGGTGGTCGGGAGAGAGGATCTGCTGCTTAAGAAATGCCTGGAGCAGAATGCCGCCCATTTTGCCTGCGCCGAGGACGGCGATGCGGGAGGTGGAGAGATCAGAGGCGGTGGACATGGTCGTTTCCAGGATAGCAGCCGGTCGGTGGTGGCGGGTAGCCGATTGCTCTTTGTAGTGAGAGGGCACCCCGGGGGGGTGTGTTTTGCGGGATGGTTCCTGATTCGAAAGGGATTGTGAGCGGAGTAACTTTGGTGACTCGCCGTTGTGCTGAATCGAGGTGGGTCTCGGGGAGGAGCTGGCGGTGCGGATGCCGCGTCGGGCGGGGTTCCGAGTTGGGTTGCAGGTGACGCAAACAGCGATACGAACATGAGACACGGCGAGCATGGTTCTCCTCCTTTCCTAAAGCGAAAGGCCCGCGGAGGAACCAATAGCGCAGTTCGAGGCACTGGGGAGAGCAGAGGAGGAGCCGACCGCTTCCGGAGAAACGGCGGCGTCAGGCTTTGTGCTTCAATCTCAGTTCGTTGCGTGGTTGGTTCGGGGCGGGCTTTTGCCGGTCAAATCCTGAGAAACTTTTTTTCTTTACTCTATAAGTTAAGAATAGCAGGTTCAGAGAATAAAAATGCCAACTTTCCTGGCTTGTAAGTCATGGTTTATCAGAGGTCGTTACTTTAGGTAAGTGGTGGAAAGTTGACAAAAACGGCGAGTCAGCGAAAAAGCGGACGATAGGCGTTTAGCCGGAACACTGAGAGCCATGAACGTGGGGCAAGGGGCGTTAGAGGGCACGGCCAGTTTTAGCCATGCCCCGTCAGAGCCACGCCGCGGAGCCGGACCAGGGGCCGAAGGGATTCGGCGTTTTGTCATAGCGAATCTGAGACGATAGTTCAGGCTGCAACCAGTGCTGAGCGCTCGCCAGGACGATGTTTCAAGCTAACGGAACCGTCCGGCTCAAACACGAACTCATATTCGCTATTGCAAGAACCACATAGCCAAAAATGTTCCAGTCGTGCTTCATCGCCGTTGCCGTGAACGATCCTCACAACTCGCCCGTCGCGCAGGTAGCGCAGCTCTTTCCTGCACTCGGAGTTGTAGCAGACGTTAATCATAGGCTCGTGTGGTCTGTGATTTCAGCCGGGGCGATGTCGAGCCCCCGAAAACGGAGATGACGATAGTCGCCCTATATCAGGCGTATCAATCACACTTTCGAGACACGAAGTTCGCCCGATAATAACGACTGCGTTAACATCATCATGCTTCGCCGTTGACGATGTTGTAATTTCAGGTTTTGCCGGTCATTCGTCCATCATCGAGGGCTGGCACGTATTCAACCGACCGGCGTGACGACTGCCTCTTTCGCATTGCCCCCGTCTTGAGCGCCAGTTCGATCTGCGCGCGCCCCTCTCGCTCCACTTCGTCCGGCTTGGCGTGCCGAGCCACGTATGCCTCACTCAGCGGAAAATAGCCTGTGCTGTCCAGAAGACTCGATCCCGCCGCCTGTGGCGACACCGCCCGCCAGCAATAGCTCTTCCAGTCCGAGGTCAGGTCCAGCTGCACTCCGAGGTCGGCCTGCCGATGCTGATTGGCCCAGAAGGCGACCTCTGGAAACCACGGTGCCGGCGTTAGAACACCAGCAGAGGTCACCCACTGTTTGTCCAGAGCCTCAAAGGAGGCTCTGTCTACAGAATGGGCCATCCCGAGGTCTTCAGCCTCAATGATCAGTAGGCGTGACTCACTCGGATAACCGAGCACCTTCCCAATTGGCTCGGCCATGGAGTCCGTCAGCCTTGCTTGCGCCAGTACCGTGCAGCCAAGCGCTGTTGCAATTATGGCGGATTCCACGAGTTCCAAAAACGCGCAAGCGTACCATCTTCGGGCTGCCCTAACCCGAAAAAATAGGGGACGGAATTCAAATGCGGTAACTGGCACGAACAGAGGGCGGACCAATATGGATACGCTAGCGCTCGCTCCGGTAATCTCCGGTAGCCCTGCAGCAAACCAGCCGGGGTGGCGCGTAAACCTGCCCCCCCTACAGCCAACAGCGCACCTCAGTCTTCTGGTTGCGAAAGGCATAATCACCTCTGTTCTTCCTCCAC
>CAZSWI010000137.1:0-9444 GCA_964610635.1 uncultured Acidobacterium sp.
GCTTTGTTGGGCGAGGCGAAAGACTGCGCTTGCCCGGTTCGGTTCTAACGCTGGCTTATTGTACCAGATCGCCGGCATTTCGACCTCCCTACCCAGACCTGCGGGATGCCGGGCCATCCAATAGGACGCACTCCCTCGGCGTTGGGCGGCTGGTCCTGCAAAATCGCCTGGGAACGATCTGCTCCTGTAGGCTGGCTATCTGTAACCTGTGCCAGTTCTCGAAACCGTCGATCGGCAAAAGAGCCAGGTTTTCTTCGAAAGGGTCTCTTCTGACCCACCCGAAGCGGGTATGCTGGTTGATTCAATGACTCGGGGCCTGATGCGCGATACTGACCTGCTGGCGGAGGCGCTGGATCGCCTGCAGCGCGAATTCTCCGCGCTTCCCTGCTACACGCCCGAAATCCCGGGCGAAAGCCGGATGGCGGATGTGCTCGGGGAAGCTGCGAGACGGCTGGGCGACAATTTTCCTTATTTCCACCCGCTGTATGCGGGGCAGATGCTCAAACCGCCGCATCCGGTGGCGCGTGCGGCTTACGCCCTTGCCATGAGCCTGAACCCCAACAACCATGCTCTCGACGGCGGTCGGGCCAGCTCGCGCATGGAGATCGAAGCGGTACGGGAGATCGCCGCTTTGTTCGGCTGGAGTGAGTTCCTGGGGCACCTCACCAGCGGCGGAACCTTCGCCAATCTCGAGGCGCTGTGGGTTGCGGGGCAGATGGCACCGGGGAAAAGCATTGTCGCGTCGGAGCAGGCGCACTACACGCACAGCCGCATCAGCGCGGTTCTCAAGCTGCCCTTTGTTTCGGTTGGCACTGACGCGCGTGGGCGCATGGACACTGCCGAGCTCGAAAAGGCCGTCGCCGCTGGGAACGTCGGCACAGTTGTCGCTACGCTGGGAACGACCGCGGTGGGCGCGGTCGATCCCCTCGCCGAGATTCTCGAACTCCGACGAAAATACGGGTTCCGCATTCATGTCGATGCCGCGTACGGCGGATATTTTCGTCTCGCTTCGAATCTGGCGTCCGATACGCAGCGCGCTTTCGACCAAATCGGTTCGGCCGACTCGCTCGTGGTCGATCCGCACAAGCATGGTTTGCAGCCCTACGGATGCGGATGCGTACTTTTTCGCGATCCCGCGATGGGGCGCTGGTACAGGCACGACTCCCCCTATACCTACTTCACATCGAGCGAGCTGCACCTTGGCGAGATAAGCCTGGAGTGTTCGCGCGCGGGAGCTTCCGCTGTCGCTCTCTGGACGACTCAACGGCTGCTGCCGCTCGTGACTGGCGGCGAGTTTGCGCGCGGACTCGAGAAGGGTAGGAAAGCGGCGCTCGTCCTGGACAACATCGTCGCTTCGGATCCCCGGTTTGTCTCCGGTCCTGCCCCGGAGCTGGATATTGTGGTGTGGGCGGTGCGAGGACCGACGGTTGCAGAATCTTCTGAACGAGCCCAGGAAGTTTTCGAGCGCGCAGCGCAGGGGGGACTGCATCTGGCCCTTGCGCATCTGCCTGCCCGATTATTCCCCGACGGGAACTGGACCACTGAAGCGTCGGGAGACAATCCCACGGGCACGGTCACCTGCCTGCGGTCGGTGCTGATGAAGCCGGAGCACCTGGCGTGGGCGGAACAGATCGGCGAGCGGCTCCGGCAGGCGGTATAACCAGGGTAAACCAGCGATTCTTGGGATTTGCAAATGGTATTAAGGTTGAATTGGAATGCTGGATGAAAACGGATACACTGCCCGCATCTACTCTTAGCGTAACCAGAAGTATCGGGGTTTCCGGGAGAAAGAAGGGTCCATGCTGGACGTAGAGGGTGTTAAGAAGAAGCACGCGGAGCGATTCGGTTCCGAGCCTGCGGTTTTTCTAGCACCGGGTCGAGTGAACCTGATCGGGGAACACACCGATTACGCCGGTGGTTTCGTGATGCCGGCGGCGATTGAATTCGGGACCCTCGCCGCCATCACACCGCGCGACGACGGCCGCGCAGTGATCTGGTCGGAGAATTTTCATGAAGACGTGAGCCACCAGATCGACGGTTTTCCGAAGAACGGCGGCGGTCACTGGTCCGGATACCCGCTAGGCGTGGTGAAAATCCTGCGAGAGGCGGGGTTTGCGATTCCGCCCTTCAGTCTGACCCTGCTGGGAGACGTTCCGCTGGGCGCAGGGCTGAGCTCATCGGCATCGGTCGAAGTGGCGACGGCGCTGGCCGCCCTGCATCTGGCGCATGCGGATCCACCGCGGGAAGAGATCGCGAAGCTGGGCCAGCGTGCGGAAAACGTTTATGTGGGGGCGAACTGCGGCATCATGGATCAGTTCATTGCCTGCCGCGGGGAGGAAAACCACGCGCTGCTGCTCGACTGTCGCTCGCTTGAATACCGGCTCGCGCCTATCCCGAAGAACGTCAGCCTGATCATCGCGAACACCATGGTGAAACATGCGCACGCCGGCGGAGAGTATGGCATCAGGCGGGGTGAAGTCGAGGAAGGGACCGGGATTCTGAGCAGTCACCGGCCGGAGATCACCCTGCTGCGCGACGCGACTACCCAGGATCTGGAGAAGTGGGGCGCGGAAATGCCGGAGAACGTCTTGCGGCGGTGCCGGCACGTGATCACAGAGAATCTGCGCACCGTGGCGGCGGCCGATGCACTGGAGGCGGGGAACATGAAGAAGCTCGGCGACCTGATGGCGGCCGCGCATGCCAGCTATCGGGACGATTTCGAGGCCAGCTGCGAAGAGGCCGATATCATGGTAGAGGCCGCGCAGCGGCTCCCCGGACTGGTTGGGGCGCGTCTTACCGGCGGAGGTTTCGGCGGATGCACGGTCAATTTGGTACAGGCTGACCTGGCGGCGGATTTTGCGAAGCGGCTGCACGAAGAATACCGCGCACGGACGGGCATAGATGCGGAAATCTATCGATCGCACGCGTCGGCAGGCGCACACGCGGTTTGAAGGAGTCAACGGTGAGGCTGCGAGATTTCTACCTGGAACGGCGGCGGGCGGAGGTTCCGGTATTTTTGAAGGTGCTCAGGGCTTTGCCGGCGGATCAGATGCAGTACAAGCCCCACGAGCGATCCCCTTCCGCAGAGCAACTGGCGTGGACCATGACCTGGGAACTGCGCTCCTGTCTCGACGTGGTGAAACATAACCGTGCAGAATGGAGGTTGGATCCGGCGCCGCCCCTGCCAGAGTTGATCAGCCTGTTCGAGCAGTGGTCGAATGAGCTGACGGAGGAGGTGGCCGCGATGGACGAGGTGGCGTGGGATCGAACCGCGGAGTTCTATTACAACGGCAAGAAGGTTTCCGAGCAGCCGGCCTCGACGTTCCTATGGATGATCCTGTTCGACGCCATACACCACAGGGGACAGCTCACAACCTACCTGCGGCCGATGGGGAGTAAGGTGCCGGCGATTTATGGCCCGTCGGGGGACGAGCGGCCGGCATGAGATGTGTTTTTCGATGGGGCGCACGTATTCCACAGAAGGGTCATACCGGCGCTTCTGACGCCGATGTAACAATCACAAGGGTCGGCCATCGGCTTCGTGGCTGGCAGAAGATGGCATATCCTTGTAACACAGGCGCTGGGACAGGGCCGGAGAAAACGTTTTAGCGATGCGCTTTATTAATCGTTCGCAGTACTTCTCCCCGGAAGAACCAGGCGAAGGCGGCATAGTCGCTTACTTCTCCATGGAAATCGCTGTGGTCCCGCAGTTTCCTACGTACAGCGGGGGGCTCGGGGTTCTGGCAGGCGACACCTTGCGAGCCGCTGCGGATATGGGACTGCCGCTGGCAGCCGTGACCCTGGCTCACCGGAAGGGATATTTCCAGCAGCATCTGGATGCCAACGGAATTCAAACCGAGGAGCCTCAGCCGTGGAGTCCGGAAACGACCCTGGCGGCGGAAGAACCCGTGGTCAGCGTCACGATTGAGGGGCGCGCGGTGGCTGTGCGGGCGTGGCGGTACGACATGGAAGGCGTCGCTGGGCACCGGATCCCCATTTATTTCCTCGATACGAATCTGGAACAGAACGATCCGAAAGACCGCACGATGACCGATCAACTCTATGGGGGCGACGCGGATTACCGGTTGCGCCAGGAGGCGATTCTCGGCATCGGCGGCGCTCGCATGCTGCGCGCTCTCGAATATGAGCCTTCGGTCTACCACATGAACGAGGGGCACGCCGCGCTGCTGACCATCCCGGTGCTCGAGCAGGAGCTGCACGGGGCGGGTCTGCAGACCGCGACCGAGCGCAACATCGAAGCGGTGCGGCGGCGATGCGTGTTTACCACTCACACCCCTGTCCCCGCGGGACACGATCGCTTCTCCGGCGAGCAGGCTTACCGCATTCTTGGCGCGGAACGCGCGGGGATGCTGGAGCGCTTCGGCTGTTTCCACGATGGCCTCCTGAACATGACCTATGTCGCGCTGCGCTTCTCGCGCTTTGTGAATGGGGTCGCGATGCAGCACGGCAAGGTGTCGCGCCAGATGTTTCCCGAGTACACCATCGACGCCATCACCAATGGAGTTCATGCGGGCACATGGACGGCGCCCTCGGTGCAGGCTGTCTTCGACCGCCATTTGCCCCGCTGGCGGCAGGACAATGTGACACTGCGCTACGCCATCGATATTCCGGAAAATGAAATTGTCGCAGCGCATGCCGCCTCGAAAAAGACGCTGATCGAAACCGTGCAAGCGGCATCCGGCGTGGAAATGCGGCCTGAGGTTTTCACCATCGGTTTTGCGCGCCGCGCCGCCACGTATAAGCGCGCAGACCTGCTCTTTACCGACCCGGAGCGGCTGGTTCGTTGCGCCGATAAGAACGGCGGCCTGCAGATCGTCTACGCGGGCAAGGCACATCCTGCCGACGAACCCGGAAAGGCAAAGATCCGCCGCGTGATTGAGCTCGCGAAGGAGCTGCGCAACAGTCCCCTGAAGATTGTTTACCTCGAAAACTACGAATGGAGGCTCGGCGCGGTGCTCACCGGAGGCGTGGACCTCTGGCTGAATACGCCGCGGCGTCCTTACGAAGCTTCCGGAACCAGCGGCATGAAGGCCGCGCTGAACGGCGTGCCCAGCCTGAGCGTTCTGGATGGCTGGTGGATCGAGGGCTGGATTGAAGGCGTGACCGGATGGGCGATTGACGATCACGACGACGAGCCGGGTGAGGCGAATTCGATGTACGAGCACCTGGAACAGGTGATTCTGCCCATGTATTACAAGGACACGGGGCAGTGGCGACGCGTCATGCGCTCCACAATTGCGCTGAACGGGTCGTTTTTTAATACGCAGCGCATGCTCGAGCAGTACGTGATCAATGCTTACTTTCCGGAAAAGCTGATCGAGAGACCGTCGGAAACCCCCGCTCCGGACCTCGAAAAGAGCCTGGCCACATAAAGGCGCGCCTGAGCACAATCCAGAACCGCCCGGATTTGGCGCCAGATTTTCGATGCTATACTTGCGATGACTTCCTTTCTATCTCGTCCGCAATGGTGTGACGAGCTGCAGCAATGGCCTTCGCCGCTCGGGTTGCATCCAGAACCATGGGAGAGATTTACTTGAGCCGGTCACCCGTTCAGCAGGTGGCAACAGAAGTGTCGCGCCGCCCGCTTTGCGTCGATCTGGATGGCACTCTGGTCAAGAGCGACACGCTGATGGACTCGCTGCTGCTGCTGGTGCGCACTCGGCCGCTCGACGCGTTGCGGTTTCCCTTCTGGCTCTTGCGTGGCAAGGCCGCCGTCAAAGAGGAAGTCGGCACCCGTGTTTCCCTCGATGTGAGGCACCTGCCCTACAACCGCTCGGTGCTCGAGTTTCTGGAAATCGAGCGCGGCGAAGGCCGCAAGCTGTATCTGACGACCGGCGCCGACCGGCAACTCGCCGAGCGCGTAGCCGCCCACCTCGGCCTTTTCGACGGCGTGTTGGCCAGCGACGGCAAAACAAATCTGACGGCGGCCAACAAGCTCGATGGACTTCGCAGGACCTTCGGCGACGAGGGGTATGACTACATCGGCAACGCCGGTCCCGATCTAACGCTGCTCCAGCACGCAGGCACGGCGATGATTGCGAATCCTGTGCCCTCATTGCGTGCCGGGCTGCGCTCGCGTGGCATCTCAGTGCATCGCCAATTCGAGGATCGGGCCGCGCCCGCGAAGGCTATCCTCAAGGCGATTCGCCTGCACCAGTGGGCGAAGAACGTGCTGATTTTTGTGCCCATGCTGCTGGCGCACGTCCTGCGGGCGAGCGCATTCGCCGCCGCTGCTATCGCATTCGTCAGCTTCAGCTTGTGCGCTTCGTCTACCTACATCGCCAACGACCTGCTCGACATCGAATCGGATCGGCGCCACGCAAAGAAACGCGCAAGGCCTTTTGCGTCGGGCGACCTGCCGGTGACCGCCGGCATCGCTATAAGCGCGGCTTTTCTCGCTGGCTCTGTGGCCATCGCGGCCGCCTTTCTTCCTCACGCGTTTCTGCTGTGGTTGTTTCTCTACCTCGTGGCCACCTTGTCTTATTCGCTTGTTCTCAAGCGCGTGGTGCTGGTGGATGTAATTTTGCTTTCGGGGCTCTACACAGTGCGTTTGATTGCCGGCGCGGCGGCGACGCAGGTCGAAATCTCTCCTTGGCTGGGAGCTTTTTCCCTGTTCCTGTTTCTGAGCCTGGCTATGGTCAAGCGCTTCAGCGAACTGCAAAATACCCGCGCCCAGGGGCAGACA
The DNA here is from genome assembly GCA_964610635.1 of uncultured Acidobacterium sp. Lineage (GTDB taxonomy): Bacteria > Acidobacteriota > Terriglobia > Terriglobales > Acidobacteriaceae > Palsa-343. The sequence continues at coordinate 6,707 of CAZSWI010000137.1, forward strand.
GTGGCCAACGGCCGCGGCTACCTGCTCGGCGACATCGAGCAAATCCGCAGCTTCGGCACCTCCAGCGCCTACGCCGCCGTCGTGGTCTTCTCGTTTTATATCGGCGCGCACGATGTGAGCAGTCTGTACCGCCATTCCGCGCGGCTTTGGCTGGTCACGCCACTGATGATTTTCTGGTTGAGTCGCGTCTGGCTGCTGGCTTCGCGCGGGCAGCTCGATGAGGACCCGGTGATTTTTGCCGTCACCGATCGCCTGAGCCTGCTCACCGGAGCGGCCGTCGCGGTGATTGCTGTGATTGCAGCCTGGTAAGGTAAAACGAATGGGCCTCATGCGTAAGTCGGAAGCGGCTCCGGATCAATCTCCACAGTTTGAATCCTGGGGACGATATCCGAAATTTCAGGCGGAGGTTGTTCCGCTTCACTGGGGGACCGATTTTCCCTTGCGACAGCCTCCCGCCACCAGGCAATTGCCTGTGGGCCTGGGCCGCAGCTACGGCGACGTTTGCCTGCTCGAAAATGGCACGCTGCTGCAAACGGTGGGCATGGATCGGCTGCTGCATTTCGACCCGGCCACGGGCATGCTCCGCTGCGAGGCGGGCGTCTCGCTGCGGCAGATCCTGGATTTCGCCGTGCCGCGTGGATTCTTCCTTCCGGTTACGCCGGGAACGAAATATGTAACCGCGGGTGGCGCAATTGCTAACGACATCCACGGCAAGAATCATCACGTGGCCGGCACGTTTGGGCGCCATGTGCTGCGTTTCGAACTGGTGCGCTCCAACGGAACCAGGATGGTCTGCAGCCCCATTGAAAACCCGGAGTGGTTTGCCGCCACCATTGGCGGAATGGGGCTTACGGGCCTGATGACCTGGGCGGAGATTCATCTTCGCCCCATTGTTTCGCGGAAGCTCGATTATCGCGGCGACAAGTTTCATGGCATCGATGAATTCCTTGCCTTGTCTCACGCCGCGACCAGCGAGTATACGGTCGCCTGGATCGATTGCGTCTCCACGGGGCGCAACTTCGCGCGCGGGATTTTCATGCAGGGCGACCACTCCGAGACTCCCGGACCTTTGACCCGGAGCAAGGAACCCAGACTGGCGTTCCCCTTCGATCTGCCCGAGGTTGCTCTCAACCGGTTTTCCATGGCGGCTTTCAACTCGCTTTACTTTCATAAACAGCTGGGCAAGCAGAAGGTCGGACCCGTGGATTACGAGCCTTTCTTTTATCCGCTGGATGCGGTATTGCACTGGAATCGGATGTATGGGAAACAAGGGCTGCTGCAGTTTCAGAACGTACTGCCGCACGAAAGCGGCCGCGAAGGCATGCTCGAAATTCTGAAGGCAATCACGAAATCTGGTCTCGCTTCGTTCCTCGCGGTCATCAAGTTTTTCGGCGACGTGCCCTCCGTTGGCATGATGTCTTTCCCCACGCCAGGCGTAATGCTGGCCCTGGATTTTCCGATCAGGCGCGAGCTGAGCTTTGCGCTGGTCGATCGTCTCGCGCGCATCACTCTCGAGCACGGCGGCCGCATGTATTCTGCCAAGGACGCGCGCATGACGGCGGAGCAGTATCAGGCCTTTTATCCGCAATGGCAGGAATTTGCGCGCTTCGTCGATCCGGGATTCGACTCGGCGTTCTGGCAACGGGTAACAGGACGGAGGCCTCTTGATGACTAAGCAGGCCGCGGCGCCGAAGCGTGTGCTGGCGCTGGGCGCGACCTCGGCCATCGCCGAAGCCACGCTTCGCCTGCTGGCCGAGCAACCCGCCAGCTTCTTTCTGGTCGGCCGGAATCAGTCAAAGCTCGCCGTTGTTCGCGATGATCTGCTCACGCGCGGAGCAACTGCGGCCGCGACATGTGTCATCGACCTGGACGACACGGGTGCCCATCCGGCAATGCTTGCCCAGGCGCTTGGGGCGCTGGGCGGGATCGACCTTGCGCTCCTGGCGCACGGCATTCTTGGCGATCAAACCGAAGCCGAGAAGGACTATGCGGTCGCCAAGGCAATCCTGCATACCAATTTTCTCTCGGCCGTTTCACTCGTGACCTGGCTGGCGAATTATTTTGAGGCCGAGCATCGCGGAACGATCGCGGTTATCTCGTCGGTGGCCGGAGATCGGGGCCGCAAGAGCAATTACGTCTACGGCGCCTCGAAAGGCGGGCTCAATATTTTTCTGGACGGCGTCCGCAATCGTATCGACCGCGCCGGGGTGCAGGTGTTAACCATCAAACCCGGTTTTGTGGCCACGCCGATGACCGCGCACCTGAAGAAGAACGCCCTTTTCGCTGAACCCTCGCAGGTGGCCCGCCACATTCTGCGTGCCATTGAGAAAGGCAAGGACGTGGCTTATGTGCCGCCTTTCTGGGGGCTGATCATGCTCATCGTCCGCAGCGTTCCGCGGCGCATTTTCAAGAAGATGAATATGTAACCGCGACGGTCCCGCAGAGCGGAATCTGAATCGGCTTCCGCCTGGCCAACATCTTAAATTTGGATTGGGGGCGGCCGTCCCATAGTCTTTTTCGGGAGTTGGGTCGTCTCCACATACGTAAAACTGTTGTCAGGGACGAATTCCCCACACACAGGCAGAAGATGGATACTGTTAAAAGCGGGATTGGTGTCCCCCCACCACACGGACTAGTTTGTCTCCGGAATCCCGCATCCCGGTACCGAGCGACCCGGAAAGCGGCAGGAGAAACTGAAGCGATATGTGGATAGTCCGCCTCGCGCTGCGACGGCCCTA
>CAZSWI010000138.1:0-9435 GCA_964610635.1 uncultured Acidobacterium sp.
CCGCCGCCAATCCCATCCTCATGGCCGAAGCCATGCAGCACGCCGTCCTCGCCGGCCGCCAGGCGTACATCGCAGGACGCATGCCCCGCAAACTCTACGCCACCGCCAGCTCCCCCCTCGAAGGCGTCTCGCGCTAAACGACGCCTACTTACTCACCACATCTTCCACGTGATAAAGCACCGTCGACTCAATCGTCCGCAGCTTCCCAAAGTGCTCGAACGTAGTCCCCATTTCCATGTCCGGATGCACCTTCTTAAACCGCGCCTCGAACCCCGGGTCCGTGAACATCGATTCCCACGTCGGATAAGCATCGACCGTGCTCGCCAGGTTCTTGTCCTTGCTCCCCATCGGGAAAACCTGCACGTTGAGCGCCCACGCCGTGCGTATGCCTTCCTTCACCTGAGCCTCCGCGATCGGTTGCCACACCTTCTTTTCGTAGGCAATCCACTCGTCGATATCCGGAACCTTCATCGAGTTGAAGACCAGGTAGTCTCCTTTGTGCGCTTCGCCTACCAAAACTTGATACTGCGTAATGTCGTTGTAGACCGTCGTCGAAAGCGAATAACGCCGCGCGTTGTATTCATCCGCTGTCATCGGCAATCCCGCCTGATGCAGCGCCGCCGTCAGCGCGTCCCCGCTCAGCGGCGGCTTCGGCAGTCCTGCATAGAACGAGACCAGCACATAGTCGCACGGCGCCTCGGAGCCCTGCGGCATCACGGTCCGCAGCAACAGCCATGCCGTAATCGCCCCGGCGTCCACGCGCGCCTGCGCTACTTTGCGCACATCGTCGGTCAGAAACTTGCTGAACTCCGCATCCTTCCCAGGCAGCGCTTTCACACAAGTGATTGCGTGATAACCGGTGGGCGACGGTGAAGTCATTTGCGCAACCAGCGCCGTCGAAAACGCCGCAGCCAGCGCGGCACACGCTACTATACGAGGAATTGCCATCTTCGGTCCTCCTGTTCCGTTGTGCTGTTTCGGTTGTGGGGAACTGATTCGGCCGGAAAGTGCGCAGCACCTCGGTCCGTCTTAGGGGAGTGATCGCCAACACTACAGCAATCCTGCTGCGAAAGGGAAGGGAATTTCCCAAAATTCATACGAAATCTTCCGGAAACGTCCGGCCTGTTCCGTCATCCGCTCTCCAAAAATTCCATGCGCTCTCTCCGCCCATTCCCCAAATGTTGACTCCCCTGCTGGCCGCCTTGCCTTCCATCCACAAATCCATTCGCCAACCTCCCAACCTGCGCTAAACTGACCCCGTAGAATCAAGCCACAAGCTCTTCTCTGCTGAGGTCCAGCTATGCGAGTCTGCGGCATCGACTGCGGAACCGAAACCACCGGCTACGGCATCGTCGAATGGGATGATCGCGACCGCAATCCCCACCTCGTCTCCCTCGGCTCCGGCGGCATCTGCCCTCCCAAAAAAGCCCTGCTGCCCGAGCGGCTCTCCCACATCTACATCGAGCTCATCGCCCTCTTCCAGCGCTACCAGCCCGAGGTCGTCGCCGTCGAAGAAGTCTTCTACTCTGTCAACGCCCGCTCCGCCATCCGCCTCGGTCACGTCCGTGGAGTAGCCCTGCTCGCCGCCGCCACCGCCGGCCTGCCCATTGCCGAATACGCCCCCCTCACCATTAAGTCCACCGTCACCGGCTACGGCCTCGCCGCCAAAAACCAGGTCCAGTTCATGGTCGCCCGTCTCCTCTGTCTGCCCTCCGCCCCCGAACCCGCCGACGCCGCCGACGCCCTCGCCATCGCCATCTGCCACATCCATCACGCCCAGACCCTCTCCTTACAGGAGGCGCGCGCCGTCTAGCTCCACATGAATAAAGTTATCGATCCAGTTACAAATCCAGTTATGAATTCGGCGAAGATGACCATAAGTCCCGCGATAATTTGTCCATTAATGCTCTCTCTGTTCTTAACCTTCGCCGCGGCTCAGGTCTCAGCCCAGACCCCGGCCCAGCCCAACTCGCCCGCCCCAGCCCGCATCGTCTACACCTTCGACCACCCCCAGCTCCAACCCTCTCGCTACACCATCGCCATCGACGAAACCGGCGCAGGCCGTTTCGCCTCCCAGCCCGGCCCCGTCCGCGACGCGAGCGACGGTGTCCTTCCCACTCCACTCGACCGCCCCATCCAGCTCGACCAGCCCTTCCGCTCCGTCCTCTTCCGCTACGCCCGCGCTCACAACTTCTTTCAGACCCATTGCACCCGCGATCAGTCCGGCCTCGCCTTCACCGGCAACAAAACCTTCTCCTATGCCGGTCCCGACGGCGCAGGCTCCTGCAGCTTTGTCTGGGCCTCCGATCCCGTTCTCCAGAGCATCTCCGACCAGCTGGGCTCCGTCGCTTTCACCATCGAAGAAGGCCGCCGCCTCGATGTCGAGTTCCGCCATGACCGCCTCGGCCTCGACGCCGAGCTCGAATCCCTCCAGGACGCCGTCAAAGACCGCCGCGCCGCCGGCCTTCCCAACATCGCTGACCAGCTCCACGCCATCGCCGAAGACCAGCGCGTCATGGATCGTGCCCGCAAACGCGCCCTCGCCTTACTCAGTTGCTGCGAAAACCCGCGAAAAACCAATTAGCCATTCGCAATTCGTGGCTCATTAAAGCCCGTCTTTGGCTTGAGTGGGAACCATTGCGCGTTTGCCAAATTAAGAAGTGCGCCAGGCCAGGCCTTCCTCGTGATAACCTTGCCGCCATCATGAGGGAATACGTTCAAGAATGCGAAAAATCCTGTCCCTGATCTGCCTCCTCGCGACGTCCTGCGCTTCGTTCGCTCAAACACATCCCGCATCCTGGGAAAACTTAAGCTCACTCCAGCCGGGCCAGAAAATCCAGGTCGTTGCGATGGACTCTAAGAAGCATTCCGGTTCGTTCGTCAGCGTCTCTGCCACCGCCATACGGTTCACGGAAACCACAGGTGATCGCACCCTCCAAAAGCACGAAGTCCGCACCGTGAAACTCATCAGAAACGGACACCGGCTGCGCAACGCTCTCATCGGAGCCGGAGTGGGTGCCGGCGCCGGAGCCGGCATTACTGCGGCGGCCTGGGAATCCAGCGGATTTCTCGGCGGCAGAGGAGCCGGTGCTGCCGTCGGGGCGGTTATCGGCGGAGTCGGCGGCGCAATCGTCGGCGCTCTCGTGCCTTCCCACGACACCACTTACCGCGTCTACTCCCGCTAGCCCACCCGAACCCTGACCTGTTTCCACCGCCCCCATTTTCCCCCGCTTTCTGGTTTGAGTGCGGCCGCTCCGAGCGGCCGGCAGAAATACCCCATCCCCCTCCCCAACATGCGAAAATAAATCGAAACTAAATGTGCCCCTCTTCCGTTTATTAAAGTGCAGATGGCTCCGGGGCCATTGTTACTGGGCTCCCCAAGGAGGTTCCGTCATGTGGCGCAACTCTCAGTTCCTCATCTCCCGCTCCAACCCTCTCTCGCTCTTCCTGCTCCTGCTCGCCGCCATCCTCCTTTTTGCCGCTGCCCCCGCACACGCCCAGGAAACCACCCCCCCTGCCCCTCCACCCGACCTCCAGTCCGCGGCCACCGCCCCCGACGCACAAACACAGAGTCAGGTCCGCGCCGTACGCCTCAGCGACGTCGAAGGCAAGGTTCAGATCTTCGAGGGCGACCAGGTAGTCTTCGATCAGGCCGAGCCCAATATGCCCGCCGTTGAAGGCATGCGCCTCGTCACCGGTGACAATGGCCGCCTCGAAATCGAATTCGAAGATGGCGGCGTCGCCCGCGTCACCCCCGACAGCTCCATCCGCCTCGCCCAGCTCCGCCGCAACGCCGACGGTAGCACCGTCACCCAGATCGACGCCCTCAGCGGACTCACCTACTACGAGCTCAACAACCGCGGCGGACAATACACCGTCCACTTCGGCGCCGATACCGCGAACCCCATCCAGAACGCAGTCTTCCGCGTCGCTCTTGACACCGCACCCTCCCAGCTTGCCGTCATGCACGGCGCCGTCCATATTGACGACGGCCAGGGTCTGTCCCTCGACGTTCACCCCAGCCAGACCTACCAGACCGATCCCCAGCAGCCCGGCGAATTCACCGTCGCCCAGGCCATCACCGCCGATTCCTGGGATCAGTGGAACTCCGACCGCGATCAGGCCCTTGCACAGCTTGAATCCAGCCAAACCACCGCACGCGCCAGCTCCGGCAATCCCGACAATCCTGCCTGGAACGACCTCGACTACTACGGCAACTGGTACAACCTCCCAGGTTACGGACAAGTTTGGTCGCCTTCCGGCACCGGCCCCGGCTGGGACCCCTTCGGCAACGGCGCCTGGGGCTATTACGGCAATATTGGATACACCTGGATCTCCGGCTACCCCTGGGGCTGGTGGCCCTATCACTGCGGCGCCTGGGAGTACATCGACGGCTGGGGCTGGATCTGGGTCCCCGGCAACTGCGGCTTCGGCTTTTATGGAGCCGGTTGGTATCCGTACGCCACCGTCTGGCGCGTCCCCAAAGGTTACATTCCTCCGCCGCGTCCCCACGGCAGCCCCATCCACAAGCCGCCTGCCCCGAGTCCCGTCGCCGGCCGTCCGGTAAACCTCGTTGCCGTCGATCGCGGTTCGCAGTTCTCCGCTCCCTTTCACTACCAGAATGGAGTCAGGCCTGACCCGCGCCCGCTGACCTTCGAAGGCAGGATCATTCCTCCCCTCGACGCGGACATCCACCCTCTCCAGCGCGGTCCCCTCGGCGAGGGCTTCACAGCCGCCCTGGTCCGCACGCATCCCGAAATGGCGCCTTCCGCCCCGCGCTCGCCCGCTGACGCCGCCTTCCGCAGCGCCTACACTCCCGCCATCACTGGAGCGCGCAATTACGGCGCTCCCTCCAGCTTCAGTTCGTATCGCTACATGGGAGCCGCAACCTCCTCCCACGGAAGCTTCTCCTCCGGCGGCGGAGCCAGCCACGGCTCCTTCTCAAGCGGCGGCGGAGCCAGCAGCGGAGGCGCAAGCCACGCCGGTGGCGGCAGCGTTAGCTCTGGTGGCGGAGGCACAGCCAGCGGCGCGGCAGCCAGTAGCGCCGCCCACCACTAGGGCTGGTCACATAAATCTCCGATGCCGGCGAGAGTACGTATCAGACCCACCGCCGACCCGAGTCTCATGGTCTTGAGCGAAGCCATAGCCTTATATATGAGATCGGTTCTGGTCTCATATATCAGAAGCCGCCAGGTACTGTCCTTCACTTTTGTGTCGGGGCACGACCTCGGCGGTGCTCCGGTCCTGGGCGAAATCGCATTGGATCCTTGCCCGATATTTGATTAACCAGAGTTTCCGGCCATCGTGCTTACGGGGTGAGCAGGAGATCGATTGCGCCCAGTAAGTAATGTAAGAAAGGCGATGCTACCCCTTCTCCTCCCTCCGGCGGAAAACGCCCTCAAACGCAGCCGAAAGAGAATCAAGGCGCGCGCGGAGTTCAGGGGCACACGCCGTTTTCTGAAGCCCCTGCTACTTCACCGAAATGGTAAACGTCTCCACACTCGTAACTCCGGCCGCATTCGTATAGGTCGCGACGTAGCTGTTAGTACCCACGCTCAGTGGAATTCCATAAATCGCGCGCGCAGTGGACGTGAATCCTCCCGGACCAGTCCAGAGCCACGTCCCGCCGCTCACCGGCCAGGGACCAAGATTCACAGTGCTGCCAGGACTGACCGTCACACTGGACTCGCTTTGCCACGCCCCCCCGCCCACCTCGATATAAGGAACGATTGGAGTTGGGTTGACCGTGATCGTAAACACCTGCGTGCTTTTCACTCCTGCCGGGTTGGTGTAAGTTGCCGTGTAGACATTCGTACCGGAGGGAATGGAAATCCCGTTGATAGCCCGCGTGTTGGCGGTGAAGTTATTAGGACCGGTCCAGCTCCACGTACCTCCGCTTGTCGGCCACGGAGCCAGGTTCACCGTGTCCGTGTAGTTCACCGCTACCGTGGGGGCGTTCTGCCAGGCTCCTCCGTCCACCTCAAGATAGGGAGAGACCGGCGTGGAGTTGACCGTGATAATAAACGCCTGTGTGCTGGTGACTCCCGATGGATTGGTGTAGGTCGCCGTGTAGGTATTCGTTCCGGAGGGCAGGGCTATCCCATAGATGGCCCGCGTGTTGGCGGTGAAGCTATTAGGCCCGATCCAGCTCCACGTGCCTCCACTGGTCGGCCACGGAGCCAGATTTACCGAGTCCGTGTAGTTCACCGTGAAGTTGGCAACATTCTGCCACGCTCCTCCATCCACCTGGAGATAAGGACTGATCGGGGTGGGGTTGACGGTGATCGTAAACGACTGCGTACTCGTGGCTCCAACCGAGTTGGTGTAAGTCGCCGTATAGGTATTTGTTGACTGTGTCAGCGGAATTCCATAGAGAGCTCGCGATGCGGACGTAAAACTGTTTGGGCCGGTCCAGCTCCACGTACCACCGCTCTCTGGCCACGGTCCGAGGTTCACCGTGTCGCCGTAGTTCGCCGTGAGACTGGCAACGTTCTGCCAGGGTCCGTTGCCCACCTGCATATAAGGAATGATTGGAGTGGACACGTCCAGGGTAAACGCCTCTGTGCTCGTCACTCCAACAGAATTGGTGTAAGTCGCGACGTAGATATTCGCGCCCGGCGTCAGGGGGACCCCATAGATTGCCCGCGAAGCAGACGTAAACCCGTTGGGCCCGGTCCAGCTCCACGTACCCCCGCTCTGCGGCCACGGTCCGAGATTGACCGTGCTGCCATAAGCTACCGTGGCGCTGGCAACGTTTTGCCAAGCTCCTCCGTTCACTTCAAGGTAGGGAGTGATCGCGGTGGAGTTAACGGTGATGACAAACGCCTGCGTGCTGGTGACTCCGGCCTGATTGGTGTAGGTCGCCGTGTAAGTATTCGTGCCGGACGGCAGAGCAACGCCGGCAATCTCCCGCGTGTTGGCAGTGAAGTTATTAGGCCCAGCCCAGCTCCACGAACCGCCGCTGGTCGGCCACGGAGCCAGATTCACCGTGTCCGTGTAGTTCACCGCGACAGTCGAGGTGTTCTGCCAGGCTCCTCCGTTCACCTCAAGATAGGGAGTAATCGGAGTCGGGTTGACCGTGATGGTAAACGTCAGCGTGCTTGTCACTCCCGCCGTGTCCGTATATGTCGCTGTGAACACATTCGTCGGCAGCGTCAGCGGAATCCCATTGATTCCCCTGGACGTGGACGTGAAGCCATTAGGCCCCGTCCAGCTCCACGAACCGCCGCTGGCCGGCTGCGGCCCGAGGTTCGCCGTGTCGCCATAGTTCACCGTGAGACTGGCAACGTTTTGCCAGGGTCCGGTGTCCACCTGAATGTAGGGAACGATCGGCGTCGATCCTGCTCCGTTGAGCCTGATACTCTGCGTTACCGCCGGGCTCGCATTCTGATTGTTGTCTGTCAGAATCACTGCCCCGGCGATCGCTCCGATGGTTGTCGGCGCGAAATCCACCGCCAATTCGCAGCTGGCGCCCGCCCCCAGCATCCCTGCCGAAGACGACGTCTGCACTACAGGGCACGTCGTCGACGGGTCCAGCGTGTAGTTCGCGGCGACGCTCGGATTCTCGCCCGTTCCCGGAACCGGGAATGTCAGCGGTGCGTTCCCGATATTCGTCAGCGATAAGGTCTGCGGGCTGCTTTGAGATCCGGCGTTCGTGTTAGCAAAAGTCAGGCCCGGCGGACTGGCTAGGATCAGCTCCTTCACCGCGCTGTTGAAGGTATCGGCAACATAGACGTTGCCGCCCCCGTCCACTGTCACGCTGCTGGGAAAACTGAAGCCCACGCCCAGCGTCGTAACGCAACTCGAAGAGGCGCAACCCGCCGGCATCTCCTTCACCGCGTTATTTTCGAAATCCGCAATGTAGATGCTGCCGCTCGCATCCACCGCCACGCCCTCGGGATAGTCAAATCCCCCGCCCAGCTCTGTCACGCAAGCCGCTGAAGCGCATCCCGGCGGCATCTCCTTGATCATGTTGTTGAATGTATCGGCGGCATAAATATTGCCGCTCCCGTCCACCGCCACGTCATACACATAGTCGAAGCCCCCGCCGAGCGCTGTCACGCAACTGGATGAAATGCATCCCGGCGGCATCTCTTTCACCGCGGTCGCGTCGTTATCGGCTACATAGACGTTTCCGCTCCCGTCCACCTTCACGCTGTGCGGTTCAACGAAGCCCCCCCCCAGTGCTGTCACACAACTGCCCGACGCGCATCCCGGTGGCATCTTCTTGACAGCATTGTTCCCATAATCCGCCACGTAGATGTTGCCGCCTCCGTCCACCGCCACCCGCCACGGCTCGTCGAACCCGCCCCCCAGCGTCACCACGCAACTCGACGAAACGCAGCCAGCCGGAATCTCCTTCACCGCGTTGTTCGAGTAATCGGCCACATAAGTGTTGCCGCTGGCATCCGCCGTCACCCCAACCGGAAAGTAGAATCCGCCACCCAGCGTCTCGATCGTCTGACTCCCGAAAAACACCAGCTCCGGCGCCTGCCCCGTCCCGTAGATATACGCCGTCGCGATCGCCCCGCTGGCATCCGACAGCACCACCGCCCCATATCGCGCCCCCGCGTATTTCGGCGCAAACGTCACATTCACCGAGCAACTGCCGCCCGCGCTGTACACATAGCTGGTCCCGTTGGTATCGCAGCTTCCCCCACCCGCATCGGCAAAGTCCAGCCCTTTTGCGCCCAGGGTTACCACCGACGCGCTGATGCCGCTGTCGCCAGCCGTGAATTCGAAGGAAACCGTCATTGCCGGCCCCGCGCTGCCCACCACAACCGCGCCGAAGTTCACGCTGCCGCTCCCCTCCACAGTCACGCCATTGGAAGTCACGGCCTCGGCTCCCTCTACCGCACCGGCAAAATGCGCCCCCTGCGCCCCCACCTGAAGGACACCCAGGCCCGCCATCAGAACCACACCCAACAAAACTCCCGCAGCCCTCACCATTGCTCTCGCCGGCGCGCGCCGTTGGCTGCGCCCCGCCCGAATCGAGCTCCCGACGGTGGATCCGCCCCGGAAATCGACCGCTTTCCCGGAAGCAACGAGGAATTGCAGAACCGGCCCAATGCCCACGACAGAGTCTCCTTGACAGATAACGCAGAAAACCCTCGACTTGATTCGCCACGTGCGCGGCACGAGTCAGCTACGCCGGCGCGCTGGGGGCGCGCACTCCGGCTTCACAGGTTTTCCGAACAGAACTTTCCGTCGATCAGGAATGAATGATGCAGGAAGAATCAATACGCGGTAGAAGGCAGACCCCGGCAAAATCCGGGGAAAAACAGCAGAACAGTATGGGCCCTAGAATAGCCGAAACCCCCGCCCCGTGACAACAAAATACCGAGCCCACCCCCAGACGTCCCGCGCCCCGCCGTCCCGCGCCCCCCGCCCCCCCCCCCCCCCCCCCCCCCCCCCCCCCCCCCCCCCCCCCCCCCC
>CAZSWI010000139.1:0-9398 GCA_964610635.1 uncultured Acidobacterium sp.
ACGCGGCCGGGATGGCGGGCGAGGTAATCGAGGAGGCGGAACTCGGTGGCCGTGGTGGTGGTGAGATTGCCGCGGACACGGAGCTGCATGGCGCTGGCGTCGATTTCGACGTCTTCGAAAGCAATGGCCGAGGGCGTGGCGGGGCGCTCGAAGCGGCGAAGCACGGCTTTGACGCGGGCGAGCAGTTCGCGCGGGGCAAAGGGCTTGGTTATATAGTCGTCAGCGCCGAGTTCGAGGCCGAGAACGCGGTCGTTTTCGCCGGCGCGAGCGGTGACGAAGATGATCGGGATGGTGCTGAGGGCTGAGTGGTTGCGCAGACGGCGGCAGACGTCGAGGCCATCTCCGCCGGGAACCATGATGTCGAGGAGAAACAGGACAGGGGCCTGGCGCTCGGCGTCGGAGATGAGATTGGCTGGGGTGGCGTAGATGCGAGCGGGGAAACCAGCGGCTTCAAGGTGATGCTGGATGAGACGGGCGATGTCGGCGTCGTCTTCGAGAACAAACACGGTCTGGCTCAAGCGGAGAGATCCTTTCCCGGGCGGCGGATGAGGAGTAGCGCGTTCCGCCCTAAGGCTAACGCGGCTGGGCAAACAGAATGCAAAAGTTGTGTGAATTCGGACGGGCGGCGGAGGTGAACCAGGCTGGCCGGCCGGACACGGAATTACAACTTTTGTGGCGGATTCTGGCGCGCTTTGGTCTTCGCTTTGTGTGGCTTGCAGGTCTTTTGGAGTGCTATACTTCGCGAAGTTGTCCCCGGAAAAATCCCCTCGGATTCCGCAAGTCCCGGCTCGTCGAATGTCGTTCTTGAAATCTGTCCGGGGGCAGGTGAGCAGAACGCGGTGTCTGTACCGAAGATTCTTTGTATCGATGACGAAGCGCTGGGGCTCCAGATCCGCCGGACGGTTCTGGAGCGGGCCGGCTATCAGGTGCTGACCGCCGTGGATGGGCCTACGGGCCTCTCGCTGTTTCGAGGGAACGAGGTCGACGGCGTGGTGCTCGACTACTATATGCCGGAGATGGACGGCGGGGCGGTGGCGGAGACCATGCGCCGGGAGCGGCCGCAGGTTCCGATCATGCTGCTCAGCGCGTACATCAACTTGCCGGCTGAAGTGGTCGCGATGGTGGATGTAACCCTGCTGAAGGGTGAAGGACCGCAGGAGCTGCTGGAGAAGCTGCGGCTGATGCTGGGGACGGGTGCCCAATACTCCTCTGAAGCGCCTGCGCGCGGAGGAGCGGTGTGAAGGCGCCGGCGTTCAATCGTGCACTCCGGCAACTTGTAGCGCTTCCGATCCTCCTGCTGGCCATGCTGGCGGCATTTGTGTTCTGGCAGATCGAGAGCGCGACGCGGGCGCAGCGGCAACTGGGTCACAGCGATCAGGTTACGGCTCAGCTGCAGGAGCTGTTGAAACTTTTCATCGATCAGGAGACAGGACTGCGGGGATTTCAGCTGACCGGGGATCCGGTGATGCTGGCTCCGTGGGAGGCGGCGGCAGGTCCGATCCAGAGCCACTTCGCGAATCTGCGCGAGATGCTGGCAGGGGACAGGACGCAACAGGCGAGCCTGAGTGAGCTGGAAGGCCGCTATAACCAGTGGCTGGGTTTTGCAGGGGCAGTGTTGCATCAGGATCCCGCCGCGCTGAATACCGCGCGCATGAACCAGCAGGGCAAGGCGATGATGGACGGCATTCGCGCCACGACCGCGACAATGCTGCGCCACGAATCGGATTTGCGGGAGAAGCAATACGGTCTTGCGGAGTGGCTGCAACGGCAGGAGCTGATTTCGCTGGTTGTGTCGGCAGTGGTAGTGGGAATTTTTCTGGGCTTGTTTACACGGCACCATGTTCATGCGATTTCGGCGAGTTATCAGCGGCGGATCGGGGAGATCACGGAGCGATCCGATGCGCTGTTCGAGAGCCGGCAGTGGTTCCAGACCACGCTGGAGTCGATCGGCGACGCAGTGATCGCGTGCGACATCGGCGGCATGGTTACGTTTATGAATGCCGTTGCGCAGAAGCTGACGGGATGGACGCTGGATGACGCCATGGGAAAACCGCTGGAGACGGTGTTTCACATCGTGCATGAGAAGACGCGGGCCATTGCTGAGAATCCCGTGGAGAAGGTCCGGCGGATGGGGCAGGTGATTGGGCTGGCCAACCACACAGTGCTGATCGCGCGTGGAGGACGGGAGTACATGATCGACGACAGCGCCGCACCGATTATGAGCGGAGCCGGCGAGATGATCGGCGTGGTGCTGGTGTTTCGCGATGTAACGGAAGAGCGGCGAATTCAGAACGCACTGGTGGCATCGGAGAAGCTCGCGGTCGCGGGCAGATTGGCGGCGAGCATTGCGCACGAGATTCACAATCCGCTGGACTCGGTGGCGAATCTTCATTTTTTGCTGCGGCAGGAGAATGATCCGGAACAGCGGACGGAATATCTGCGGCTGGCGCAACAGGAGCTGAGCAGGACGATGCAGATCAGCCGGACGATGCTGAGCCTGTACCGCGAGCCGAAAGCGCCGATTCAGATCGATCTGCGGGAGCTGATCGAAGGGGTGCTGCTGCTGCTCGACCGGAGACTGCAGAATCAGGAGATTCGGCTGGAAACGGACATCGCCGGAGATCTGACGGTGGAGGGGTTTCCGGCCGAATTGCGGCAGGTGTTCACCAATCTGGTGGTAAACGCGGTGGAGGCGGCCGGGCCAAAGGGCCGCATCCGCATTCGGATGGAGCATGCCGACGCGGGTGAACTGCAGGGTGCGGGCGCGATTATCGAAGTGGCGGACAGCGGGCCGGGAATTCCCGCTGACACGGCGAAGAATCTGTTTCAGCCGTTTTTCACGACGAAGGGCGTGCAGGGTACCGGGTTGGGACTGTGGGTGAGCATGGGCATCGTGCAGAAGCATGGCGGGGCAATCACCCTGGTGAAGAGCACGGAGCCGGAGTTGGCGGGTGCTTGTATCCAAGTGTTTCTGCCGGCGCGGACGCTGGCACAACAGGCCGGGACACAGGAGCAGGACGAATCCGCAGCCTGAGCGTGATCATTGGTAGAAATTTTGAAAGAGGCTGCGCACGGTGGCGTAGCATTCGCATGCGGCGGCCTTGAGCCGGGCGTTGTCCAGAATTTGAATCTGGCCGCGGTGGTAGGAGATGAGCCTCCGCCGGCGCAGCGCTCCGGCCGCCAGGGTGACGGTGGTGCGGCGCGCGCCGAGAATGTCGGCCAGGAATCCCTGACTCAGCAAAATGCTGTTGGCCCCGGTTAGGTCGTGAGCGGTCAGGAGCCATCGCGCAAGTCGCTCTTCCGCATCATGGAGACGGCTGCAGGCGGTGAGCTGCGAGAGGATCATGCTGCGGCGCTGCGCGCACTTCATGACCAGCTGGCGGAGGGGTTCGGATCGCTGGACTTCCTTTTGGAGTTCGGGAAACGGGATGCGGAAGGCTTTGACCTCCATCTGAACGACGCAACGCGCCGGGCCGACGGGGGATCCGCCGAGGAGATGGTGGCAGGGAACTACGCCCTCGCTGCCCGCCATGCTGATTTCGGCGCTGCGTCCGTCGGACATGGAAACCATTTTGGAGGCGACACCGGAAGTGATGAAGAAGGCGTAGCGGGGGATGCGTTCGGCTTCGTAAAGAATGCTGCCCGCAGGTAAGGAGACCTCTTCGAGGCGAGAACAGAACGAGTTTTGATATGGCTGGGGAAGAGTCTCCAGGAAAAGATTATCGGTATGTTGGCCCATATGCTCCCTTGCGCTTCAGGAGCAAGGACAAGTGTGCTGAATCCCAGCAAAAAGTCTTTGTCGCTGAAGAAGAACCGGGGACTTTGATTTGCGGATTATATGAAGTCAGGCCGGATTTTTATGTTCGCTATCAGACAGATATGTTCGGTATTAGACCGACCGCGCTGCCCCATTCCGGTTATTGTTCCGCGAGTCCTTCGGCCATATTTTGTGATGCATTTTGGGCGGTCTTCCGGGGGAGAATTCACGCTGGCGTCGATTGACGTTGGGTCCGGAATTACGCATTTGGTACTGCTTTGAGGCAACGCGTGCGGATGAGTGGAAAACCTGAGATTCTGTGCGCAGGGCACGATGCGGTTCTGAACCGCACACGACGACTCATTCTCCAGCGATGCTTTGAAGTCGATCTCGCCGAGAATTTCGTCGAAGCGAAGTCATTGCTTCGCGAGCAACGCTTTGCGCTGGTGCTGCTTTGCTACACACTCACCGACGAAGAATGCTGTGCCATGGCCGCGTTGATTCATAGCCTGCCGTGGGAGACGAGGATTCTTTTGCTGGGACAACTGCGTGACGGCCTTGTTTTGCAAGCCGGAGACGAGGAGTTTCTTACAGGCGGTCCCGCGGAGCTGGTAAAGAAGGCCGCTGCCATGGCTGGAATGGGGCCTGAAGAAGTGAAGGATTGCCTGCCGGATGTACCCGCGCGCAAATCGGCATAAGGGCTTTTGGCGCGAGCTGCATGAGCCGGGCTGACTCGATCGGGCCTGGTAAGCGGCGCAGGAAATTAGTGCGCGTGACCGTGGTGGTGATGATGCTGCGTTTCGGACTGCTCAACGGCGACAAGGCAGCCGTGCGCGACTTCGCAGATCACATGCTCGAACTGGAGAGTCGTATGGTGAATGCGGAAACGCTCGCGCAGCACGGCGTTGATGCGGTCGAGGATGAGGTTGCTCTCGGATGGCGGAATGTCGGCGATGGTAATGTGGCTGGCCAGGGCATGGGTGTTGGAGCCGAGGCTCCAGACATGCAGATCGTGGACATCTTCGACGCCGTCGATGGCAGCCAGTGTAGTGCGAATCTCAATGAGTGAAAGGCCGCGGGGCGTGCCTTCGAGCAGGATGTTGAGAGTCTCGCGCACGATGCTGATCGACGACCAGAGAATAAGCGCGGCGATGGCGAGGGAGAGCCCGGGGTCGATCCAGGTGCGGCCGGTGAGCAGAATGATGAGGCCGCCGACGATGACAGCGGCAGTGGAGAGCGTATCTCCGAGCATGTGGATGAAGACGCTGCGGATATTGACGTCGTGGCTGACGCGCCAGAGCATGGCGGCGATGAGACCGTTCATGATGACACCGGCGGCGGCGACCAGCATCATGGTGCGCGGCTGAACAGCTGTTGGTGCGTTGAAGCGATGTACGGCTTCGAGAGCAATCCAGCCGGCAATGACGATGAGGGTGAGCGCGTTGAGGAAGGCGGCGAGGACGCCGGCGCGCTGGTAGCCGAAGGTCTTCTGGTCGGTGGCCGGGCGGGTCTGAAACCAGACGGCGACGAAGGAAAGCACGATTGCCAGGGCGTCGGAGGCGTTGTGGCCGGCTTCGGAGACCAGGGCGAGGGAGTGGGCGCGCAGTCCGGCGACCAGCGTGAGCAGGACGTAAGCGATCGTGGCGATGAGGGAGGTGCGCAGCACTCGCTGCATGGCCGCGTTGCTGGCGCCATGAACATGCATATCGATCCAGTTTATCTTGCCTGTTGATCCCGCCTGCGTTCGATCGAAACTATGGAACGGGCGCTGAGGCCCGGGGTTTGGGCGACTTCGACAGCGGGCGGGTGGGAACCGAGTCGGCGGTGGTGCGCAGGCCGCTCCAGTTTTCGGCGACGACAATGCTGTTCTCAGGGCGGTGGATGTCGTATCGCACCGAGCAGGGGAAACTCAGGCGCAGTTCGGCGGGATTCACGTAGTCGCGCAGAGCGGTGACCTCCTGGGAACACTCATAGACCACGCCGCCGATTTCATACTTGTAGAGAACGAAGCGAATCTCGCGCTCTTTGCCGGGTTGGGGGGGAGTTTCGAGTTCGGTAATGTCGAGAATGGTGCCGTCGATGATGCGGCCGGAGCGGACGAGCTGGGCACGGCGCTCGCGCTCGATCTCTTCGGCCGTGGGCCGGCGGCGCAGGAATAACCAGGCAACGATGGCGCCTACGCAGACTACTGACGCAGCCAGCAGCCCGATCACATGTGGATCGCGTAGTGAGTGGGCGAACATCCGAATGGCTCCAGAAAAGGACGGGAAATTAACGAGCTTCGACAGTTGAAGGATAGCTCAGTTTGCAGGGGTTTGCGGAGCGGCGGTGGGGCTTTAGCGCCAAAGTAGTAATGAATGTCTGCGCTATACTCGCTGGAGACATGGAGAATCGCAGATTTTCAGGAACGGCCGCTTCGGGCGGTCGTTTTTCCTTCAGTACGGCAATTGCGGAGGGCGGGGCCGGAATCGCGGACCCGATGCTCATTCCGGCAAACAGGCGCCGGTCGCCGAGAGTGAGGATTCGCTCGACGACGGTGATTTGTGTGCGGCGGGGCAGCGATGTGGTGATGGCCGCCGATGGGCAGGTCACGATGGGCGAGGCGGTTTTTAAGCACACGGCGAAGAAGATTCGGCGACTGTATCAGGACAAGATTCTGGCGGGGTTCGCGGGGTCGACGGCGGACGCATTTTCGCTTTTCAGCCGGTTTGAGGGGAAGCTGGAGCAGTATGCGGGGAACCTGGGGCGGTCCGCAGTGGAGCTGGCGAAGGATTGGCGGACCGACAAGATGCTGCGGAGCCTCGAGGCGCTGCTGGTGGTGGCGGACCTGAGCCAGACATTTTTGATCAGCGGATCGGGGGACGTGATCGAGCCGGATGAGGGGATTGCCGCGATCGGCAGCGGCGGATCGTACGCGCTGTCGGCGGCGCGGGCGCTGATGGAGAACACCGAGCTTTCGGCGCGGGAGATTGCGGAGAAGGCGATGCGGATTGCGGGACAAATCTGTATCTACACGAACGACAAGGTCACGATTGAAGAACTGCACGGAGCCAGCCAGTAGCCGTAGCCTGTAGCGGGTAGCCAGGAACAGTGATCAGGAGCAGGGGCAAAGCGAATTATGGCAATTTATTTACCGGGAACGGCGGAAGACCAGGAGCTGTCGCTTGAAGAGCTGACTCCCAGGGAGATTGTCGCGGAGCTGGATAAGTACGTCGTTGGGCAGAAGGCGGCGAAGCGGGCGGTGGCGATCGCGCTGCGCAATCGCATGCGGCGGCAGAAGCTGACCCCCGACCTGGCGGACGAGATCATGCCCAAGAACATCATCATGATTGGGCCGACGGGCGTGGGGAAGACAGAAATTGCGCGGCGCCTGGCGAAGCTGACGAACTCGCCCTTCCTGAAGATCGAGGCTTCGAAGTTCACCGAAGTTGGGTACGTGGGGCGCGATGTGGATTCGATCGTGCGGGACCTGGTGGAGATCGCCATCGACATGGTGCGTGAGGAGAAGCTGGAGGAGGTCGAGGATCGCGCCGAGATGAACGCCGAGGAGAGGCTGCTCGATGTGCTGCTGCCTCCGCAGACGACGACTCCGGCTCAGCCCGCGGGAGCCAACCCGCCTTACGTGGATGGGAACACGATTACGCTGCCGGCGCCGTCGAGTACGCCAGCAGGGAGCGGGGATTCACAGACGGGTTCGCAGTCGAGTTCGCACACGCGTACGCGGGAGAAGCTGAGGCAGCAGTTTCGCGAAGGCAAGCTGGACGAGCGCATGGTGGAGATCGATGTGCGGGAGCGGAATACCCCGTCGTTCGAGATCATCTCCAACCAGGGCATGGAGGAGATGGATGTCAACCTCAAAGACATGCTGCCGAACATCTTTGGGCAGCGCACACGCAAGCGGAAGATGAAGGTTTCGGATGCGTTCGAATACCTGGTGCAGGAGGAAGAGGGCCGGCTGATCGATATGGATCAGGTGACGCGGCTGGCCGTCGAGCGCGTCGAGAGCTCGGGCATCGTATTCCTGGACGAGATCGACAAGATCGCGGGGCGCGAGGGCGGCCATGGCCCGGACGTTTCGCGCGAAGGTGTGCAGCGAGACATTCTGCCGATCGTGGAAGGCACTACGGTCAATACGCGGTATGGGATGGTGCGTACGGACTTCATCCTGTTCATCGCGGCGGGCGCGTTTCACGTTTCGAAGCCGAGCGATCTGATTCCGGAGTTGCAGGGGCGGTTCCCGATTCGAGTGGAGCTGCAGTCGCTGACGGTGGAAGATTTTGTGCGGATTCTGACCGAGCCGAAATCTTCTCTCGTCCGGCAATACACGGCGCTCCTGGAGACCGAAGGGCTGAAGCTGGAGTTCACGCCGGAGGCGATCGCAGAGATGGCGCAGTTTGCCTTCCGTGTGAATGAGGGGACGGAGAATATCGGGGCGCGTCGGTTGCACACGATTATGGAAAAAGTGCTGGACGAGATCAGCTTCGCGGCCCCGGACCTGACCCGGGCACAGCCAAAGGGCGACGGGAAGAATCAGGGAACTGTGGTGGAGCTGGCCGCGGTAGGCGAGGGGACGACGGCGCCGCTACCGGTCATCGAGCGCGAGACGGCGAACGGGACCGAGAAGGTAATGGTGATCGATCCGGAATACGTGCGCCAGATGGTGGCGGACATCGTGAAGAACCAGGATTTGTCGCGGTACATTTTGTAGGGTAGCCGGTAGTCAGCAGTCGACGGTCTGCCAGAGCGGATTACGGTCGCTCCCCTACAATCGAACCGATGGCGACGACGGTTCGTTCATTTTCAAAGATCAACCTGGGGCTGGCGATTGGGCCGGTGCGCGCGGACGGGTTCCATGCGCTGACAACGTGCTATCAGACGCTCGATGCTCATGATTTGGTGACGGTCGATGCACGGCCATCGTTGAGGACGAGCATCCGGATTACGAGCACCGATGCGCGAGTTCCGGTGGATGCGACCAACACGGCCTGGAAGATGGTCGAGCGGGCGCTGGGCGCGCTTCCGGCGCATGCGGATGTTCATATTCATATTGAGAAGCGACTGCCCCTGCAGGGTGGCATAGGGGCGGGATCGGCGAATGCGATAGCGGCTCTGGTTGGGCTGGAACGGGAATTGGCGCGGAACGGGATTCCGGCGATGGCGCAGGCAGAGAAGCTGCGAATTGCGGCCGAGGTTGGCTCGGACGTGCCACTGTTTCTGATTGGAGGGGCGGTGCTGGGGGTGGGACGCGGCGAGCAGGTGACTTCCCTTCCCGATTTTCCGCCGTTGGAGTGTGTGTTGGCATTGCCGGAGGTGGGGGTTGCGACGCCGCAGGCGTACCGGGACTGGGATGAGTTGCAGGGAACAGGGAATAGGGAACAGGGAACAGGGCCGGTTAGCGAGGGTGGCGCCGGTGGTGAATTGACCGGGCCGGATGGCTCCGATAGACTAACTGTGTTGAGTCGAGCTCTCACCTCGGCGTTTAGTCCGAGGCCTCCGGAGGAAATGTCCGCCGGGGTTGGCGCGCACTCCTCCGGTGTCTCCGCGATGGGCGGGGGCCTGGCCGGGAATCGGGATTTTCGTCCGCTCCTCGCGCTTGTCCGAACCGGGATCGAAAACGACTTCGAAGAGGTCGTCTTCCGGC
>CAZSWI010000140.1:0-9373 GCA_964610635.1 uncultured Acidobacterium sp.
GGTTCAGCGCTGCGCCTGGACCGGCACGGTGAAGTGGCCGGCGCGGATGGATGCCAGATCGAGGTTCGCCTTCTGGCCGGGCAGCGCGGGCAGCGGCTTTCCGCCGAGGGCGTTGGGATCAGTCGGATTGGACCACATTGCGCCGACTTCGACTTTCTTCGGTTGTTGCGCGATGAGGTTGTGATCGGTCATGCGCTGCTTGTTGACGTAGGCCTCGATGACCCGCGCGGCGAGGCGGCCGGCGAGGCGGCCGTGTTCGCCTGCTTCAAAAAGCACACAGACGGCGATATCGGGATTGCGGCGCGGGGCGAAGCCGACGAACCAGGCGTTGTCCTTGACGGAGTGGGCGTGGCCCATTTTTGCGGCGAGCGCGTTGCTCATGGTCTGAGCGCTGCCGGTTTTGCCGGCGAAGTCGATGCCTTCAAGGTGAGCGCTGGGGTCGGTGCCGATGGGCAGGGTGACCTCCGCCATGGAATCGGTGATCATCTCCCAGTCGGCGGGAGCGATGGGGAACGAGACGTCGCCAGAGCCGGGGAAGTTGTCGAGAATCGACTGGCGGTAGTCGGCGGGGATCTCGTCGGGGAAGATGACGTGGGGCCGTTTGAGTACGCCGCCGGAGGCGATGCCTGCGAGGGCGCGGACCATCTGGACGGGAGTTGCAGCGACCGCACCCTGGCCGATGCCGACGGAGGTGACCTCACCGGGATACCACTTCTGGTGGAAGTTTTTCATCTTCCATTCGGCGGAGGGCATGGTTCCGGAGACTTCGTCGGGAAGGTCGATGCCGGTTTTCGAGCCGAGGCCGACTTTGTGAGCCCAGAAGGCGATTTTGTCGATACCCAGGCGGGCGGCGAGGGTGTAGAAGAAAACATCGCAGGATTGGTAGATGGCTTTGTTGATGTTGACTGGGCCGTGGCCGCCGTGGACCCAGCAGCGCTGGTAGGTGCCGAATAAATTCACGCCGCCGGCGCAGTGGACGTCCATATCCTGAGCGACGCCTTCTTCGAGGCCGGCGAGAGACATGATGATCTTGAAGGTGGAGCCGGGGGCGAGCTGTGCCTGGATGGCTTTGTCCATCAGAGGATGCTCGGGGTCGGTGATGTATTTGTTCCACTCATCGCGCGAGATGCGAACGGCGAAGGCATTGGGATCGAAGTACGGGCGGCTGACGAGAGCCAACACCTCGCCGGTGTGGGGGTCGATGGCGATGACCGCGCCATTGCGATCGCCCAGGGCGTTCTCGGCTGCGCGCTGAACGTCGAGGTCGATGGTGAGTTTGAGGCTCTGTCCGGGCTTAGCGGGTTCGGTGCCGAGCTTGCCGACCTCGCGGCCGTGGCTGTCGACGACGACATCCTGGGAGCCATCGGCACCACGGAGTACCGCGTCGTAGGAGGCTTCGACGCCCGATCGGCCAACAACGTCGCCGGGTTCATAGATGGCGTAGCGAGGATCGTTGAGCATATCTTCGCTGACCTCGCCGACGTAGCCGATGAGATGAGCTGCGAACCCGTCTTTGGGGTAGAGGCGGCGCTGTTCCTGGATGGTGTCGAGCTCGGGCAGTTCGTCTTTGTGGGCCTCGATGAACTCGACTTCATCGGGGGTGATGTCCTGCTTGAGCGGGAGCGGCTGGTATTTAGGGGCAGCGCGATATTTGACGAGGATGGCGTCGATTTGGTCGACGGACATATTCAGACCGCGCGAGATGAGGGGCAGGTCGGGGGTGATGTCGTGGCCCTGCTCGCGGACGAGGAAGCAGGAGACGGAGGGATAGTTGTCGACGAGGAGGCGGCCTTCGCGGTCGAAGATTTTGCCGCGAGGGGCGAGGATGGGAACTTTGCGGATGCGGTTGGCTTCAGCGAGGGCGTGGTAATTCTGGCCGCCGACGACCTGGAGACGCCAAAGACCGAAGACCAGCACAGCCATGATGGCGGCGATGAGGTACTGGACGAAGGCGAGTCGAACAGCGGACATCTTTTCTTCGCGGTTGAGCACGGACGGGGAAACTCCGAGGCCCGCGGCTAGCTTTCAAAAAACGGGCCTTCCTTTTTGCGAAAGGGGTGATATAAGGATAGCGCGAATGGAAGCGGCGGCGGAACGGGTGGCAGTTTAGTTGTAGGTTCCGGTCGGCGGCGCTGAAAACCCTGGGAATGGCAGGACGGAAGAAAGCATCGGCGAAGAAAGTGACACAGGGACTGGATGGGCCGGCGGATGGGGGAAAAGGGGAATTCCTGCCGCCGAGACCGATCAGCCTGCGCACGCTGGGAGACTATCTGGATTTGTCGCCGGCGACGATCTCGCTGGTGCTGAATAACGCGCCGGGAGTGCGGTCGATTCCGCAGGAGACGCGAGACCGGGTGATTGCGGCGGCGAAGAAGTTCGAATACCGGCCCAGCTTTTTCGCGCGGTCGCTGCGGCGGCGGCAGAGTTTTTCGGTGGGGGTGCTGGTTCCGGAGCTGAGCGACGGCTACTCGGTGCTGGTGATGAATGGCATCGAGGAAGTGCTGATGGAGGAGGGATATTTCTACCTGACGGCGAGCCACCGGCGGAAGGCGGACCTGATCGAGGAGTATCCGGGGCTGCTGATGGACCGGTCGGTGGAGGGGTTCATCGCGATCGACACGGCGCTACAACATAGTTTGCCGCTGCCGGTGGTGGCGGTGGCCGGGCATAAGCCGCTGCCAGGAGTGACGCGGATCGTGCTGGATCACCGGCGGGCGGCGGAGTTGACGATGAGGCACCTGTATCAGCTGGGGCATCGGCAGATCGCGTTCATGCGTGGGCAGACGTTCAGCTCGGACTCGGACGATCGCTGGAAGAGCCTGATGGCCGTGGCGAAGGAGTTGGGGATTGAGGTGCAGCCGGAGCTGGTGGTGCAGCTGGAGCAGAATTTGTCGTCGCCGGAACTGGGGTATCCCGTGGTCCCGAAGCTGATGGCGGCGAAGCGGATGTTCACGGCGCTGGTTTCGTACAACGATATTGCGGCGATAGGGGCGATTCGGTCGCTGCGCGATGCGGGATTGCGCGTGCCGGAAGATATTTCGGTGATCGGATTCGACGATATTCAGGGAGCGGCGTATCACACGCCGAGCCTGACGACGATCCGGCAGCCGCTGAACAGCATGGGGAACATGGCGGCGCGCATTCTGCTTGAGAGGATTCGGGGGCTGAAGGATTATCCGGAGACGGTACCGATTGTGCCGGAGCTGATCATTCGGGAGTCG
This sequence comes from uncultured Acidobacterium sp., assembly GCA_964610635.1. GTDB lineage: Bacteria > Acidobacteriota > Terriglobia > Terriglobales > Acidobacteriaceae > Palsa-343. Next base: position 3,222 of record CAZSWI010000140.1, read on the forward strand.
ACGCTGCCTCCGAATCCGGCGCGGATGAAGAAGAGGTAAAGCAGGGTACAGGTCACAGGGTGCAGGGTACAGGATGACACCGGTAGAATCGGCATTCGATGGCCAGCTTGCGCGCATCCGGTCCGCGATTTTCTCTTTTATGTTTTGGATTTGTGGTATGCGGCATGGTGACGGTTCTGCCGGGCCCGCTGCTGCCGGTAATGGCGGCTCGGTGGGGTCTGCGCGATGTGCAGTCGGGGGCGTTCTTCGCGGCTGAGTTTGCGGCTTCGACGGTGGGGGCGATTTTTTCGCCGCATTGGCTGCGGCGGAATCTGCCGCTCGGCTACCTGGCGATGACGAGCGGGGTTTTGCTGCTCACGGTCGCTGGTGGGACCGCGCGGGCCATGCTGGGACACGACCTGGCGCTGGCGGCCTTTGCTCTGATTGGCCTGGGGACGGGGCTCTCAGTGACAGCAACAAACCTGAGCGTTGGGATGATGGGGGACAGCACGGCGCAGACGGCGGTTCGGAGCGCCCTGCAATCCGCGAGGCCAGCGGCCGCGTGGCCTGGCGAGAGGGCGCGCCAAATTTCAATCGTCAACCTATGGTGGGGGATCGGGGCGGTTGCGTGTCCGTGGCTGGTTGCGGCGGCCGAGCGCGGCGGATTTCTGCGGGGATTGCTGTTGGGGGCGGCGCTGGGGACGGCGGCGATGTTCGTTGGGTTGTCGCCGCTGTTGCGGAGCGCGGACGGCGAAGCACTGAGTTTGCCGCGAGGGGCGCTGGCGGCGGATGCGAGGATCCTGGTGTTTTTTGCGGCGTTTCTCTCTTTGTATGTTGGTGTGGAGACGGTGGTGGGGGGATGGATCGCGACGTACGCGCACCGCTTCGGCGGAATGACGCTGGCGCACGCGAGCCTGACGGTGTCGCTCTACTGGATTGCGCTGCTGGCGGGGAGGTGGGTGGGATCGGTTGCGCTGAAGAATGTGGCGGAGCGCACGGTGCTGGCGCCGGGACTGGGAGTGGCTTTGATTGGCGTGGCGACGCTGCTGGCTCCGCACTCGACTGCGGCCATGCTGATAGCGGTCGCGATTGCGGGGGCGGGTTTTGGGCCGGTGTTTCCGATTGGCCTGTCACGAATGCTGGCGAGAGTAAGGGACCACCGCAACACGGGGTGGGTTTTCGCGATGTGCGCGAGCGGCGGAGCTGTGCTGCCCTGGGTTACGGGGCTGGTGTCGACGCGGTCTGGCTCGTTGCGGATTGGGTTCGTGGTGCCGTTGGCGGCGCTGGCGGCGATTCTGGTGCTGGCTTTGGGAGAGAATGCTTTGCTGGGCGGTGGGGGGACAGAGCTCAGAAAAAAAACCGAATGCTGGCCCGATTGAGATTCTTGCCGGTCGCCGTGCGACCGATTCTCCTCCCTTCGGTCGGAGGGTCCTTCGACTGCGCGCCGGGAAGTGTCTTGTTCGCTGGGAATCCTGGTTGCGGCGCTTCGCTCAGGATGACATTTGCTTTTACAGCTTCTCGTAGAATTCGCAGGCTGAGCAGGAGATGTAGACGCCGCCGGGGATGCCGCGTTCGCGGTCCTTCACGCGCTTGACGATGCGGGTGGGCTTCGCGCACTTGGGGCAGTCGGTGCTTTTGGTGGTGTCCATTACTTTTTTGCGGTCGCCGGTTTTGGCAATCCTGGCCATGGTGGTGCTCCTGATGTCGGTTTGCGCCCTAATTAGCGGGGCGCGGGGCGTCGTGAGCTTCGCGGGGATTCACCTGATTTGGCAGGGAAGAGTCGGAAGAACACCGGAACGCGCTGTGCTTTATTTTACATGATGGAGATGGCGATAGACGCGGGTATCCGGGCGGAAAGCAGCTCAGGATGCTTTTCTGCGCGAGGCTGATTTCTTTGCTTTGGCTGGGTGGGCGGCGAGACTTTTCTTCAGGGCGTCCATGATGTCGATGACCTGCGCGCGGGGACGTTGCGGTTCGGGCTCGGGCAGGGGCTTGCCTTTGCGCTTCGCGTTGACGAGCTTCACGACTGCGGCTTCGTAGTCGTCTTTGTAAGAGGCGAGATCGAACTTCGAGGTGCTGCCTTCGATGAGCTGCTTTGCGAGGCTTAGTTCCTGGCTCGTGACGGATGGCTCTGGGGCGCCACCCGGGATGGATTTGGCGTCGCGAAGTTCATCGGCATAGCGGAGGACGTAGAGCTCGAGTGTGTTCTGGCGGGAGCCGGGAGGCGCACCGATGGCGACGAGGTGTTCGCGGCCGCTGAAGGCGACTTCGCCGATGCCGTACGAACCGGTTTCATCGAGCGCGCGGCGCATGATAGCGAGGGCTTTGGCCTGGGCCTTGTCTTTGGGCGCGACGAAGTAGGGCCGGTCATAAAGCATGGGCTGGATTTCTTCACGTTTTGCGAACTGATGAATCTGGAGGGTGTCGGCAGTGGGCAGGCGCAGCGACTTAAGCTCGCCGGGATCGATCTCAATGTATTTGTTGCGGGCATATTCGAAGCCCTTGACGACGTCGGCCTTGTCGACTTCGCCGCTGTCATCGATGTTCTGATGGTGGACGCGCTGATGGGTGCGGCGGTCGATCATATGGAACTCGACCTGGCGCGGCGGGTTGGTGGCGGGAAAGATGCGGACGGCGATGGAGACGAGAGAGATCTGGATCGATCCGGACCAGGTGGGGCGGGCGGGCATTTTCTTGCTCCTTTGCAGGGTTCGATGCGCGGGAAGCGCACAGGGCAACGGGACCGGATCCGGACGCCCTCCTCAATGGCGGCGACGTTTCGTTTCTCATTTTGTTGTTAGCGCAGTTCGTAGTGGCCGGCTTTGGCGAGGTGAATGGCGAGGCGGGAGCCGTTTTCGGCAGGCGTGCCGTGCGTTGAAGTGCCATTCACCTGGATGTGGTCACCGCCGGTCTTGATGGGGAAGAGGACGGTGGCGTCGACTCCTTCAGGAATGTCGATGAGGGCGGCGATGCCTTGGGCGTCTTTCTTTAGGTCGATTTTGATCAAGCCGTTGGGGGTGGGTTCGGCTCCGCGGGCCCAGTCCAGGTCGCCGAGGTCGGGGCGGATGGTGGTTTCTTTGAAGCCGGCCGCGGTGGGGACGATGCCGAGCACCTGCTCCATGAGCCACCAGGCGGGGGCGCTCGACCAGCCGTGGGCGAGCGAGATGCGATAGCCGGCGGTGTCGTCAGCCTGGAGATCGACGTGGGGATTGTCCTTCGGCCAGGCTGGGTCGTAGGCCTCCCAGAAGCTGGTTGCGCCTTCGTTGATCATGCCGCCCCAGTACTCGCGAATCCAGGCGAGGGCCGCGTCGCGATGGCCGGCGCGGGCCATGGCGTCGAGAACGTAGGAGCCGTAGTAGGGCGTGATGACGTCGGGACGCCAGGTGGGTTTGCCAACGTTCGAGAGGACATTCTGCCAGATGGATGCGTACTGGTCGGTGGTGGCGACGCCGGAGAGGATGGCCATGGCGTTGGTCTGCCAGCGCGGGCCGAATGATCCGTTGGCGAATTGCGCGGCCTGGGCGGATTTCGCGATTGCGTCGGCGCGGCGGGCAAAGTGCTCGGCGTTCTCCTGGTCGCCGAGTTCCTGGAGGAGGTGTACTCCAGAGCGATAGGCGCGAACGTATTCGAGGGTGGTGGCGGCCTGGGTTTCGGCAGTTGCGCCGTTCAGGTCGAGGGCCCAGTCGACGTAGAGCCACTCTTTTGTGTGGTTGATGAAGCGGTTCTCGTGGTCGAAATCCTTGTCCATGAAATTGAGCAGCTGGACGATTTCGTCATGCATGGAGGCGAGGTATTCTTTGCGGCCGGTGTGCAGGTAGTAGTGTTCGAGCTCAGTGAACCAGTAGGAGGAGTAGCCGGGGATTCCGTTGACATGCTGCTCGATGGGCAGTGGACCGATGAGGCGGGTGAGGGTGTCTTCAATGAGGAACTGGTCGGCGAAGATGTCGTCGATGACGCGTCCGCTGACGTCGGTGTCGCCCATCCAGCGGCCGCGATCGCGTTTGGGGGCGTCCCAGATGTCGTCCTGCATGCAGAGATGGCTGGTGTAGGCGCCGGTCTCCCAGATGCGGTTCAGGAGCGGGTCAGAGGATTCGAAGGCGCCCTGGTAGCGGACCGGATAGTAGACGTCTTCGAGGTGGATGGCTTTGAAGCGCAGATCGGGCGGCCCGGCGAGGAATCGAATCTGCGCGTACCGGAAGGCTGACTTGGGGCCGACGCCCGATCCATTAGGCGCGAGGTGGAGGATGTCGATGCCGAGGTAGGGCTCGTCGTGGGCTTCGCCCAGCGATTCGCCATAGGCGATGGAGACGGTGGCGGGGGCATCGGCGTCGGAGACGAGCTGGACGCGGCCCGTGACTTCGCGGCCGAAGTCGAGAGTGATGCTGGGGACGTAATCGTCAGGCGATGGACTGGAGGCGAGGTGGACGGTGAATTCGTGGGCGGGATCGCCGGTTGAGGCCGTGAGGGCGCCGGTGTTGTCGTAGGAGCCCTGGCCCGCGTAGATGTCGCGGACGTCTGTGGCGGGGAGATACGTATGGGCGAGGAAAGGAGATTCGCCTTCGTAGCCGGGCCAGTTGTAGAGGCCGGCGTCGCCGTTCCACTGGAGGAATTCGATGGAGCCTTCGACGGAGCTGAGCGCGGCGACGGCGGGCCAGGAGCTGTCGTCGAAGCTGGCATTCTGCCAGCCGTCCGAGGCGCGGAGGGAACCCTTCCAGGAAGCGTCGCTGATGAGGATGGGCGGCGCGAGGGCTCCGGGGGCGGCGGGGATAAGCTTGGCGGCAAGGACGTTGCCGAGAATCTGCTGCATGCTGAGCGCGTTGTTGGAGAAGCCGTTGGCGCGATGGCCGCGCACGACGGAGAGGGCGAGGACGTTGTCGCCGGGATGCAGGAGGCGGGCGATGTCAACGGAGAAGACGTGGAGGTTGAGGCGCGAGCCGGGATCGGCGAGGAAGCGGGCAGCGGAGGAGCCGTTAACGTAGACCTCCGCCGAACGGGGGCCGGCGATGTAGAGGGTGGCATTGGGCAGTGAGGCGTCAACGCGAATGTGGGCGCGGAAATAATGCGGATCGACCTTTTGATTGTCGTGCGGGAATGTGTACTGGACGGTGCTGGTCTGGCTGGTAAAGGAGTCTTCCTTTGTCCAGATGTATTGCTCGGGCAGGGGCTGGTGGAAGGAGGAGAAGAGGACGGGATTCTGAATGGAGCGGGTGGGGTCGAGCTGGCCCGGCGGAGGGATTGCGGGTGCGGGCTGGGCCAGCACAGAAGCGGGAATCGAGGCTGCGAGCAAAAACAGCGGCAGGAGAAGGGAACGGCGCATGGTGGGAGGCTCCTTCATGCGGGGAGTGTGGAACGCAAGAGCCGAAGTTATGCGCTGCGGGGTGGGTTGTCAATCGGGCGAGGGTAACGTGGTACTCTCATGGCTTCCTGCGGGCTCACCTGCGCGATGCGCGGAGTTCAACTGTCCAACCACTCCCCGGAAAGGCAAACCATGATTCTCGGAACGATTCTCGGAATGAGTCTGGCCGGATTCACGCAGTTCCACGTGGCGATCAGCATTTTTGCTATAGTCGCCGGATTTCTGGTGGTTTTTGGAATGCTGGCAGGGAAGCGATGGCCGCTGCTGACGGCGCTTTTCCTGATCACGACGGCGGCGACGAGTATTACAGGATTTATGTTTCCGTATCACGGGGTGACGCCGGGGATTGTGGTCGGCATCTTGTCGATGATTGTCCTGCTGTTTGCGACGATTGCGCTCTACGGCGGGCATCTGGCGGGAGGCTGGCGCGGGACCTATGTGGTGACAGCGATTGTGGCACTTTATCTGAACTTTTTTGTGCTGATCGCGCAGTCGTTTGAGAAGGTGCCGGCGTTGCATGCCCTGGCTCCGACGGGGAAGGAGACGCCGTTCAAGGTGGCGCAGCTGGTGGCGCTGGTGGTGTTCATCGTGCTGACGGTCGCGGCGTACCGTAGGTTTCGGGTGGGGAATGGAGGGGAGAGGCATTGAGGCAAGACTTAAGTAGTGACAAGGTTTCGATTCCAACCCCCATAAAAAATGCCCGCCTGAGTGTGCCGGTGTCGTCATAGGCGCATCAAGCATTGTCAAGCCTTATTTGGCGCCTCGAACACTAACGGGCATAACGAAAGAGACACTAGCCGAACGAATCGGCGATGCT
>CAZSWI010000141.1:0-9342 GCA_964610635.1 uncultured Acidobacterium sp.
GGGTACCGGCGTTCTGCTGGCGTTGGCTCTTTCTCCGGCGATCACCTGGGGAGCGTGCGGCGGGAGGAACATCGTCCGGGACTGGGGGCTGCATGTGGCGTGGACGACCGAGCCCGACCGGCGGCATCCAGAGCGACCGGCACGGCTGCTCGAGATCCCTTGGAGCGCTGCGACCGAAGCCGTTGACCCGGCCTGTGTTCCCCTTCGCTCGAGCCGGGGCGCGGTGACTTCGAGGCCGGCCCCCGAAGTGCGAGCGGGGATGCGGGTGACGGTTGAGCGGCTTGAGGACAGGGGGGAGATTCATCTTCTCGGCACGGCTCTCGGAACAGCGCGCAGAGGAGAAACGGTCGCGGTGCGAGCTGGCTTCGGCGGGGCCACCCTCAAAGGAATCGTGCGCGGGCCGGGAGTAGTGGAACTTTGGCTGGCGAAAGGCGGGGAGTGAATGCGGCAAGGAAGCGGGCGTGCGGAAGCGGCCCGAACACGAATCGAGACACCGGTTGTGGCAAAGATTGCTGCCGGGAACCTAAAAGGGATTGCGAGAGGGATGGCGCTTGGGGCGGCGATTGCATTGGTCCTCGGGTTCCCGTGCGCGGCCCTGGCCGGCAAAGCGAAGCCCAAGCGGCCGCAACCGGGCAACACGCCGCCGGACCTGGCCCTGAACGACTACGTCGCGCGGGTCCGCGCCGAGAAGGCCGCTGAAGTCCTGACGCCGGGGTCGATCTGGTCGGCGACGGGCCGGCTGACCAGCCTGGTGAACGACGTAAAAGCGACGCGCGCACACGATCCGATCGCGGTGGTGGTGTCGGAAAGCCTGGCCGCGTCGACCGACGGAACAGTGAAGAACCAGCGTGCGTCGAGCGCGACTTCCCAGGTTTCAGCGCTGCTGGGCAAGCTTTCGAGCAGCAATGCGCTCAATAATCTGCTGAATCAAAGTTCCGCGTCGGCGCTGAACGCCCAGGGGCAAAGTGTCACGAATTCGAGTATCACGACGACGCTGGGCGGGGAGGTCGCCGATGTTTTGCCCAACGGAATGCTGGTGATTCAGGTGGTACGGCAGCTGACCTTCAATCAGCAGACGCAGCTGATTCGTTTGCGCGGGCTGGTGCGGCCGGAGGATGTGAACGCGCAGAACGAGGTGATGTCGACCGCGATCACGGATATGGAACTCGAAGTGACAGGCAGGGGCATCGTGAACGACGCCACCTATCGCCAGAATCCCGTGGTGCGGTTTCTCGAAAGGCTGATGGTTTTCTAACCCGCGGTGACGGGCCTGGAGTGAGCTGGATGGGGACGGAAAGAGCTTGCTGGTGGGCAAGCCTGGATCCGGCGCGGCTCGGGGGGATCGGGCGAGATCAGGAAGCGGGGCTGGATTTCAATGCGGGGAGAAAACCGGGAATGGCGCGCATGACAACGCGAAGTCTGATGGCCGTAGTTCTGCCGTTCATTTTGGCCGTACCCCTGCTGGGCGCGGAAAACACCTCGAAGAGAAAGCTGGCGCGTGTAAAAGACGTCGCTTCGATCGAAGGGGTGCGGGACAATCAGCTGGTGGGCTATGGGATTGTCGTGGGACTACACGGGACCGGGGACAGCTCGCAGACGGTTTTTCCGCTGCAGACGCTCGAGTCGGCGCTTGGGCGCATGGGTGTGAGCCTGCAGGGGAACGCTACCGCGCTGCAGACGCGCAATATGGCTGGAGTATTTCTCTCGGGCCTTCTGCCGCCCTTTGCGAGCCCCGGCAACAGGCTGGACGTCACGGTTTCCTCGGCGGGCGACGCGCGGAGTCTCGAGGGCGGCGTTCTGCTGATGACGCCCCTTTACGGACCCGACGGGCAGATTTATGCGCAGGCGCAGGGGCCCATGGTGCTGGGAGGCTACTCGGTGACGGCGAACGGGAGCAGCAAATCGGTGAATTATCCAACCACGGCGCGCATTCCCTCGGGAGCGATCGTCGAGCGGGGAGTGCCGCTTGATCTCACCCAGATGCGGACGCTGTCTCTGCTGCTGAACGATGCCGATTTTGCGACAGCGGAGACGGTGGCCGCGGCCATCAACCGCGAGCTGAGCCGGCCGCTCGCGCATGCTGTTGACAGCCGCCGGATCGAGATGCGGCCCGAGGCCAGGGAGGACATTCCGGCTTTGCTGGCGCGCGTGGAAGAGGTGGAGGTGGAAGTGCTGCCGCGCGCCAAAGTCGTGGTCAACGAGAGGACCGGAACGGTGGTGATCGGCGGCAATGTCATCCTGCAGCCGGTGACGATTCTGCACGGCGGGCTGGTTGTGAACATCGTGAGCCTTATGGAAATCTCCCAGCCGAACCCGGCGGCCCAGGGAACGACTCAGGTCGTGCAGCAGACGACGGTCGAGGCGCGGGACAAGCCAGTCAATCGAATTGAGCTGCGGGAGGGCGCGACGGTCGACGACCTGGTGGAGAATCTGCAGCAGATTGGGGCGACGGCGCGGGACATTATTTCGATTTTGCAGGCGATGAAGGAAGCGCAGGCCCTTGAAGCCGAGCTGGAGGTGCTGTGATGGTTCCTCCGATTGGGGTGGCCTCGATGGTGGGTGCGATGGGGGGAGCCAGAGCTTCCGCGCCGGCTCAGAGTTCCGGACGGACCTCGGGGGAGACTTCCGGACCAGGGACTGACCCCAGGCTGAAGCCCGCGGCGCATGAATTCGAAGCCTGCCTGATGAAGGAATTCCTTCAGCCGCTACAGCATGACGCGCTGCTCGACGACAAGAGCGACCCCGATTGTGGCGAGGGCAGTGACAGCGCGCTGATGAGTTTCGGGTCGGAGGCGCTGGCGAAAGCGATCTCCGAACGGGGTGGATTCGGAATTGCAACAAAGATCATCGGACACTTCAGGCAGGCCGGCTCCGCCGAGCCTGCCGGGAGAGTCTGAGAAATTTCTCATCGGGGACGGAAAAAGGTGACTCAAGTGTTGTTGTTTGCCGCCGATAGACTGAAGTAAGGAGACCAGGCATGAATGTGAATAACAGCCTTCAGGGGATGCAGCAACTTTTTTCGAGTACGGAGGTCGCCCAGACAGGCGGCAGGACGGTGAGGTCCGAAGTGGAGCCGGGGAGGACCGGGACAGATCAGGCGACCCTGAGCGCGGCGGCGAGCATTGCTGCATCTTCGTCACCGGACTCGGACGTACGCATGGAGAAGGTGGCTGCGGTGCAGTCGGCGCTGGCCAGCGGGACCTACAACGTTCCGGCGTCCGCGGTCGCGGGAAAGATGATCGATCAGTTGCTGGGAAAGTAAGCAGGCGGGATTTGTTTTTCAGCCCGGGAGACGGGGCGTGAGACTGAATCCCGTTTGCGATGGATCGGGGGAACGAGGATGGTGGGTCAGTTGTCGGCTGTCGAGCTGCTGGGGGCAGGAATTGGAGCTCTCGCGCGAGCCGACGCGGTCCTTCTGGAGGGATTGGCTGAGGCTGCTCGTGGCGTGTCAGCTCACCGGACCGCCGACGAGGGGGAGTTGGCGCGTGAGCGGCTTCGGACTCTTGAGCACCTTCTCACGCTGACGCGGCGCAATCTGCGGTTGCTCCGGGGACCGGACCGCAGCGGATACGGACGGTTGCGGGGCTGACAAGATGGCGACGATTGGCACAGCCCTCAATATTGCCGGAGGCGCTCTGGATGCGGACCAGGCGGCTCTCGATATCGTGGCCAACAATACGGCGAACGTGAACACGCCGGGGTACACGCTGGAGACGCCGATCTGGGAACAAAACGATTCGGTGACGTTTGACGGGTTGAACTACGGGATGGGTGTGTCGGTGACGGGCACTGAGTCGCAGCGGGACAGCGTATTGGAACAAGCCATGCAGCAGCAGACGCAGACGGAGAGCGGGTCAGCCGCGAGGCTGACTGCGCTCGACCAGTTGCAGACGATCTTCAGTGGCGCGACCAGTACGGGGACAGATGCCAGCGATGCGAGCGGGATCGGCAGCGACCTGACAGGTTTTTTTGACGCTCTGTCCTCGCTGGAGGCTAGTCCCGCGGACGTTTCGATGCGGCAAAGCGTCCTGAGCGCGGCAGCGACGCTGGCGACCGACTTCAACAGCGCAGCGTCGCAGCTCGAGAACCAGCGGCAATCTCTCGATCAGCAGAGCACCGATGTGGTGGGTCAGGCAAACACACTGCTGAAGGATATTGCTTCGCTCAACAGCCAGATCGAAGCGCAGGGGCCGGGCGCGGAGGCGGGAACACTTGAGGATCAGCGGCAGCAGGACCTGACGAATCTCTCGCAGTTGATAGGAATCCGCACGGTGACGACGGAGAACAACGGGCTGACGGTGACCACAATGGGAGGCTCGCTGCTGGTCTCGGCGGGGCAGGCGTATCAGATAACGCGTGGTGAAAAGGACGGGGTGGGGCACTTTTCCGACTCTCAGGGAAACGACATCACCTCCGATCTGACCAGCGGGGGGGGCCAGTTGGGAGGAATTCTGACGGCGAGAGACCAGGATATTCCCGAGGTGGAGAGTTCGCTGGATCAATTGGCCTATTCGGTTGCGACGCAAGTGAATGGGGTAAACGAGGCCGGCTCGGATATGAATGGCAATAGGGGGGCGGCGATTTTCGGTCTGCCCGCCAGTGCTAACGCCGCGAATCCAGGGGGTTCGGCGGCGGGAATTTCGGTGGTCATGACCGATCCATCGCGGATTGCGGCGGCGGCTTCGGGCGCGGGGTCTTCGGACAATACGAACATGGTGGCGATGGCGAATCTGGAGAACCAGGGGATCGTCCAGGACGTTTCGCCCACGGCGTACTTCTCGGACATGGTCACCAGTCTAGGCAGCTTGACGTCGGAGGTGTCGAGCGAGAATACAGCGCAGCAGGCTGCCCTGACTCAGCTGAACGACCAGATCAACTCCGTTTCCGGAGTCAACCTGAACGACGAAGCGACTCAGCTGGAGACTCTGGAGCAGTCGTACCAGGCGGCTTCAAAGCTGTTCACCGTGCTCGATCAAGTGATGGTTTCCGCCTTGAACCTCGGGGTCCAGACCACCTATTCGTAGCGGGGAAACGCGACGGGATTTCGCGAGAAAAGAAGGCACGCGCTGACGGCTGCCGGATGCGCTGGACACTAGCGGGCCGGAAGAGCCAGTGAGGGGGTCAGAAGATGAGAGTCAATCCGCTGTACCTGAACGATCTTGCCGGTTCGCTCGATACCGCCTCTGCGAGCGAACAGCGACTGACGGAAGAACTGGCGAGCGGGTCGCGAGTGAATCAACTGAGTGATGATCCGGTGGCGGCGGGGGAAAATGTGTTGTTGAGCGCGCAGATCGGCAGCGACGACAGCTTCTCGCAGAGCGCGTCGTCGACGCAGAGTCTGCTACAGGTGGGCGATTCGGCACTGAGCTCAGTGGTGAGCCAGCTGACATCGGCGATTTCCCTTGCGACAGAGGCGAACAATGGCACGATGAACGCAAGCGATCTCGAATCGGTCAGCAACCAGCTCGTGGGGATCCGCGACGAGGTGCTTTCGCTGGCGAACACGACCTATTTGGGGCGGTTCATTTTTTCGGGAAGCCAGGGCGGGGCAGCCCCCTACACTCTGAATACGACGGGGGCCCCGGCGGCGGCGACCTACCAAGGCGACAACAACGTGAGTTATCTGGAGACGCCAAACGGGCAGAAGATTCAGATGAACATCCCGGGCAGCCAGATTTTCTCTGCGAGCGGAAGCGACGTACTGGGCACGCTGAATGCGCTGATTGCGGATTATTCGTCGGGAACGGCCGCGCCCACAGCCGACGCGGATGCCCAGCAGCTGAGCACTGTTCTGAGTCATGTGTCGCAGCAGCGGATCCTGTTGGACAATTCGCTTTCGCGCCTATCCTCAGCCGAAAGCTACACGCAGAGCCAGGCTACCCAACTGACTACGACGCAGACCACTCTGATGCAGGCCGATGTGGCGCAGATAGCGACGCAGCTGAGCACAGCGGAGACGCAACAGAGTGCGCTGAGCCAGGTGATTGCGACGCTCGGAAAACAGAGCTTATTCAATGACCTCTGAAGAGGGCGGTGATTCCTGGGGCAGTAGCGGGCCAATCGTCAAGAATCGGCGCCATGACGCTTTGGCCGCCCTCATGTTTATTGAACCTGAAATCTCTGGGTGAGCGGGGTGTTGTCAGACGAATCACCGACGAAAATTTCGAATTGGCCTGGGTCGACCTGCCAGCCGTTCTTCTCTTCGCTCCAATAGGCGAGAGAGCGCCGGTCCAGGGTTACGCTGACGTGATGGGTATCGCCTGGACCGAGACGAACCTTTTCGAATCCCTTGAGCTCTTTCATCGGGCGCTTGACCTTTGCCGACGAATCGCCGATGTACACCTGGGCGACGGTAGCGCCTGCACGCTGGCCGGTATTGCTGACATCGAAGGTGACGGTGATGGGGCCGTCGGCGCTGGGCTGGTCCGGTGAGACTTTCAGGTTTGAGAAAGAGAAGGTGGTGTAGGAGAGCCCGAAGCCGAAGGGGAAGAGAGGCTTTTTATCGTAGGTGGTGTAGTAGCGGTAGCCGAGGAAGACGCCTTCCTTGTACGTGACGTGGGGCGTCTGGCCTTTGGAAACGGAGGCGGGGTAGTAGCTATCGTGGACGGGATTTTCATCCCAGGCACGCTCGAAGCTGACAGGAAGATGGCCTTCGGGCGCTCGCTGGCCGGTGAGGATAGAAGCCAGGGCACGGCCGCCTTCCTGTCCGGGATACCAGTTGTGGAGGAGGGCGGGAACGCCGTCGAGCCAGCGATGCATGTCGACGCTACCTCCGGCGGTGATGGTGACAATCGTATGCGGATTTGCGTCAGAGACTGCTTTAATTAACTCATCCTGTCCAAAGGGCAGTTCATAGGTGCGATCGAAACCCTCGCTTTCTGATGTGGGATCGAACCCTACGGCAACGACGGCGGCGTCTGCCATGGCGGCGATCTTCTTTGCCTCAGGGGTGACGAGTTCGTCGACGCCGCGAATGCCAAGGCCGATGCGGGGATAGGCGGCATCGGGCCAGTAGTCGAGTTCGATCGAGACAGCCTTGCCCGCGGTCAGGGGCAGTTCGACGTAGCGCGGGGCCTGGCCCTCGCGGGAAGTCTGATCGATGACGGTCTTGCCATCGACGATGAGCTTGTAAGCGTCGGAACCGCCGGCGCCGGAGAGGAAGAGATAACTCTCCGTTTTCGCCGGCATGTATTTCGCGACGTAGCGGAGGCTGCGGCGTTGCTTCGCTGCGGGGGTCCACTCTTCGGAGTGGAAGGTATCGACGCGCCGCGCAGCGGAGATTGCGGGCGCGCCGCTGAAGGTGGGATTGTCGAAGGTCTCGATTCTCACATTCGATTCGGGATTGTCCGGCGTGCCGGAGGAAACATAGAACTCCGTCTGCTGCATCAGGTCTTCGGTAGTGGGCAGGCCTGCGGCATAGAGAACTTTAACCTTCCCGGCAAGCGCGTCAGAGAGGCCGGTCATGATGCTGACGGGCGCGTAGGCGTCGACATGGGAGCTGCCGCCGGCGCCCGGCTCCGCGGGCCAGGCATCCGGCCCGAGAACGGCGAGAGTGCGAAGGTTGTTTGTATCGAGGGGGAGCAGATTACCCCCATTTTTCAGGAGCGTAATACTTTCGAGCGCTTCCTGGAGGGCGATCTCGCGGCCGTGCTGGCTGAAGCGCGGGACGGAGGTGTCCATCTGGTCGCGATCGAGGAACCCGAAGCGAATGGCAGTGCGGAAGATGCGGCGGACTTTCTCGTCGATGGTGGCCTCGGATACCTGACCGCTCTTCACCGCGGGGAGCAGGTTTTTGGGATTCATGAATTTGCCGGAGGGCATTTCGAGATCAAGACCGCCGTTGGCCGCGCCCACAGCGGAGTAGGTGGCGTCCCAGTCGGACATCAGGATGCCGTCGAATTTCCATTCGCCCTTGAGGACGTCGTTGTTGAGGTGTGTGTTCTGCGTGGCGTGGACGCCGTTGAGGAGGTTGTAGGAGTTCATGACTGCGGCGGCATGGCCGTCCCGCACAGCCGCTTCGAAGGCGGGGAGATAGATTTCGCGCAAGGTGCGCTCGTCCATGTTGGAACTGACATTGTGGCGGTCGTACTCCTGGTTATTGGCGGCAAAGTGCTTGACGGTAGCGATGACCCCCTGGCTCTGGACCCCGCGGATGTAAGCGGCGGCAGTCTGACCGGAAAGCCAGGGATCTTCGCCGAAGTATTCGAAGTTGCGGCCATTCATGGGGGCGCGGTAGATGTTGACTCCGGGACCGAGGAGGAAGTGGACGCCGCGGGCGCGTGCGTCCTGACCGATGGATTCACCCATAGCGGCTGCGAGGCGGGGGTTCCAGGTGGCGGCCAAGGCAATGCCGCCGGCGTAAGCGGTGTCGGGTCCCCAGGTGCGAACCCCTTCAGGGCCGTCGCTCATTTTGAGCATGGGAAAGCCGGCGGAGGGTTCGGCGCGGATGAACATGTCGTGTAGGCCGCCGATGAGTTCGAGTTTCTGTTCGAGCGTCAGCTTCGCGACCATGGCATCGACCCGCTGTTCGATCGCGGGACTGTCGGGAACCGGAGCCTGAGCCAAAACAGGCAGCGCGAAAGCGCAGGACAAAAGAGAGGCAGCGATGTGAATCGTTTCTTTGCGCACGGAATGTCCCTCAAACCAGCGCCCACCAGCCTCGCAGAGCGTTGCGGATTTGTAAAGGCAAATGGATTGGTGCAATTACTGGTTTGGGAAGAACGCGGCGCCGTAGTACCATAAGGAAATTTTCCCGGATTACTTTGAGCCCGAGAGGGGAGTGCGCTTGCCGCAGGAAAGGATTGTCGGGCAGCCGATGCTGCGCAAAGAGGGCGTGGCGAAGGTGTGCGGCCGGGCGCAGTACATCGACGATCTGACGATGCCGGAGATGCTGCACGGAACGACGGTGCGTAGCAGCATCGCGCGGGGACGCATCCTGGGGATCGAGTTCGGCGAGGGGATACCGTGGGACGAATTTGTGATCGTAACGGCGAGGGATATCCCGGGCGAAAACGAAATTGCGCTGATCAACCACGACTGGCCGTGCCTGGCAGCCGAAGTCGTGAACCATCCTGAAGAACCGATCGTGCTGCTCGCGCACCGGGACCGGCACCTGCTGCGGAAGGCGGTGGCTGCGGTGCGCGTGCGCTACGAGGAGTGGCCGACGGTGTTCACGATTGAAGAGAGCGAGCGGGGCGATCCGGTTGTGTGGGGCGAGGATAACGTCTTCAAGTCTTTCCTGATGGAGAAGGGAGATATGGATGCGGTTTGGGCCACGGCAGACCTGATTGTCGAGGGCGAATACGAGACAGGCGCGCAAGAGCACCTTTATATCGAGAACAA
>CAZSWI010000142.1:0-9305 GCA_964610635.1 uncultured Acidobacterium sp.
CGCGTGTGGCGAAGCGCGAGGCTCCGGCGGCCGAAGCGGAGATGGCGAAGAAAGCCGATCCCGCTCGAATCGAGCATCGTGGTGCCGGCCAGGTCGAATTCCAGCTCGCGCGCCCCGCGGTTCAGCGTCTCCCTGAGACCGGCCAGCAGTTCCGGAACGAGGATCGCGGTTAAATCCCCTGTCAGCTTCACTGAGCCCTTTTGTTCGTTCTGTTCTATGACATATGCGGCCATTTGTTTTTCCCTTTTCAGACTTGCTTTCTGCCCAGCCAGAGCGTGATCCGGTTCCCGCGGCGGTTGAACCGCACGCGGTCGGCGTAGAGCGAATAGAGTTCGAGGCCGCGGCCGGAGCACGCGGCTGTGTCCTGTTTCCTCCCGATTCCCCCGCGCCAGCGAAATCCCGGGCCTTCGTCGGTGACCTCGAGGCGTATCCACTTCCGTCCCACAATGAAGCCGAGCTCAACAGCTTTATCGACATTGCGGCGATTTCCATGATCGATGGCGTTGGCCAGGCATTCCCGGGCGAGCAGCTCGACCGGAAAACAAAGTTCGGCAAGGCCGTTGGACCGCAGCGTGTGGCGGATTCTCAGGCAGAGCGATTCCGCGTCTTCGAGGCGCGAGGGGATCCTTTGCGAGAAGGAAAGGGGATGGCTTTTCCGGGCAGCCGTCACCGCTCCACCCCCAGCAGCAGGGTATCGTCGGCGGCGGGCAGGCCGGCCATCACTTCGTCCACCACAACGGGCACAAGGTCATGGAGTGCGAGGCTCCGCGGCGAGCGACAGGCGGCGGCCAGCCTCCTCAGGCCCTCCTCGTACGAACCTCGGCCTTCGATCAGCCCGTCGGTGTAGAAGAAAATCCGCTCGCCCTTTTTCAGAGTCATCTCGGCGGCCCCGAAGACCGCGTCGGCGAAGGCGCCAACCACATCGCCTTCCTGCCGCAGGATGAGAGGTTCGGCGGCATCGAGCCGGACCACAATGGGCGGCGGATGACCGGCGTTGACGATCGAGATGCGGCCCGTCCGGCGGTTGAGACGCGCATAGACAAGGGTGAAAAATGCGCCGGACGGCAGTATGCGGCAAAGGCAGTTATTGATGGCGCGCACAATTTCGAGGGGCAGGTGCATGGGGCTCGCGTATTCGGCGGCCAGCGCCTTGAGCGACGCCGTCCAGAGCGACGCCCCCAGATCGTGTCCGCTGGCGTCGGCCACCAGATAATCCGCAATGTCTTCGCCAGTGGCGATCACATCGTAGAAGTCGCCTCCCGCGGAAAGCACCTGGCGAATCGAAACCGCGAAGCAGGCCTCGGGAAAATCCTCCGGGCTGGCCATCAGGGTCTTTTGCGCGCTGGCCAGCTGGCCCACCCGCTCGGCCTGGAGTTCGGCGATACGGTCGTATGCTCGTTTCAGCCGCAAATGGGTCCGCACCCGCGCAATGACCTCCGCACCGACGATGGGCTTGGTGATGTAATCCACGCCCCCGGCTTCCAGTCCGCGGATCTTCGTGGACGTATCATCGGCGGCGGAGATGAAGAGAATGGGCGTGGAAGAGGTTTTTACTTCGTCCCGCAGCGCGCCGCAGATGTCAAAGCCGGTTCCATCGGGCAAATGGACGTCGAGGAGAATCAGGTCGGGATGCTCCTCGGAAATTCCGCGCAAAGCCCCGGCAACGCTTCCCGCGGTGGCGGTGCGGAATCCCGCTCGTCCCAGCAGCCCTTCGAGCGTGCGCACGATGCTGTTGTCGTCATCGACGACTAAAATCAACGGTGATGAGTCGTGACCCTGCATCTGTGTTTTCCTCGCCGGAACGCGCGGGCACCTCAAAATCGGTCTCGGTTCTGTGAACCGTCGTCATCGTCATCTGCGTCGTTGTTCAAACGAAATGGAAACGCTCAAGCCTCGAGCGTCCGGCTCGTTGCTCGCCCGCCACTGCTTTCGAAGTCGAGAAGCGACACCGGTGTTATCGGCGCCATGTCCGGCGCCTTGAGCCGGGAATTGCAATGCGGTTCAGGTGGGCCGGGCCAACCGTATCTCGCGGCTTCCCCGGCCGGGCGGGACAATACTTCCTATAAGCAATCGTAGTGACAAGTAACCATCACACTACGTCCCATCCACATTCCCATCCCGGGACGCCAAAGGAAAGATTCTCCAGATAGTGTCTGGAGAATCCACGCCTTCGCATATGCATAAGCGAAGGGATACTGCCGTTTCAGGCGGTTTCGGTTTTGCCGATGGGCCCGCCATCGAGATTCCGAGATCGGTCGTGCAAAGCCTGAAGCAATTCGGCGACATCCTCGTCGTTGTATTCTCCAGGCCTTTGGTTCACCAGCTCTGAGGGCATGCCCGGCACTGGGTTCCTGAAAACCTTTCCCGTGTGTCCGGGCTTTCCGGTAAGGGAGAGGGCCTCATTCAACGCCCTCAGTTGAAGCCGAGATCGACGGGTGGATCTCTGTACAGATCAACCGTGGCCGGAAGGCTCTCTCCTCCGCAAACGAGCTATAGACGAAAAATCACCGGCAATACTCGCCGACAACCGGAAACGACGATATCCCTCGAGCGCATCGGCAGCTCAGAAGTTCGCGGAGAAGGCGTTCAACTATACTGCACCCTCGAATCGGGTGCGGAAGCTTGAGCCGGCCGATAGAGAGCGAGTCTGGGGCTATTTGGCCGCTTTTTTCCAGGATCGACGGCGATGTGCCCGACCACGTCGTGGACGTAGCCGCCAAAACAGCTGCAAAGGGCGCCCGCTCGCTGATGAATTGGAACGAAATGTGTTTCAGGGGGAGGCCGGGTGTCTTCCCGGTAAACGTCTCGATAAAGCGGATTCCCCCGAAATTAACCGGAGGGTCACCATAATTGTCGGTGATTCGGGGTCACAAAACGTCCGGGTCACGAGCTTCAATGTTTATTACATGGTTATCAACTGTTGTGCATCACGCCAGTCACCTGGCGTAGTTACGATTGCCACATCGAGAAGGTAACCAAATTAAAGAGCGGGGCTTTGGGACTCGTATATCGTATTGACACCAAAAGAACCTTATAAACACGGCGTTTATTTCGGAACGAGAGGGATCTCTTGAATTTCCTGCCTTTCTCTGCGTTGTTGGGGCCTGCTCCCGGATTTCGCTGCATTGCGCGCCTTGCCCGCAGGAAGAGGGTGGCCGGCATTTCAGCAGTTCTGTTATTCATGGCATGGAATATGGGGCGGGCGCAGCAACCGCTCCAGACGCTACGCAACCATGTGCATCTCGAAGTTGCGGAGGGCAAGGCGCCGCTTGTGGGTCCCTTGCCCTCCGAGCAGCGGCTGAACCTATGCATCGTATTGCCGCTGCGCAATCAGGAAGGATTAACGAGCCTGTTGAGCCGGCTCTACGACCCATCCAGTCCCGACTACCACCAGTTCCTGAGCGTGGATCAGTTCACTGAGCAATACGGCCCGTCCCTCGAGGACTATCAAGCGGTAGCTTCTTTTGCCCGGGCCAGCGGTTTCACAATCACCGGTACGCCTGCGAATCGCCTTGTCGTGCCGGTCACCGGCACAGTCGAGCAGATCAATGAGGCGTTCCACATCAGTATGAACGTCTATCAACATCCCACGGAGAACCGCACGTTTTTCTCCCCGGATCGAGAACCAGCGGTCAACCTGAGAGTGCCGATCGCGCATATCAGCGGCCTGAATAGCTTTTCTCTGCCAAGGCCAATGCTGCAGCAGTCGATTGAAGGGCAGCAGATGGCCAACGTTACCGGATCCGGGCCTGGCGGCTCTTACCTGGCCAGCGACATGAGGGCCGCCTATTATGGCGGGACAACGCTGAACGGTAACGGCCAGGCGGTTGGTCTGCTCGAATATGACGGATACAACCTCAGCGATGTGAATGAGACCTTCAGCAGCGCCGGGCAATCCTACAACGTACCGATCAATAACGTGCTTCTGGATGGAGTTACGGGTGCGCCAACTGGCGGCGGTGACGGAGAAGCTGAAGTGGTGCTGGACATCGTCCAGGCAATTGGCATGGCGCCGGGCCTCAGCCAGGTGCGCGTGTATATGGGTTCGGTCGACACGGACATGCTGAACTCCATGGCTTCGGAAAACATCGCCAAACAAATCAGCAGTTCGTGGAGCTGGACGCCGGATGACCCCGGAACGGACGATGTTTTCTTTGAGGAGTTCGCCGCGCAGGGACAAAGTTTCTTCGACGCCTCAGGCGATGAGGGCGCCTTCGACGCTGCCATCAGTCCCTATTTTTATCCCGCGGAAGACGCTTATGTAACCGCCGTTGGAGGCACGCACCTCACAACGAACGGCGCCGCTGGAACATGGGCATCAGAAGTCGCATGGAATTCAGAAGGGGATGGCAGTGGCGGAGGCATCAGCCCGGACGGGATTTCGATACCGGGCTGGCAAAGCGGAGTGGCGGACACATCCAACGGCGGCTCCACGACTCTGCGTAACGTGCCGGATGTCGCCATGGAGGGCGATTTCGATAACTATGTCTGCAGTCTCGGTTCGTGTTCGACAGGCTGGGCGGGGACGAGCTTTGCTGCCCCACGCTGGGCCGGCTTCATGGCGCTTGTCAATCAGCAGGCAGTAGAGGCAGGCACGGCGCCCAAGGGCGGAGTGGGCTTTCTGAATCCACCGCTCTACTCACTCGCTGAGGGTTCGAAGTACGCCAGCGACCTGCACGACGTCGCCTCCGGCAACAACGATACGGAGAATCAGCCGGTGTGGTACAGCGCCGTCGCCGGCTACGATCTGGTGACTGGATGGGGCAGCCCAACGGGACCGGATCTGATCAACGATCTGGCTGGGCCACAGGTGCCGGGCTTCTGGATACTGGGAGCTCCCGGTAACGTCTCACTCAGCCAGGGATCCTCCAGTTCGACAACGCTCACCGTCACCGACGCCGGAGGATTCACAGGCAACGTCAGCCTGGCTGTGACGTCCACATTGCCCAGCGGAGTGACCGCGTCGTGGGGAACAAACCCCACCGCTGCAACCAGCGTGTTAACGCTGACCGCGAGCAGTACGGCGCCCGCGTCAACCACGAATTTAACGATCGCCGGCACCTCCGGCGAGCTAACGTCCACGGCTAACGTCACGGTTGCCGTCCACACACCGACTTTCCTCCTCTCGGCTGCGCCGGGCACTCTCGGGGTAGCCCCGAGCGCGTCTGGAACGTCCACGATTACCGTTACGCCTGAATATGGATTCACCGGCAGCGTGAATCTTTCCGTGTCCGGCTTGCCCAGCGGAGTTACCGCTTCCTTCTCGCCCAGTTCCACGACTACGAGCAGCGTCCTGACTTTAACGGTGAGTTCCTCAGCGACTGGGGGAACGAGCACGCTGACCGTCACCGGGATCTCCGGCAATCTGACGGTGACCACGACGCTGGCTTTAACGGTGCAGGCGCCAAGCTTCACACTCTCCAGTGCGGGCCTTCTGGCTATCGGCCAGGGTACGTCCGGTTCCACCTATGTTTACGTAACCCCTGAATACGGATTCAACAGCAACGTGAGCCTCTCCGTATCCGGCCTGCCCACCGGCGTCACCGCTTCGTTTAATCCAAATCCAGTGTTATCGGGTTACAGCACGATCACCCTGACTGCGGCCAGTTCCGCTCCTCTTGGTACCAGTCCGCTGACGATTACCGGCACATCCGGCAATCTGACTGCGACTACCACACTCACTCTTGGCGTCTTTGTTCCAACCTTCACGCTTTCGGCTGCCAACGTGAATATCGGCCAGGGCATGTCCGGTACAACTTATGTTTATGTGAATCCGGAGTATGGATTCAGCGGCAGCGTCACGTTTGCTGTTTCGGGCCTGCCGAGTGGGGTGTCGGCGCTCTGGAATGTGAACCCGGCGTCCGGCTACAGCATTCTTACGCTGACCGCAAGCAGTTCGGCCGCCGTCGGTACAAAGACGCTGACCATCACCGGCACCTCCGGCAGCCAGAGCGCAACCACAAGTATCACTCTTGGCGTCTACGCGCCGACCTTTACCCTCTCGAGTTCAGGATCTGTGAATATCGGTCAGGGCATGTCCGGTTCGACGTCCGTTTATGTAAATCCACAATATGGCTTCAGCGGCAATGTGAATCTCTCAGTCACCGGGTTGCCTGGCGGCGTAACAGCGACCTTCTCTACAAACCCAACAGCCGGATACAGCACGCTGACGTTGACGGCGAGCAGTTCCGCACCGGTGAGTACGAGCACGCTGACCATTACCGGCACTTCCGGCACCCTGACGGCGAGCACAAGCTTTATTCTTGGTGTCTTTGCCCCGACCTTCACTCTTTCCAGCTATGGAGTGGGTATCGGACAGGGAGCTTCGGGCACCACCTCCGTCTATGTCTACCCTGAATATGGCTTCACCGGCAGCGTAAATTTCTCCGTATCCGGCCTGCCCAACGGTGTAACAGCAGCCTTTTCTCCGAACCCGACAACAGCGACCTCCAGCACCCTCACGCTGACGACGAGCATCACTGCGGCCGTCGGCCAGTACACTTTGACCATTACTGGAACCTCAGGCGCTCAATCCGCAACCACGACGATCGCCCTGGACATCTATCCACCCAACTTCACGCTGTCGGGCGTGGGCGCTGTGAATTTAGGACAGGGAACTTCCTACACGTCTTACGTGACCGTCAATCCTCAATACGGATTTACGGGTAATGTGAGCCTCTCGATTTCCGGACTGCCCAGCGGCGTGACAGCATCATTTTCGCCGAATCCCACAACCAGCACCAGCATACTCAAACTGAACGTGGGTAGTGCAGCCACTCCAGGACAGTACACCCTCACCATCACGGGTATTTCAGGCGCTTTGACGGCATCCACAACCCTCGCGCTGGGGATATATGCGCCGACCTTCACAATCAGCGGGGGGGGAGGCACCAGCGCTTACCAGGGAAGCTATGGCTTCACTTATGTTGAATTGAATCCCCAATATGGATTTACCGGAGCCGTGAATCTTTCGCTGTCTGGCTTGCCCAGCGGGGTGACAGCATCGTTTTCCCCGAACCCGACAACTTCAGAAAGCATCCTGACACTGACGGCGAGCAGCTCCACCCCTCCGGGTCAATACAACCTGCCCCTCACAGGCACCTCCGGAAATCAAACTGCAACCACTACCGTTAATCTGGAAGTCTTAGCTCCGAGCTTAATTCTCTCCTCTTCCTTGTATGCGGTGGATATGAATGATGGCAGCTCCGTTACAGGCACGATAGTGAACTCGGAGTATGGATTCGCGGGCAGCGTGAATCTTGCGGCGTCTGGCTTGCCCAGCGGTGTCACCGCATCCTTTTCTCCAAACCCCGCGACCGGGGACGCCATCAGCACATTCACGTTAACAGCGAACAACACGGCTACACCGGGGATCTTCCCTGTCACGATCACAGGGACCTCCGGAAATGTTACTGGATCCGCTACCGTCACTCTTCAAATTAATGTGCCGAACTTCACGATCATCAGTGCACCGGGAGAAATCGACATGGCCCGGGGCGGCACCGGGGAGGCCACAATCAGTGTTATCCCACAAAATGGATTTTCCGGCAATGTCAGCCTCGCGGCAACGGGTTTACCCAGCGGGGTCACAGGGACCTTCTCTCCGAATCCAACGGGAACCGGATCGAGCGTTCTGACGCTGACCGCCAGCCAGACCGCGTCGCCAGGACCTGCGACCGTCAGCATCACCGGCACTTCCGGGTCGCTGACCGCTGCCACATCAGTAGTTGTGACAACCAGGACAGAGCCGGCATCCACGACGACAACCTTGCAGGTCACTGCCGCCGGCAATCCGGTCACAACGGTTATCGCGGGTACAGCGATCGCTCTGACCGCCGAGGTGGAAGCCGGATCCACACCACTGACAAGGGGGCAGGTGCGCTTCTGCGATGCGACCGCGCCCTATTGCGATCCAGTCCATCTCTTCGGCAGCGCGCAGTTGACTGCGGCGGGGACGGCGATTGTCCGGTTCGTACCGGGAATGGGAAGCCACAGCTATAAGGCCGTCTTCGTTCCCAACAATACCGATGCGGCCAGTTCTTCCGCTCCTTTAAACCTCACGGTGACCGCTTCACAGCCCTCGACAACCACGATTGTTCAGAGCGGCACTACAGGCAGCTACACGCTGACAGCCAGCGTGATCGGAGTGGGGCCAATTAGCCCTGGCGGCACGGTCTCATTCGTGGACACCAGCAACGCGAATTCCGTGCTGGGCACAGCGCCATTGGGCAACACGGAGGCAGCTCTCGATTGGGCCAATCCCCAGTCGCCTGCGACAGGACTGGACCCGGAATCCATTGCGGTGGGCGACTTCAACGGGGATGGCATTCCGGATCTGGCAGTAGCCAATGCCAACAGCGGTACCGTGACGATTCTCCTTGGCCACGGCGACGGCACATTCACTGCCGTTGCCTCCAGCCCGCAAACAGGTGTAGAGCCCTACTCCGTGGTTGCAGCGGATTTCAATGGCGATGGCAAGACGGACCTCGCCGTCGTCAACCTCCTCAGCAATAATTTGACGATTCTCCTGGGCAACGGAGACGGCACTTTCACTCCCGCCGCCTCAAGCCCGGAAACTGGCTCCCAACCTATATCGATCGCAGCAGGGGATTTCAATGGCGACGGCATACAGGACCTGGCGGTGCTCAATTCCGGGAGCAGCTCGGTGACGGTTCTGCTCGGCAATGGAGACGGCACCTTCACCGCCTCACCCCTGAGCGCGCAAACGGGCAGCCAACCGGCGTCCATGGTAGCCGCGGATTTCGACGGCGATGGAATCCTGGATCTCGCGGTATCGAATACAGGGAGTAATACGGTGACGATTCTGCTGGGCAACGGGGATGGTACGTTCACCGCTGCGCCAAGTCCGGCTACAGGTTCCGCTCCCCATGGAATCGCCCTGGGGGACTTCAATGAGGATGGAAAACCAGACCTGGCTGTGCTTAACCAATTCAGCGGCACCGTGACCATACTTTTGGGAAATGGAGACGGAACGTTCACAGCCGACCCGACGATCCCGCCCGCGGCCACCGACCCTTTTTCACTTGCGGCCGGAGACTTTAATGCGGACGGAAAAACCGACCTCGTGGTCGCGAACTACGACGGCACGATCACGATTCTACAGGGGAATGGCGATGGTACGTTCACCGCTGCGGGCAGAATCGGGGTGGGCGGTTCTTCGATCGCAGTTAGCGACTTCAATGGAGATGGCCTGCAGGACTTCGTCATCGCAAACACCAACGGTGGCGCCGTCAGCGTGCTCCTTTCGCAGTTAACCCAGACGGCGACCGCAACGGTAACGGGAA
>CAZSWI010000143.1:0-9234 GCA_964610635.1 uncultured Acidobacterium sp.
TTCCACGACTGCTTCTGCTCCGGCCGCGGCGGTTGCTCCGGGCAATCTGAGTGCGCCGACGGGATCATCCACCAGCCGCATCGTGACCGCGCTGGGGACGGCGGCGCGAACGCTGGCTCCCGGGGGTTCGGCCAGCCCGATGGATTCGGTTCTGAGTTCTTTGAAAGCGCGGGCGCAGCAGGCGCGCACTTCAACTTCCAACCCGGCGCATTAGAACTGCGCGCGGCACGCACACGGAGGAACTATGTCGTCGTTTTCTATTCCGCTGACGGGGCTGGAGGCATCGTCGACAGCCCTGAATACGATTGCGAACAATCTTTCCAACATGAACACCACCGCGTTCAAGAGTCAGGATGTGACTTTCAGCGATTTGTTTTACCAGCAGATCGGGAGCTCGGGGGCCGGGGATCCTCTGCAGGTGGGGGCGGGGACGCAGGTGGCGTCGACGGAAACCAATTTTTCCCAGGGCAGCATCAACGTGACGGGGAATGCGACCGATGTGGCGCTGAACGGGAACGGGTTCTTTGTGGTCCGGAACGGCAGCGAAGCCGAATACACGCGGGATGGAAGCTTCAGCCTGACAGCGGATGGTTCGCTGACCACGCAATCGGGACAACAGGTGATGGGTTACCCGGTAGTGAACGGTGCGGTGAGTACAAGCGCGCCGCTGACGCCGATCGCGCTTCCGACGAACGCGGTGGAGCAGCCGCAGGCGACGACGTCGCTGTCGCTGTCGGCCAATCTGGACGCAACCTCGGCGGTGGGCACGGTGGTGCCGGCGCAGATCACGATTTACGATTCGCTGGGGGTGTCCCATGTGGCCACCGTGAATTTCACGAACCAGGGGGGCGGGGTGTGGGATTACGGCATCTCGCTGCCGGACACTCTAACCGGAACTTCGTCTTCGGCCACGGCGGGGAACCCGCCGGTGACCACGACGACCGAGAGCTACGCGTTTTCAAAGAGCGGGGCTGCGGACGGGACGGTGAATCCGGCGACGGACCTGACCATCAGCGGGACCACCGCGGCAGGGGGGGCGGCGACGATCGTCGCGCCGACGGTGACCGCGGGGGAGGCGGTAGGCACGTATGCGACGGCGCTGAACACGGCCCTGACCACGGCAGGCATCACCGGCGTCAGTGTCACGGGCGTCGGCAATAACCTGAGCATCGCCGGCACCAGCGCGTTCACTACGTCAGGCAATTTGGTTCAGGACCCGGTGGCGACGAAGAATACGGGGACGCTGACCTTCGACGGAAACGGGAACCTGACTTCGCCGGGTGCAAACGTCAGCGGTATTACTTTCACCGGACTGGCGGATGGATCGAACCCACTGAACATCAAGTGGGACATTCTGGGCTCCAACAACCAACCGAACATCACGCAGGTGGCGTCGGCGTCGGCGGTTTCGGCGACCACCCAGAACGGGTTCGCGAGCGGGGAATACAGCGGGTTTACGATCAGCTCCGAAGGCGTGGTGTCGGCACAATTCAGTAATGGACAGACGACTCCGGTCGGGCAGCTGGCGCTGGCCAGCATCACCAACCAGCAGGGTATGACCATTACCGCGGGGAACAATTATGAAACGACCCTGGCCTCGGGGGACGCGAGTGTAGGCGTGGCCGGATCAGGTGGGCTGGGCACGATACAGGACGAGGCGCTGGAGCAGTCGAATGTCGACATCTCAACGGAGTTTTCCGATCTGATTGTGGCGCAGCAGTCCTTCGAGGCGAGTTCGAAGGCGATCACCACCTTTGACACGGTCTCGCAGGAAACCATCAACATGATTCATTAGAACTGGCGAAGTCGATCAG
Source organism: uncultured Acidobacterium sp. (assembly GCA_964610635.1). Taxonomy (GTDB): domain Bacteria; phylum Acidobacteriota; class Terriglobia; order Terriglobales; family Acidobacteriaceae; genus Palsa-343. The sequence goes on from CAZSWI010000143.1 coordinate 1,815, forward strand.
GCAGACGGACGGGCGGGCAGGCGGGCGGACAGAAGGGCGGGCGGGCGACGTTCAACCGGGCTGCTCTGCGGACCCGCTCAGTACATCCTCATAGAATCGCTCATAGAGCGGGACAATTTTTGAGGCGCAATAGCGGGTCTGGGCAGTGCGGCGGGCGGCTTCGGCCATTGCGAGATAACGCTGGGGGTCGCTGAGCAGCTCGATGGCGGCCTGGGCCATGCCTTCGACATCGCCTACCGGGAGGAGGCGGCCGCTGACACCGTCGTCGATGAGTTCGGGAACGCCGCCGACGCTGGTGGCGATGGTGGGGACGCGGCAGGCCATGGCTTCGAGGGCGGCGAGGCCGAAAGATTCGAGTTCGCTCGGCATCAGGAGGAGATCGGCGAGGGGGAGGATTTCCGAGACGCTGCTTTGCTTGCCCAGGAAGTGGACGCGGTCCTGAATTCCCTTGCGGTGGGCGATCCATTCGGTTGCGGAGCGGTCGGGCCCGTCGCCGATCATAAGCAGGCGAGCGGGCAGCTCGCGAACGACGCGGGAGAAGATGCGGACGACATCGGCGGTGCGCTTGACGGGACGAAAATTGGAGAGGTGGACGAGGATTTTTTCTCCGGGCTCGGCGTAGCGGGCGCGGCCAGCGGTGCGCTGTTCCTCGCCGAGTGGCATGTAGACATCGCAGTTCACGAAATTGGGGATGACGTGGATGTATTTCCGGGGATGAAACTCCTGTATGGTCTTGTCGCGGAGGTAGCCGGAAATGGCCGTGACGCCGTCGCTCTCGTCGATGCCGAAGCGGGTGATAGGGAGATAGGAGTGGTCGAGGCCGACCAACGTGATGTCGGTTCCGTGCAGAGTGGTGATGAAGGGCAGACGCCGTTGCTGGCGGGCGAGCATTTCACGGGCGAGATAAGCGGAGATGGAGTGCGGTATGGCGTAGTGGACGTGGAGGAGGTCGAGTTCGTAATAGGCGGCGACCTCGGCCATGCGCGTGGCGAGGGCTAAATCGTAGGGAGGGTATTCGAAGAGCGGGTAGTTGGAGACGGGGACTTCGTGGAATGCGATGTCCTGCTCGCGGCCGCGCAGACGGAAGGGCTGGGAATACGCGATGAAGTGGACCTGATGGCCGGCGGCGGCGAGCTCGATGCCGAGTTCGGTGGCGACGACTCCGCTGCCGCCGTAGGTGGGATAGCATGTGATGCCGATCTTCATAAAGCTCCGGGGTTAACCGTACAGATTCCGAGCGAGTTTGTCTCGATGGTGCATTAGAGTTCAGAAGTACGGAATGCCTTGATACCACGATACGAGAGCAGAACCATTGCGTGCAGCAATTGATACCGGCGGCACTTTTACGGACTGCGTTTACCTGGAGGGTGGGGAACTTCGGGTTCTGAAGGTTTTCTCGACTCCCGCCGATCCTGGTGGCGCAGTTCTCGATGCTCTTGGGCGCATTGGCGCGGTTGGGGCGATCGGGGTGCGGCACGGGACGACGATCGGGACCAACGCGATGCTGGAGAGGCGTGGGGGACCGGTGGCTTTTGTGACCACGGCCGGATTTGAAGACACCATTGCGATCGGGCGGCAGACGCGGAGCGATTTGTACGACTGGTTCGCTGCGGCGCCGGTGTGTCTTGTGCCGCGCGGGATGCGATTTGGAATAGCGGAGCGGGTGAGCGCGGAGGGCAAGGTGCTTGGGGCGCCGAGCGATGGCGAGTTGCGGGAGCTGGCCGAGGCGATCGGCGCGAGCGGAGCGAAGGCGATTGCTGTTTCGTTGCTGTTTTCGTTTGCGAATTCTGAAACGGAACGGCGGGTTGAGGCGGTGTTGAGCGGGCTGGGGATTCCCGTATCGGCTGCGTACCGCATTCTGCCTGAGTTTCGCGAGTATGAGCGGGCTTCGGCGACAGTAGTGAATGCGTATCTTGCGCCGCGCATGCAGGAGTATTTGCTGCGGCTGTCGGAGCGAGTCTCCGCTACCCATGAAGGCAGCGCGCTGGCGGTGATGCAGTCTTCGGGTGGCATTGTTTCGGCGCGTCTGGCTGCGCGGGAGCCGGTGCGGACGGTGCTGTCGGGCCCGGCGGGCGGGGTGCTGGGCGCGAGCCGGGTAGCGGCGTGGGCTGGCTTCGAGCGAATAATTGGGCTCGACATGGGCGGGACTTCGACGGATGTTTTTCTTTCGGACGCTCGACGGGGTGGAGTGAGGCGAACGCGGGAGTCGGTTGTGGCGGGCGTGCCGGTGAGTGTGCCAATGCTTGAAATACACACGGCGGGAGCGGGGGGCGGATCGATCGCGCGCCTGGACGAGGGCGGGATGCTGCGGGTGGGACCGGAGTCCGCGGGTGCCGATCCTGGGCCGATTTGCTTTGGTCGCGGAACGGCGGCAACGGTGACGGATGCGAATCTGCTGCTGGGCAGGCTGGATGAGGCGAGCTTTTTGGGAGGAAGCGTGCGTCTGGACGCGGGGCGCACGAGGAAGCTGATGCTGGGGCAGAAGGGGTCACTTGGATCGGTTGAGGAATTTGCGGCGGGGATTTTGCGCGTGGTTGAAACGGAGATGGAGAAGGCGATTCGGGTGATTTCGGTCGAACAGGGGTTCGATCCGCGCGAGTTCACGCTGGTGGCCTTTGGCGGAGGGGGTCCGGTGCACGCCTGCTCGCTGGCTCGGGCGCTGCGGATTCCGACGGTGCTGATTCCGACGATGCCGGGAGCGCTTTCGGCGCTTGGGATTTTGCTGGCGGATGTGGTTCGGGATCACGCGCGGACGGTGATGTTGGGGGGCGATTCGATCGGCGAACTCGCGCCGCATTTTGCGGAGCTCGAAGAACTGGCGGCAGCGGAGTTTGCTGCCGAGGGGCTGAAGGGAGTTGCGGAGTATTCGCTCGATGTGCGGTATGCGGGCCAGGGGTATGAGCTGAATGTTGGATGGGGCGGCCGGTCGCCGGGAGCTTCGATTGAAGAGTTTCACGAGGCTCATCGGAGAAGGTATGGATTTTGCGACAGGGGGAAGCGGGTGCAAATTGTGAATCTGCGCCTGCGCATGACGGCTGCGGGTGAAACGTATACACCGGCGCGAGGCGAGGTGAGGCCTGGAGACGGGCGCGCGGCTTTTTGCGGAGAGCGGAAGATTTTCTTTGACGGTGGATTTTTGGATTCGCGTTTGTATCGGCGCGAGGGGCTTCGTGCGGGAGATGCGATTGAGGGGCCGGCGATGATAACGGAATACACATCGGCGACGATTGTGCCCCCTGGTTGCCGGGCCGCAGTGGATGCCTTTGGAAATTTGGCGATCGGGGTTGGAGCGCAGAGCGCATGAGCGTCGATGCGGTCGAGCTGGCCATTTTTCGCAGCGCGGTCCACTCCATTGCGGAGGAGATGGGAGCGGCGCTGCGGCGCACAGCGCTGTCGCCGAATATCAAGGAGCGGCGGGACTATTCGTGCGCGCTGTTCGACGGCGAGGCGCGGGTGATCGCGATGGGCGATCACATGCCGGTGCATCTGGGATCGATGCCGATGTCGGTGGAGGCGGCGGTGGCGGCGATCGACTTTGCCCAGGGGGATGTTGCGGTGCTGAACGATCCGTATGCGGGGGGGACGCATTTGCCGGACATCACGATGGTGCTGCCGGTATTTCTGCCTGGAGCGGAGAGGCCTGGGTTCTATGTATCGACGCGGGCGCATCATGCGGATGTGGGCGGATCGTTTCCTGGATCGATGGGGCCGGCGCGAGAGATTTTCGAGGAGGGGCTGCGGATTCCTCCGGTGCGCCTCGTGCGAGGCGGGGCGATTGATCGGGAGATGCTGGAGCTGATTCTGCTGAATGTGCGCACACCACAGGAGCGGGAGGGCGATCTGGCGGCGCAGATTGGAGCGTGCCGGGTGGGGGAGCAGCGGATTCTTGAACTGGTGGAGAAATATGGTGCGGGGCGATTGCGGAGGCTTACGGACGAGCTGCTGGATTATTCGGAGCGGCTGGTGCGCGCTGAGTTGCGGCGTATGCCTGCGGGTGAGTTCAGTGCGGAAGACTGGCTGGATAACGATGGCATCGAGGACAGGCCGATCAGGATCTGTGCGCGGATTGGGATCGATCCGGAGGCGGGGGCGATGGGCATCGATTTTTCGGGGTCGTCGCCGCAGGTGCGGGGGAGCGTGAATGCGGTGCGGGCGATCGCGCTCTCGGCTTGTTTCTATGTGCTGCGCTGTTTGTTGGGGCGGGATGCTCCGGCGACGGCTGGAATTTTGCGGCCGCTGACGTTGACGACGGTTGCGGGCAGTGTGGTCGATGCGCGGTCGCCGGCGCCGGTGGCGGGCGGGAATGTGGAGACGTCGCAGCGGATTGTGGATGTGCTGATGCGGGCATTGGCGCAGGCGATTCCGGATCGGGTACCGGCGGCGAGCGCGGGAACGATGAGCAACCTGACGATTGGCGGGATCGATCCGCGGACAGGACAGGCGTTCACGTATTACGAGACGGCGGCAGGGGGAATGGGGGCGCGGCCTGGGATGGACGGAATTTCGGGGGTGCAGACGCACATGACGAATTCGCTGAATACGCCGGTGGAGGCGCTGGAGTATGCCTATCCGCTGCGGGTTCGGCGGTATTCGTACCGGGTGGGATCGGGCGGGGCCGGGAAATTTCGTGGCGGCGACGGGCTGGTGCGGGAGATTGAGGTGCTGGCGCCGGCGCAGGTGACGCTGCTGGCGGACCGGCGGAAGTTTCGGCCGTGGGGATTAGCGGGCGGGGAGGATGGCGCGGCGGGGCGGGCGGTGTTGGTGAAGGCCGCGACGGGCGAGGAGATCGAGTTGCCGGGGAAATGCAGTTTCGAGGTGGAAGCGGGGGACGTGTTGCGGATCGAGACACCGGGCGGAGGCGGGTGGGGGAGAAGGTGAGCGGGGTTCTTCGGAGTCGGGCTTTGATAGCTTGATTCGATTGGCTCGCAGCGTTTCCTGAAAATTTGGGGCCCAGGGGGGTGGGGTGGCTCGGGATGTGGCTTATTTTGTCGGAGGTTGTACGTTTACGCAGTTAGAAAAGAGACTTAATCGATGGGGAGATGGCTCGATCGAGTTGGTCCATGTCGATGGCCAGACCGGCTGCTCCGGAATCTACTTTAATTCCCTGGAATAGGCGCCATTCTTCGCTCATGGTGAGGGACTCGCCGGGCCAGACGGTGCGGCGTGGGCCGAGGAGTTCGACTTCCTGGAAGGCTCCTTCGACATAGATTTCGGTATTGACGCCGTAGTCGGGATAGTCGGCGCGGTTTTCATGGTTGAAGCGTTTGACGAATAACTCATCGCCGAGGAGATGGGCGGCCCATCCTTCTTTGTTGCGGAGGCCGAATTTTTGGGAGTTAGCGCGGGCGGGGTCGGCGCGGAGGAGGATGTATTTAAGGCCGAGGGTGAAGCGCGGATCCTGGAGATCGGTGAAGGCGCAGAGGGCAAGGGGTTGGGTGGCGGGCGGGTAGTCGTCGTGGGACTGGAAGGGAACGCGGGGGACGATGGCGATGCCGGAGCGGACGATGGTGATGGCCCAAACTGCGATGTCGACGGGCCAGAGGTTGTGGCTGGTAATGGTGTGTTCGAGGGAGACTTTGGAGCCGGAGGGGGCGAGGGCGATGCGGATTTGTTTTTCGATAGAGGCGCCGTCGATGGGGCGGCGGAGGGTGACGCTGAGGTCGCCGCGGGCGGTGTGTTCAATGGGGTCGTTGTCGGGGGCGTAGGTGGCGGGGAAGAGTTCAGGCCAGACCCAGAGGCGATGGCCGCCGTAGGGCTTCCAGGATCCCAGGGCGGTTTTGACGGAGCTGTCGGGGAAGTGGGCGAGGTGGTTCTGGCCGCCGCTGGTTCCGTAGTGGAGGATGCGGGGTCCGACTTTAGTGGTGACGATGAGGTCGACATCGCCGTTAGAGAGCTGGATACAGTCGGGGAGACCCATGCAGGAGACGGTGGTGATTGGCATTCGGATGCGCCTCAGGTTGCGACGGCTTAATTGCCCGGACGGAGGGCGCCACTATTGTATGCGTGGGGCGGGGAATGGGGGGAAGGAGATTGTGCGTGGTGCGATTTGGGTGTCGAGAATGGGGGGAGATTTGGGGTCGGGGTTCGTGGCTGACACAAAGCTGGCGGGGTGGCGGAAACGGGGAGTGCTATACGGTTTGTGCAGGGCGGGAGGCGGTGTCCTCATTTGCACATAAACACCCGGATTTGCACAGAAATAAAGGACTTGCGGGGGGTTGCACGCGGGCGGTTTTGTGCGATGATTCTTTCAACGGAGGAGCAATCCTCCCGAAGAAGAGAGTGAAACGAAGCGGTCAGGAGCAGCGGAAACGCGGCTCAGGAAGCCAACGGGAAACCGGGGGATTCAGGAAACAGACGGGCGACCGGATGTTTCAGGATGGCGACGAACACGCTCACGCAATCGCTGAGGTGACGGAGACGCGCAGGAGCGCGGGTGCAAGCCCGCAGGCTTGAGCGAAGCCGGCGCAAACAGGTTGTGATCAGGTAGCCGAAGCCAGATCTTCGATAAATCGGAAGAAAGGGCGAGAACCCGCAAGGGGACTCGCCCTTTCGCTTTGTGGCGGACTTTTGCGTTGGGGTGGAAGGCGCGGCGCGGTGGGCTGCGTGTTTGAATCTTAGTGGATGACGACGACGGTGGAGATCACTCCGTCGGACGAGGCGAGGACGTAATTGCCGTCGATTTCGCGCCACTCGTAGCCGGAGGGTGGCCGTCTAAGGTGGTGGGCGTGCCAGTCGACCTGGGCGCCGCGAGCCCAGTCATCATGATTCATGTGGCTGCCCTTTTTCCAGTCATCGTGCTTCACATAGTGGTGGTCCTGCTGGTCGGGATGGTCGGGATGGTCGGGATGGTCCTGGGCGATTGCGACACCGCTGGTAAGGGTGAGAGCGAGTGTGGACAAGGCCAGAGCTTTGAAGATTGATTTCATGGAGACTCCTCGTGAATTGGGATTCGCGCAGGAGGCGGGGTGTTGTGCGGCGTTGCGGGATGCCAGGTGAAAAATTGGCCGGAGCGGAAAAGGCTGGAGGTTAGAAGCGGTGTGTGGCGACTTCGGAGTGAGCTATCTGCGCTTGAGGACCCTTCCAGTGCTGGCGTCGATAAAGGTGGCGTAGCCAGAGGTCTTTGTTCCCCACATGACGTACCAGACGGGGCCCGGGAATTTCCAGGTGTCACCTAATTCGAGGGCGGCGAGGTCTTTGCCTGGGTTTTTCTTCAGCCAGTCTGCGGCGTCGGCGGAGGCGGCGGTGAAGGCGGCGTCGGAGTCGACGGTGAAGAGGGAGAGGTCGATGGGCATGGCGTCCCGGGTGGCTCCGGCCCAGGACAGGGCGAGGCCGGCGGTTACCCCCTTGAAAATGTTGGGGGGGACGCTGGCGATGGAGTTGGTAAAGATCCTGTAGGTTTTGAGGCTGGGGGAGGCGAAGA
>CAZSWI010000144.1:0-9214 GCA_964610635.1 uncultured Acidobacterium sp.
GTGCTCTCTTCTCGCTCCACTGCCTCAACAACTACAGCCTCGGGAACATCCACCAGCGCTCGTGCAATTTGTGTAACTAACTCCCGCATGTCATCGGGTTTATCTGTCGTGGTTTTCATCCTGCCCCCATCTGGGAAGACGCAAATCATTCATCTCCCCGGGGCTATCGCGGATACTACTGCAAGGCGGCGACTAACAAAAGACATTTCGCAGACTTTTTCGCCCCGGAGATTGCAAAAGTAACTTTCTCGGGAGGTGCCGGGAGCAGGCGAACGGGCGAACCCTCCGTAAGTGGACTGGATTCAGGCGGCTGTAGAGGCCTCCGCCCTTGCCGAACTGCTCTCTGGCGGCACAGTTGGGGGACTGGCCGTCGAAGCCTTTGAACTAAGAAGCTTAGCAACTCTGTCAGAGGGCTGGGCGCCTTTGCCCTTCCAGAACTCGATGCGTTCAAACTTCAGATCCACGGAAGCCGGGTTGGTTCGCGGATTGTAGGTCCCAACTACCTCCACCGAGCGTCCGTTCCGCGCCCGGTCCTTCTCAATCACGACCACGCGGTAATACGGTTGTTTGCGCGCTCCTACGCGCGCGAGGCGAATCATCAGCACAGTTCAGTTGTCCTTTCAAAATTGCAAGTCTCGGCTTTGGATCCACGGCCCATCCTGCCAAGGCACGCATCTCATCCAGATTCCTAATATATCAGGGACTTCGACGCATAGGCCGCTGCGATCGACGAATGTTGGGCGGCTTTTGGCAGGGTTGTCCTGGAACAGCACAGCGTGGGGCGAAGGAAACATTCCGACGAAGCCGCGCGTTCCGGCTGGAATCCGAATCGGTCAGCCGGAGGATTCCTGTCGAGGAGAACCGGAGGCCCCCCCTTCCACTTTAGCCCGCCTCGGGTTGTGGGTTGAGCGCCGGGGTGGCCCGCTCCCCTCGTTCCACAGACTGCCGAAAATATTCGAGGCTCAGCTTCAAGCCGGTTCTCAGATCGATTTTCGGCTCCCAACCCAAAAGGCGTTTTGCTTTCGAAATGTCCGGCTGGCGCTGAACGGGGTCGTCCTCCGGTAGTGGCTCAAATCGAATCCTGCTCGATGAGCCTGTCACTTCGAGGATCTGCTGCGCACACTCGAGAATTGTCCATTCCACCGGATTGCCGATGTTTACGGGCAGGCGCTCACTCGAACGCGAAAGCCGGAGAATTCCGTCAATCTCGTCGGAGACGTAGCAGAAACTCCGGGTCTGAGTTCCATCGCCGTAGATGGTAAGATCTTCGCCATGAAGGGCCTGCGTCATAAGATTGGAGATGACGCGCCCGTCGCTGCTCTGCAGGCGCGGCCCGTATGTGTTGAAAATACGGACGATCCTCGTGTCTACCTGGTGATAACGGTGGTATGCCATCACCAACGCCTCGGAAAAGCGCTTCGCCTCGTCGTAGACCGAGCGGGGCCCGACCGGGTTCACATTTCCCCAGTAAGTCTCCGACTGAGGGTGCTCGGTGGGATCGCCGTAGCACTCCGATGTGGAAGCGTGCAGAAATCCCGCTTCGTACCTGCGTGCAACCTCGAGGGCATTCCTGGTCCCTTCGGATCCGACGCGAAGAGTTTCGATACCGGACCGCATGTAGTCCACCGGACTTGCGGGTGAGGCGAAGTTGAAAAGGAAATCGACTTTGCCGAAATCGAAAGGCTCGCAGATGTCGTGTTCGACGAGTTCGAACCGGCTCTCCCGGCTCAAATGATCGAGGTTCCTGGCTTTCCCCGTGCGCAGGTTGTCGACGCCAATCACGCTGTGGCCGAGGGCCAGCAGCGCGTCGCAAAGATGTGACCCCAGAAAACCTGCCGCGCCCGTTACCAGAACCCGCATAGGCGGTGCGTCGCTCTTCTTATCCAAGATCCGGCATACCCCTCAGCTTTCAGATCGAAATTCATTCTGTCGCGCTAAATTGATTTTCGGCAAGTACGATGGAGTACCGTAGTCGAGGCTTTATTTGTCTCGCGATAGTCTGGATGTTAACATTTTGCTGGTGCGTTTTCTACGCTTTCCCCCAGACATCCAGAGCGGCAACGTGAAGCCGACTCCGACTGCCGGGCATGCGCAGGCTGAATTTGCCCTTGCGAAGAGCCGACCTTCGAGGTGTCCGGCTACGCCTGATCGGAGCGGCTGCGTCCAGGCACGATGCTGAAGCGAATCCTGAAGATGATCGTGGCTCAGGGGGCCGGCGTCGCGGTCGTCCTGATCGCCCAGGTACTGCTTCCCCCCATTTTTCTTCACTCATACGGAGTCGCGCCTTACGGCGAATGGCTTGTGCTCTCCGCCACCATCGCTTATGTATCCACTCTGAATTTCGGGGTTACCACCTACGCGAGTAACGAACTGACCATCCTCCAGCAGCGCGGCGATTCCCTTCAGTACCGCCGCCTGCAGGCAAGCACACTGGCCCTGATGCTGGCTCTGATTGTTTTCGGCACTGCAATTACCGTCGGAATCAGCCTGTTGCCTCTGGACACTTTGCTGCACCTGCATACCATAAGCCGCAAAGAAGCAAGCCTCACCGCACTGTTCCTGGGCTTGCAGATGGTGGTCCAGATTATCGGGGGCTACTACATCAACCTCTTCATGGTGATTCAGGAAATGCATCGGGGAACGATGTGGCTCAACTTCCGCCGTCTGGCAGCCACCCTCGTCGCCGCCGTGCTCGCTCTGTTTCATTTCTCTTTCGCGGCCAACGCCTTTGGCCAGCTTGCAGCAGTCCTGCTGCTGGCCGCGGCAACGGTCGTCGATCTGCGCAATCGCATGAAAGGCCTTCCCATGGGCATTCGCGATGCGGACTGGACGACCGCCAAAGCGGCTCTAAAGCCCAGTGGCATGTTCGCCATGGTCCTTATGCAAAACTTTCTCCTCTTTCAGGTTCCCGTAATCCTCCTGCAGCGCCTTCTTGGCCCGGAGGTCGTAGTTCTCTTCACCATCGCCAGAACAGTGCTGGCTACCGCCCGACAGATTCTCTCCGTGGTTACCGGGGCCATCGGCCCGGAAATCACTATCAGTTTCGGCAGCGGCGATCTGAAAAAGCTGCTCCAGATCTTCCACGATTCCGAACGAGTCGTCTTTTCGCTGATCCCGGTCGCCAATCTGGGAGCCTATCTGTTCTCACCCGTGCTGCTGAGCATCTGGCTGCACAAACCAGGCCTGTTCGAGCCCTATACCTATGCCCTGATGGCTCTCATCTCCAGCATCATGAGTATCCGCGAGCACAAGATATTCTTCCAGTTTTCCACTAACAGGCACGCTCGTCTGGCACATATCATCTTCTGGGGCCAGCTTGCTATGCTCGCGGTTAGCATTCCTATGACGAAGTGGCTTGGACTGCTCGGCTTTTTATATACGTGGCTGCTGTCGGAGATAACTCAGACTATCCTGCTCTACTTCGAAAACAGAAAGCTATTTTCCCACGACCAATCGATTACGATGATACCTGTTTTGAAACTGGCAGCCTTTCTCGGTTTTTCTCTGCCCGGTTGCGTGTTTCTGGTCGACTATGCGCGGCGCCGTTCGCTTGTAACCGTTGGCGTTGCCGCAACCGCCGCCACGATAGTCATCTTCGCTGCTTCTTATTTTGTTTTTGGTCTGAAGATCGTTCAGGAAAAAGTCTTCGCCCGGGTGGCGGGCCCGTGACTGTGCTCAGGAAGCCGGGCGCACCGGCTGTGTCGTCACGGAAACATGGCTGCCATAAAGCTGAACGCCGCACCGGGAAATGCAGCGGTTCCTTCGCCATTTCGCGCCGAGACAGATGTCTGGCGTTTTCGGTACAATTGCTGTGACAGCTGTGGTATTCGAAGTAGCCACGCTAACCGGGAAAGCTAACTCGCGACATAGTCATGCGCTTTCACCTTACTAATATTTGTCACATGGGACAAGATCTATGAGAACTATTGGCACCGAAAGGCTGCGCGAAGTTCAAATTCAACGCGCTTATTATGCACAGACCGCGCGCCTCTATGACGACATGCAGGTGCATGAAAATGACCCACATAGTTTCGCGCTGCGATTCATGATTTCAGTAATAGATTACCTCGAGATAAGGTCAATACTGGACGTTGGCTGCGGCACCGGCCGAGGACTCCATAAAATAAGCAGAGAAATGCCAGGCATTTCAATAGTGGGTGTCGAACCGTCGGCAGAGCTTCGGGAAGTTGGGCATGCAAAGGGATTATTGAAAACACAGCTCATTGACGGCGACGCAATGAACCTCGATTTTGGCGATGGTTCTTTCGATCTTGTTTGTGAATTCGGGGCGCTTCATCATATCCCTTTGCCGTCGAAAGCAATATCCGAGATGCTGCGTGTATCACGTAAGGCCATCTTCATATCAGACTGCAACAACTTTGGACAGGGATCCGGATTTTCTCGCCTGCTTAAACAAGGCATCAACGCCTTCGGCCTTTGGCCTTTGGCGGACTGGATAAAGACGAGAGGAAGACGCTACATCATAAGCGAAGGCGACGGCTTATCTTATTCGTACTCCATATTCAATGACTACAAACAGATCAAAGAGAAGTGTGAATGTGTCCATCTGCTCAATACTGCCGATGCAGGTCCAAACCTCTATCGCACCTCAACTCATATGGCGCTTCTCGGAATCAAAGCCGGCTGCAAAACGATGTCCTGAATCTCGTGCGTGAGCCCTGGCCCCGCTTAGAGGCAAGAAATCCCAGCATCATCCATTGCCACGGCACCGCCTTGGCAATGGGGCCATGGGGTAGTGACGAGCAAGGCCCTTCGATCATGCCGCCGGTGCGTTCCAGTTCTGCGACACTGCCGAAAATGGCAGGCCCTGAGGCATTGCTGCAATAGAACCCTGACGATACAATCACCGCAGTTCACCGATGACGATCTCCCGACCCCTCTTTTGTGCCGAGGCCCGCCGCAGTAAGGTTCCCTATCCCTTCCCGACTGCGTGCGCCCGCGCTTTGCATCTCATTTCCGGCGCTATTCTGTTAGGACCATCAGCGCGCTGTTTCCCTGCTTCCTGCGTCGCCTGTGGCCTGAACCTTATCCGAACGGGACAATCAAAGGGCTGAACCCGAACAATGAATTACAGAGTCGTTCTCGGTCATCCCGGCGGAAACGAAAACGTGAGGCAGGCATTGCTCGCGTTACAGAATGCGGGCGTTCTCGAAAGCTTTGTGACAACCGTTTGCGCGGAGCACGTTCCGCTTCTCGCCCTTTTTCCTCGACCCATACGGAAAGGAATAGAGCGCCGCTCGTTCTCCTGTGTCGATCCTCGTCAAATACGCTCGCATCCATTTCAGGAGGTGTTGCGCGTGGTGGGATCGCGGCTGGGGATTGCGACTCTTACGCCTACGATAGACGACGTCCGCCGCTCTCTCGACCGGCATCTCCTGGACGAAGTGCGGAGAAGCAGGAGTCGGAACCTTGCAATCTATGCCTATGAAGACAACGCATACGCTACCTTTTCAGCCTTCCCAAGCATTCCTAAATTCTACGAACTGCCGATTGGCTATTGGCGCGCAGCGCATACGCTTTTTGCCGAGGAACAGGCAATCAATCCCGAGTGGGCCGCAACACTTATCGGTCCTACGGACAGCGAGGAGAAACTCGAACGGAAGGATATTGAACTTGAATTGGCGGATCGTATTATCGTTCCAAGCGAGTTTGTGAGATCGACTTTGCCGATGAAATGGGAAGCTAAGACCACAATCGTTGAATACGGTTGCCCTCCGCCAGTCAAAGAAGCTCATTGGAAAGGTTCAGAAAACGGACCCCTGAAAGTCCTCTTTTGCGGCTCTCTCACTCAACGAAAAGGCATTTCCTACTTGTTTCAAGCTGCAAAAAGAATGGGACGACGGATCGAACTTACGGTCATTGGGGCCGAACTCGTTCCATGCCCCGCTGTGCGGCGTTCATTAACCGAGGTTACCTGGCATCGCACGCTTTCCAATGCCGACGTTCTCGAGACGATGCGCAGGCACGATGTTTTTGTATTGCCCACATTGTTTGAGGGGCGCGCGCTCGTGGTTCTGGAGGCGATGTCGCAGGGTCTCCCGGTCATAACCACAGCCAATTCCGGCGCGACTGACGCGGTTGTTCATGGCAGGTCAGGCTTTGTTATCCCTATCCGTTCAAGCGATGCCATCGTTGACTGTCTCGAGAAGCTCGATGCAGACCGAAGCCTGCTCAGGCACATGAAAGCTGAGGCGCCGGCAATAGCGGCCACAATTACCTGGGCCTCGTATCGTCGCAACCTGATAGCCGTCCTCAAGAGATACCAGGAATTGAATCAGGACGGTTGGCATTCGGGGACTGCGGACGGCATCGCCGACGGATAACTCCGGTTAATGGCAGAGGCTGCAACGGATTATCAATGACCCAAAACCCAAAAACCAGGCCGGGTTTTCCGGGGCGGGTCACAGGCCGAAATCTCTGACTTCCTGCGGCCGAGTTTTCCGGGGCGGGTCATCCGCCTTTAGCTTTCATTCAGATGAGGCGTTTAGACCGGAGATTTGCCCAGCCGCATTTCCTCAGGACTGAGGCTGAGCGTCGTCGGAAGGCACCAGGTAGGGCAACTTCGACGTGTGGCCCGCCTCATGCAAGACAGCATCCACTTGCTCGAGAACCTCTTCGATGGTCATGGTGTACATTTCGCGGCCGTAGTCGTAGCCGGACTCGATGGCCTTTTTCAGATAACGACCAGCGGCCTGGGCTGCAAGGGAGTCGGTAATGGTGTGGTTGGTGCGTTTCTTCTGCTCGACCCAGGCCAGACAGGGCATGGCAATCCAGACGGGGCGGCCGCCGACATCGAACCGGATGTCGACCGCGTCGGCGTGACGAGTGGCGATGGCAACGATATTGGCCTTCCAGCGGCAGTGCAGGGGTTCGCCGCTCCAGCGATCGGTGGCGTGGAAATCTTCGTACATGGCTGCTTTCAGCGTAGAGCATTTTGGTTCCCACCGCATCTTCGGATGGATCCCGGGCGGGTGTGAAGGGTTGACGAGAAAATAAACTTTGGGAAAGTATCGAAATAAAAACAAATCTTCACAGGGTTTGTGCGTCCAATGAAACTGTCTGCACGGGCGACCAGCCTTTTATCCGAGGAGTATCACTCAGTGACCAGTTCATCGCAGAACCCAAAACTACGGCGATTCGAAGAGCGGCTTCGCCATCAACAGCGGCAGTTGGAGCGCAGCATGCAGACCGCGGCGAAAGAGGGCCGCCAGGCGATGGCCGAAGATACGCTGGACGTCGCCGACCAGGCGGTGTTGTCGTATCAGAAGGAGCTGATCTTTACGCAGGGAACCGAGGGCCACAGCCAACTGTCGCTGGTTCGGCTGGCGCTGGAACGCATGCGAGAGGGATCGTTCGGCGAGTGCATGCATTGCGGCAAAACCATCGGCGAAAAGCGGCTGGAGGCTTTGCCGTCGACTCCGTACTGCATCGAGTGCCAGAAGAAGATCGAAGACGGGCAAATCGATGACCTGGTGCGGGCTGCCTGAGCAGCGCTTTTGATCCCGAGCGTCTTTTGGAGCGCGTGGTAGACTGAAGGTAATTCTTTCAGGCGAACGCTGGCGGAGAGCCGCGTTCGCAACTGCCTGCCCGGTGATATCGGGCCGCCCAAAGGAAAATCGGGAAAATCGGTGGATACACAGACTCGTCACGCGCTGAAACAGGACAAATTCGTAACCGCGACCACCTCCGGTCTTGAGTGGATCGGCGAGCACCGCAGCCGGGTTACGGCGTGGTCGGTGGGCTTCGTGCTGCTGATCGGGGTTATTGTTGCCAGCATGGTGCTTTATCAGCGGCGCGAGGCGGCGGCTAACCAGCTGCTGGGCGAGGCGATGGACATTTACCAGACGCCACTGGCCAAACCGAATCAGCCTGCGGAGCCGGGGCAGAAGACGTACGCGTCGGCTGCGGAACGGGCGAGCGCGGCATATCCGCTTTTCCGGCAGGCGGCCGATCATTACGGCTGGCTGAACGCGGGCGAAATGGCCGGGTACTTTGCGGGCATCGCCGAGCTCGATCTTGGACAGCAGCCGGCGGCGGAAAAGGATCTGGGGAAGGCGACGCATGCCGGCAACGGCAATGTGGCGGCGCTGGCGAAGGTTGCGCTGGCGAATCTGTACGAGCAGACCGGGCGCAATTCGCAGGCGGTGACCGAGTTTCAGGATGTGATCCAGCATCCGGCTACGACGGTTCCGAAGGTAGCGGCGCAACTGCAGCTGGCTCAGCTTTATGAGACGACGCAGCCCGCGGAGGCGCGGCGGCTTTACGCGGAGATCAAGGACCAAAATAAGGACACCGACGCGGCTCAGATTGCGACTGGGAAACTCGCGAGCCTGAAGTAGCGTTTTCGGGCGATTTGGGTTGACGCCCGGGGGGTGGTTGTTTTCGCGCGCCCTTTGTTTTGTGTGGTTTGTACAGTAACCTTTTTCCTTGGGTACCCTCCGGCTCTGAAGACAACGCACATGGCTTCTGGAGTTGAATGGCATTCGTGCGTATGAAAAGCACTGGATGAGGCGGCCACAACCGAGGCCCCGGTAAGCAAAGGGAGCGGCCAGCTTTGCCGGGAGCTGCCGAGGCGATCGCGAGCGGGCGATGGGACATGTCTGGTTTCTCCTTTCCAGAACGGCAAAAGCCTCGCGGCGCGAGGCTTTTTTCTTTGCTCAAAACTCGGGAGTTTTTCGTTTTTACTCTATAAGTTCAGAATAGCAGGTTGGGAGAGTAAAACTGCCAACTTTTCTGGTGTGGAAGTCCTGATTTATCAGGGGTTGTTACTTTGGGTAAGTGGTGGATAGTTGACAAACAGGCAGGCAACAGGGAAGAGGGTACAGGCAACAGTCCCCGGGGTCCAAATTAGCGGGTAAGGGGAAGCGCTGATACCTTTGGCTTAGCTCCGGCTGGGCTCCTCGGCTGGCGCTTGAATTCGTTGTTGCGGCCCTAAACTCGGGCGCAGCGGATTCTGTTGCTTCGTTCGGGATGGCTGGCTTTTCGGGAATAGGCGGTACTTTCGATTGGAGCCCGGCATGAGTCATCTTGCCGATGCGAACGGCAGAGCGTTAGCTTCTTGCTGTGGGGTGAACCTGGCCGTGCGCTGCGGCGGGGGTGGGGTTGTTACAAGGCTATGGAGCAGACCTGGCCATACGCGGGCGGGGGTGGGTTTGGGGGAAAGGTCACAGGCTGTGGGGTGAGCCTGGTCATC
>CAZSWI010000145.1:0-9146 GCA_964610635.1 uncultured Acidobacterium sp.
GGACGGTGACGAGGGGAAGCGGCGGTACCGTGACGCTGGGAAGCGGCGGCAACGTCACCCTGGGCAGTGGCGGTACCGTGACCCAGGGGAGCGGCGGCGGCAATGTGACGCTGGGCAGCGGTGGGACCGTCACTTTGGGTAGTGGTGGAACCGCCACCGTGGGTGCCGGCGGAACGGTGACGCTGGGCAGCGGCGGCAATGTGACGCTGGGCAGCGGCGGCAATGTGACGCTGGGCAGCGGCGGCACCATCGCACTGGGCAGCGGCGGGACCATCACGCTGGGGAGCGGCGGCACGGTTGTATTAGGCAGCGGCGGAGCGGTCACGCCCAGTGGCGGAAGTTCAATACCGATAGGCGCCGGTGGGATGTACACATTTGGCAGCAGCGGCGGCACCGTTACCCTCGGCAGTGGCGGCAATGTGACGCTGGGCAGTGGCGGGAATGTGACAATGGGCAGCGGCGGCACCATCACGATGGGCAGTGGTGGCACGGTGACCCTGGGCAGCGGTGGCAACGTCACCCTGGGGAGCGGTGGCACAGTAGCCCTGGGTAGCGGCGGGACAGTTGCGCTGGGCAGCGGTGGCAACGTCACCCTGGGGAGCGGGGGCAACATCACGCTGGGCAGCGGCGGGACGGTCACCCTGGGGAGCGGGGGGAACGTCACTCTCGGCAGTGGCGGCAACATCACGCTGGGCAGCGGCGGTGTTACGACCAACGAGCTGACTTACCAAACCGCCAACTCGGTTGTTCGGCCACCGTCGTCACCCACCGAGACGCCTGTTACACCTCCCTCGGGGCCAGCTGTCGTCGTGGTCAACTGGACAGCGCCCGCCTTCGGTGTCGTTCAGACGTACACAATCTCCCGCAGCGTAGGTTTCGGGATGCCCATCGTGTATGGTGCGCCCGTCGTAATTGGCAGCGTCAGCGGAGTGAATGGGAATCCACCGGCGACGACGTTTACAGACACAAACCCGCCGACTTCCGGGACGGTGGTCTACACCATTTCAACCACGCTGCTTCCAGTAACGATCGATCCCTCGCAGGGGCAGAGTGCACCTTCGCCGCCGGCGGTGCTGACGAACAACCAGACTATCGTCCTTGGCTCCTTGCCGAGTTCCGCCTCTCTTCCAGGTCCGGTATCCGTCACCGCGACTGCGGAGTCGAACGGCGCCCCGAATGGATTGCAGGTGAACTTCAGCGCGACGGGACCTTGCGCCATCGGCAGCCAGTCGGTATCGCCGGTCTCGAACGGCACCGGCGGGGTGTCGTCGGCTACGGTGACCCTCAGCGGCACGGGAAGCTGCATGATCACCGCTTCGCAACCGGGCACGAGCCCGCCGGCAATGGGCACTCCCACGCCGCCGTATTACAACGCGGCTAATTCTGTGTCGGGAAGCTTTACGATCCTGCCTGCAACCTCCAACACGAAGTCGCAGACGATCACCTTCGCGCCGCTGGCCAATGTGCAGTATGGCAAAACGTTCTCGTTGAGTGCGACGTCCTCGTCCGGGGAGGCGGTCAGCTTCACGGCAGCGGCATCCGCGCCATGCACGACGAGCGGCAGTATTTCCGGGGTTGGGGTGTGCACGATCACGGCTTCGGCACCGGGAGGCACAACTGGAAACACCACGTATAGCGCCGCCTCAGTGACCCAGTCGTTCAACATTTACCCGGCGTCGCTTTCAGTGACGGCAGGCAGCCCCACGATCAGCTATGGGGCTTCGATCCCGCCGTTAACCTATACGATCACCGGCTATGTCAATGGCGAGCAGCCTTCGGTCGTGACGGGCGCGCCCGCGCTGTCGACGACGGCCACCGCAACGAGCAGTCCTGGAACCTATCAAATCACGGTTGGGACCGGCACACTGACGGCGGCCAATTACTCTTTCAATTTCGCGAGTGGCACGCTGACCATCCAGCAGGCGACCCCGACGATCAGCATCGCCAATATCCCGTCGAACGCGGCATACGGCGGCAGCTTTACACCGACCTATACTTACTCGGGCAACGGAAACCCAACAGAGTCGGTCACTTCCAGCACGCTGAGCGTGTGCACCGTCTCGGCCGGGGTGGTGAAATTCGCCGGTGTGGGAAGTTGCGCGCTGGCGGCGAACGCCACATCTACGACGGACTATGCCGGGGTGGCGGGCAGCGTGCAGAGCTTCATGGTGAGTCCGGCGACTCAGAGGATCGCTTTTACCACCAACGCTCCGGCAACAGCCGCCTATAACACCAGCTTCACAGTGGCGGCGACGGGCGGCGCCAGCGGGAACGCGGTGACCTTCACGAGCGCTGGTTCGTGCACCAATTCCGGCGCGACCTATACGATGACCAACAGCACCGCAACATGTTCGGTGATCGCGAACCAGGCAGGCAACGCGAACTACCTCATGGCGCCGACGGTCACGCAGACCGTAAACGCAACCGGACCCCTGCTCACCGTGTCTCCATCCATTATTAACTTCGGCACGGTGGCACTCGGGAGCGTCACGACCGAAAACATCACGCTGGCCAACATTGGGACGGCTCCCGCAACCATCAGCACACCCATTCTTTCGATCGTGCATGGAGGAAACTCAAACGAGTTTGTGGCAGCTAATTTGTGCCCGAATCCGTTGGCAGCGGGGAAAAGCTGCACCATAACGATCGCCTTCATCGCGGGTCCGTATTACGACACACTGCAAACCGCGACGCTGGAGATCATGGACAATGCGCCAGGCAATCCGCAGCCAGTAATGCTGAGCGCTCTCGTTTTGACCCCGCAGACGATTACCTTCACGACGAACCCTCCTTCGACTGCCGTTTATAACAGCAGCTTCACGGTGGCGGCTACAGGCGGCGCCAGCGGGAACCCGGTAACCTTTACGAGCGCCGGGGCGTGCAGCAATGCAGGCGCAACCTATAAGATGACCAGCGGAACGGGAACCTGCTCGGTGATCGCGAACCAGACTGGCAACTCCAGCTACGCGGCGGCGGCGCAGGTTACGAAGACCGTAACAGCGACTGCGGCCGCGCAGACAATCACATTCACCACCGGTCCTCCGGCCAGCGCCGCCTACAAGAGCAGCTTCACGGTGGCGGCCTCGGCCTCCAGCGGGCTCGCGGTGACCTTCACGAGCGCTGGTTCGTGCACCAATTCGAGCGCGACCTATACGATGACCAGCGGCACGGGAACGTGTTCGGTCATCGCCAACCAGGCCGGCAACTCGAACTATGCGGCGGCGGGGAAGGTTACGAAGACTCTAAACGCGACCCTGGCCACGCAGACGATCACGTTCACCACGAGCCCTCCAGCGAGCGCCGCCTACAAGAGCAGCTTCACGGTGGCGGCTACGGGTGGCGCCAGCGGCAACGCGGTGACCTTTACAAGTTCCGGGGTGTGCACCAATTCGGGAGCGACCTATACGATGACCAGCGGGACAGGAACGTGCTCGGTGATCGCCAATCAGGCAGGTAACTCAAACTACTCTGCGGCGACATCGGTCACGAAAGCCGTAACAGCGACTTATCCGCTGGCCAGCGTCAGTTCATCGAATCTCAGCTTCGGGATGGTAGCTTCCGGCAAGAGCAGTACACCCCAAACCGTCACCCTCAGTAACACGGGAACGTCGGCACTGATTATCTGTACCATTGGATTGACGGGAACGAACGCGAGCAGCTTTGTGCAAACCAATACCTGCCCGGGCCCGTCGAGTTCTCTCGCGGCGGGCAAGAGCTGCACAATCTCAGTCACGTTCAATTCCAGTGGCAAAGCAGCCTCCGCCAGTCTGACGGTTACGGACAACACCCAGGCCGGCACGCAGACTGTTTCGCTCTCGGGAAGCTAGCCGTATACAGGGCGCCGGCGAGGGAACCGGAGGATAGTCTCAGAGGCTGAGAAAGGCGAGATCCGGCAAATTAATGGCGGCAGCTATTGGTTATGTTCTTTTCGTGTTTGCTGAATTGCAGCCAGAGAGCGGATTTTCCGGGCAGAGCATTGTAGGTTCTACGGCCGTCGAAGCGTCGATTTCGCCCGCTTTTACTGGCCGATCCGCTTGCGGATTTCGGGAACGAGCGGGTCATCCGACGATTGACCGCGGATGCTGAGATAGGTCTTATAAAAGTCCGCGAACCCCTCGCTCTTCATGCCTTCCCGGACCCGCCCCTGGTAGTAATACACGGGCGGGAAATATGCATAGGTCGGGACGTTATCATCGAACAGCTCGATGGCTTCGCCTCTTCTTTTCACACATCGGTCGAACTCCGAATCAGCCTCGGTGAACTGTCCTGCATCGAGGTAGGCACGGCCGAGTTCGAAGCGGCCGATCCAGGTGTCCAGCAGATTATTGGCAGCTGTGATCTGCTTCACTGCCTCTTTGGGGTCCTTGCGCTTCAGAGCGATCATTCCCTCGATGATCTGGCCGTAAGCCTGAGGCTCGCCGGTCTCTTCGGAAGAGAGGCTGGCCGCAAGCTTTTGCGCTTTCGCGGGTTCTCCGGCATCGGCGTAACCGATCGCTGCCAGGAACTTATTCGCGGTGGACGAGTTGTTGGCCAAGGCCTTGCCGATGCCGGAGAGGGCTGCGGCCTGATGTCCCTGCAGTTGCTGCAGGTTCGCCAAAGCCAGATACTTCCTCGCCGCGTTGTCGGTCATCTTCGCCGCTGTATCCGCTGTGGCTCCCTGTGCGAGAAGTCCGGCGGCCTCTGCGTACTTTCCCTGATACGCGGCAAGATCGGCGAGTCCGTCGTTCGCGATCGACGTTCCCAGCGGGCCGAAAGTCTCCAGCTGATGGTACGCAGCGGCCGCTTTATCGATCTGTCCCTGCCCGAGCTCCGCCTCGGCCAGCACCAGGTATCCCTGTGCGGCCTTCGGATTGATAGCAAGGGCGGTGCGCGCCTCTTTTTCGCTGGCGGCAAAATCCCCGGCGAAAGAACTGATAAACGCCAGGTTGAGCCGCTGCCCGACAGCTTTCGGGACAATGGCCACTGCCTGGCGGGCTGCTTCCAGTGCTTTCGGAGCGTCGCGCAACTGGGTATAGCAGTTGGCAAGGTTGTTCTGACCGACACGATCGGCGGGATAGCGCGTGACAAGTTCTGTGTATTGCTTAACGCAATTTTGCCAGTCACCCCTGGTGAGATAGTAGAGCCCGCGGTTGCGATATTGTTCGCGTTCGGTCATGCGGTCCACGTGTTGCATCGCCAGCTGCATGTAGGCTAAGGCGTCCTGCGGTTTCCCCAGGTTCTGGGCCATGGCCGCCATGCCGGTGTAGGCCCGGGCAAACTTCGGATCCAGTTGCGCAGCCTTCTGAAACGAATCGAAAGCCTCCTGGAACTTGCCCGCGAATTGTTCGTCTACCCCGATCGCATCCTGTTGCATGGCCTCCAGGGATACAGAGGTAAAACCACCGCTCACCTCGGCGAACTGGACGGAGGGGGGCGTGTTGTCACCCAGAGCTTTGCGAATGGGGGCCGCCAGCCTTGGGAGGTCGCTGATGATCTCCTGCTTGTTGGCGACCGTGACGTCCGCCTTTGCCAGTTCCTTGCCACTGACGGCGTCGAGGGCGGTCGCCGAAATAGTGTACTTGTCACCTTGCTTGCTGATGTCGCCCGTAACCACCGCGTTGACGCCCTGGTCAACGGCGACCAGGCGCGCCGACTGCAGGTCGAGTTTGTCGGTGGGATTCGGGAGTTTTTTGGCCAGCTTCAGCGCATCGCCGCGACTGAACGCGTTGACGAAATTGGCGCCTTCGAGGGCGACATTCATCATCGGTTCCAGGGTGTCATCCAGGACCGGGTCGCCGGTATGGTTCGCGAAGTCGGCCACCAGGACGGTGATGGGCTGATGAGGGCCGGCGGATTTCGCTTCGCCGCCGAGAATCCGGTGCCGCAACGAGGGCACGGCCAACAATCCCGCCATCGCCAGAAGGATGACGGTCACGATTCCAGTAATGAGAGGCCACGGAAGAGTCCGTCCCGAAGGCTGGACAGGGGCATCCTTGTTCTTCCACGCATTGAGGTCCGCGAGAACCGCTGCCGCAGTCTGGTACCTGTCGTTCAGGTCGCGTTCCAGGCACTTGCCGACGATCGCAGTTAAGCGGGCGGGAACCTGAGCGTCGAGATTCGAAACTGAAACGGCTGGTTCCTGGGTTCGTTTGATGAGGCTGGCGAGAGCGCTGTCGGCGTGGAAAGGTGTTTTGCCGGTCAGCAATTCGAAAAAGATCAGCCCCAGGGCGAAGATGTCCGATCTTTGGTCGAGATCCTTGCCGAGGGCCTGCTCCGGCGACATGTACTCCATGGTGCCGACAACGGCGCCCGACTGGGTCATGCCATCGCCTTCGAAGGTGCGCGCCAGGCCAAAATCCATCACCAGAATGCGCCCGGTGGCGTCCTGCATGATGTTTTGCGGCTTGAGGTCGCGGTGAATGACGCCAACGCTGTGCGCAGCGTTGAGCGCCTGGCACACCTGCTGAATCACTTCCACCGCTTCTTCGGGAGAGAATTTCTGTTTCTCGCGGATGAGGGACCGCAGATCCTCGCCCTCGATAAACTCCATCGTGATGAACTTCACGCCCTCGCCTTCGCCGAGGTCGTAAATGCGGATCACGTTGCGGTGGGTGACCTTTTGGGAGAGCAGTAACTCCTGCTTAAAACGAGCCAGGATCGAAGAGTTCGACGCCAGTTCACGCCGAATTACTTTCAAGGCGACGAAACGATCGAGCTCGCGGTCGGCGGCTTTGTACACAGCGCCCATACCGCCCTCGCCCAGCAGTTTCAGAATTTCGTAACGTCCGGCGAGTAGATCACCGATCTGAAACACGGCGGCGTGGGGTTGCGATTCGGAAATTCGGCTGGACGGAGGCGCGGGATTTCGGGGCAACGAAGTTCCCGGTGGGATTTTAGCGCTGGCGTCGAGCACCGTCGCCTGAGGATCCAATCCTGGTCCCGGATCGACGATCGTGGCGTCAGGATCGCGCCGGGACGGACCAGGATCGACATACGTGGCCTGGTCCTGAGGAACAACCGGAACGTTGGCGCCGGAACTCTCTCCGGCAAACGAAGTCCTGACGTTCCCCGGCGCGAGTTTTTTGGTGACAGAGTCCTCGTCTTTTCCTGAGTTGGAATGATCCATGGTGCGAGGAGCGGAGAGGTTACAAGTATATACGATTGGACTGTTGCCGGAATGCGGCGAGGCAGGAACCTTGCCCTTGTTGTTGCGCGCAATCCACTATTGCTATCAGGCTATGCAGCACCAGCTGGAGCACGATAGCCGCTTCGAGCAGCCAGGGCACTGGAGCCCAGAATTTAGTGAGGGCACTGCGAAGCGGGTAAGCCGATGTATCCGGCATGGCGTAGGGTCCGTCCTTTGCGAGACGGGTCCTGGGCCTCATCGGTGGTGAGCCCGTTCGGCTCGACAGCCTTAACCGGCGGGGATCCTGTTACCGGCGATGCAAATACGACAGCACTCTCTGCAGCCATGGTCTGTCCAGGCAGATTGCCATTGGCATGAGTGCATCTTGAGGAACTGCCACTCCTGATTCTTTACCTCGCGAGATGCCGATGACTGTATCCGATTGCCAAAGTCCCCCTGACTCGATGAACGACTGAGCCGGATTGCACAGCGCGAACATGAGCGGGATGGAACACTGTTGTCAGGAACATGCGGAAACGGTCTTGTGCAGCAGGAACCCGAACTTACGAGCCGCCCGGTACCGCGGCGCTGCACAATTCGGCTGACTACATCAGAAAATCGGGGACATTGAAATGAAAAGGAGCAATTCGCTTTCCGCGCTGGTATTCGTTGTGATCGCCGGCATTGGCGCGGCATTTGCATATTTCGCACATCTGGCGGCAGACAACACGGCCGGCATAGCGATATTCTGCGCAGCCATTATCGTTGCCTTCGTTGTTTCGTCCGCTATTCAGGTTGCAGATCAATGGAGCAAGGCCGTCGTCCTGCGCCTCGGGAAGTTTCGCTCCCTGGAGGGACCAGGACTCTTCCTTATCATTCCGCTGATCGAAAACATTCCGTACTGGATCGACACCCGCGTTCTTACCAGCTCGTTCAAAGCGGAAAAAACGTTGACCAAGGACACGGTTCCGGTCGATGTGGACGCAGTGCTGTTCTGGAAAATTATCGATCCGAAGAAAGCGGCCCTCGATGTAGCGGACTACCAGAGCGCCATCAGCTGGGCATCGCAAACGGCGTTGCGCGACGTGATCGGCAAGACCATGCTATCGGAGATGCTGGAAGGCCGGGACAAGATCAGCAGTGTGCTGAGGACGATTATCGATGAGCGCACAGAACCGTGGGGCATTAACGTGATCTCGGTCGAGGTGAAGGATGTATTGATTCCGTCGGCGCTGGAGAATGCGATGTCCATGCAGGCTCAGGCGGAGAGAGAACGTCAGGCTCGCGTCATCCTTGGCGATTCGGAGCGTCAGGTGGCGGAGAAGTTTGTTGAAGCCGCCAGAACCTATGCCAACGATCCCATCGCTTTCCATTTGCGCGGCATGAACATGCTGTACGAAGGATTGAAGCAAAACTCGACGATTGTCATCGTTCCGAGCACCGCCATTGAGACGATGCAGCTCGGAGGTCTTGCCGGGATGACCGCGCTGACCATGGGAATTGGTCAGGAAAACGCAAACAAAGCGCAGGCCGCGCGCAACGGCCACAGTGTCGCTCTGCCCGCGCCCGAAGACGAATTGCAGCCCGCATGACAGATCCGGGAACAACTCACACGCATCATGAGGAAGGACCGCATCCGAGCGAGGCTCAGCAGAAACGACCGTACTGGATGCGGGCGCATCGGGACTGGCGGTTCTGGGTCGGGGTATTCTTTATCGCCGCGGCCCTGTTCGTCTACATAACGAGCGTCGACTTATCGCTGGCGCCAGGCCGGCGCCATCACGCGACAATCCCAGCCGGGCAATAGGGAATTCCGTGGGCCAAACCATTCTCTACCCGCTGCGATTCACCCAGGCTTCGCCGACCGGACCGTTCGGCAGCGGCGCACTCAGCAAGCTCGCCAGTCGTTGTCCACTATGCTGGCGTGGTCATCGCGGTCGCTGAGCGTCGGCCGCCCCAGAGCCGATACTGATAGATCGGCTCAAAGCGAAGACCGGCAAGCAGCGAGCACTCCAGGTGGATCAGGCACTGGGCTGCATTG
>CAZSWI010000146.1:0-9120 GCA_964610635.1 uncultured Acidobacterium sp.
TGCAGTGGGTGCAGGGGATCGGGAGCGAGAAGGCGGCGGCTCCGCAGGCGCGGCTCATGGCGACGGTGATCAACGGAATTCTGCGGCAGCAATTGCCGTGGGGGCTGGTGCTGCTGGGAGTTTTTCTGGTGATTGCGGTTGAGCTGATGGGGATTCGGTCGCTGACGTTCGCGGTGGGATCGTATCTGTCGATTGCGACGACGCTGGCGATTTTTGCGGGCGGCGTGGTGCGGTGGATGGTGGATCGCGCGGTAGAGAAGACCGGCGGAGCGACGGAGGGCGAGGGTGAGATCAGTCCTGGTTCCCTCTATGCAAGTGGGTTGATTGCGGCGGGCGGGATTGTGGGGCTGCTGGGTGTGGGGCTGAAACTGATCGAGCCGTTTGGGCAGAACGTGCTGCAACTACACGTGGGGTTTATGGAACACGATTGGGTGGCAGTGCTGATGTTCGGAGTGCTGGCGTATTCACTCTACTACTTTGCGCGGAAGCCGCTGGGAAAGTAGCCCGCTGCGGTTCTGTGCGCGCGGATCGCGATTATCCTGATCGCGTGGGGGCGAAGCAGAAGTTTCGGGGGTTGTTGGAGCCGGATGGCACCAGCCTGAAGTGGACGATCATGCGGGTGCCATTCGATCCGACGAAGGTGTGGCCGCAGCGGAAAAAGCTGCGTGTATGCGGAACGATCAATGGATTTGGGTTTCGCACGTCGCTGTTCAAGGCGCGGGACGGCAGCTATATTCTGCTGGTCAATAAGAAGATGCAGAAGGAGGGCCGCGTCCGGCAGGGCGGCGTGGCTGAGGTCGTGCTGGAGCCGGATCTGGAGGAGCGGGTGGTTGGGACTCCGCCGGAGCTGGAGAAGTTTCTGCGAGAGGATCGCGGGCTGAGGAAGTGGTACGGCCAGCTCAGCGATTCTTACCGGAAAGCGTTTGCGGATCGGGTAACACAAGTGAAGAGCCCGGAGTCGCGGAGGGCGCGGGCGGAGCAACTGGCTGAGATGATGCTGCTGGCGATGGAGGGGGAGCGGATACTGCCGCCGATTCTGGAGGCGGCGTTTTTGCGGCAGCCGGCGGCGCGGGAGGGATGGCGGTCGATGACGGCAGTGCAGCGGCGCGGGCACCTGCTGGGAATCTTCTATTACCAGAGTCCGGAATCGCGGCAGAAGCGGACGCAGAAGGCGGTCGATGAGGCCCGGCGGATTGCGGCGAAAAAGGCTGGGCTGCGCTGATCGGGGGCGGGAGCGGGTTGGGATTTCCTCGGGTTGAAGCGGGAGAGGGGGCTGCCTGAGGACAGGTGTGGCAAGGCTGGGCCTGACAGCGATAACCGTGTAGTACCTTTCGGATTCGGTTAACAGTGGCGGGGGAGACAAAGGCAGGGCGGTCAATAGCCCGGTTGCCACTGGCATGTCTGAAGCGGTGGTTTTGCCTGGGGGTTCGGTTCAAAAGGAACGGAGCTGGGCCAGGGACGCCAGCCTTCTGGAACAGAACAGCTTTGCTTTGAGGCGATTCGCTGGAAATGGGGCTTAGGGCAGGGGATAGGGCCAGCTGAGAGGGTGGGAGGGGCGAGAGAGGGGTGGTGACCGGAGGAGCAAATGTTGAATACTTAGATAATACCGACAAGGGCCAACAAGGCGGCAGATTAGCAGATATAGTCCCAGCTGTGGGGAGAAGTCTCTACCACAACAGGGTTAGACAGGTACAACTTTTGTAGGGGGAGTACTACAGTCATGAAAACAGCCATTAAGTCGCTTATTCTCGGAATGTGTATTGCTGGTGCGACCGCTTCGTTCGCTACATCGCATGCTCGGTTCTCGGCGATGCCGATTCCGACGTGCGATCCAGGGAAGATTTGCCCGCCCATGGCGATGCCGATTCCGACCTGCGACCCGGGTAAGATTTGCCCGCCAGCGGCAATGCCAATCCCGACGTGCGATCCTGGGAAGATTTGCCCGCCCGTGGGGAGCAGATAAGGCGGCAGAGCACAAACCAGTACTACGGTAACCAAAGCTACCACAAAAGTGGCAGGTTTGAAGACCGTTTGACTGAGGATTTTCCTTGAGCCGGTAATGCTCGTTCGTTATCCTCGTAACTCTGAGAGGACAACGATGGAGCACCTGCAGGATATTCTCATCAGGCTTGAGCCGTTACTCGTATCGCTGGCGGCCTTCGCGTTTTTCAAGTCCCGATCGGCCCGCCGGTTGCCAGCCATGGCGACCTTCCTCGTTGTTTACCTTGTTTCTGACATCTATCTCGAGGTTGTTTATAATTTCGGTGGCGCCATCGCGTCGACGACTTCTCCGCGATATGTGTTTTACTTCTGGGGCTACTGGATCACCTACGTTGCGAAAACGATCGCGATCTTCTTTGTAGTGCAGGAAGTCTTTAAGCGGGTGATGGAGCCGATTCCGGGGCTTCGCCGGCTCGGCCTGATGGCATTCCGGTGGATCAGCGTGGTATCGATTGTGGTGGCGGTGGGCGGGGTAGCGCTGCCGAACGCGCTGGCGAGCCACAGCGACAGCACCAGCAAGTTCGGCCCAATCTGCGTACAGACGATGCGTTGCGTGAGCGTGATGGAACTGTGCCTGCTGGCATTCCTGGCTCTCTCGATTCACTCACTGGGGCGGTCGTTCCGGAGCCGGCTGTTTGGCATCGGACTTGGGTTTGGCGCGCAGGCGGCGACAGAATTGATCTTCTCAGCGATTCCGGCCAGTTGCCCGGGACTCACTTCCTTATCGAATATTTCACAGCAGGCCGTTACTTCGGTCGTACTGGTGACGTGGGCCTCATACTTCCTGCTTCGCGAGCCGGAAGCAGATCGCAACATGATCGTGCTGCCACCGAGCTCGATGCTGGCTCGGTGGAACGCGCTGGCCAAGGGGCTGGGGCAGATGCCCGAGCCGGTGATGGCTGGAGCGCCGACGGGCTTCTTCCTTCAGGACATCGAAGGGGTGGTCGATCGGGTGCTGGCCAAGAATCCTGTGGTTGTTCCACGATAAGCTGTCCGAAAAGCTGTTCCCTCCCCCCTGCACCACCGAAAGCCCTGGGATCGTCTCCCGGGGCTTTCGTTTGTGGGGGAGCAAGTATCCGCCGGTTGTAGGATTGGGCGACTCCGCGCGGTCGCTTCATTGCCGCCGTGAGAAACGAAGGACGATTGAAGAACGAGGAGATCACGATGATTACGGTTACCTGGAGGCGGAGATCGCGCCAGGCAAGAACGGCGACGCCATAGCTTTTGACATCGAATTGCGAAATACATCGGGGAAAAACACGGCGGGACGATTGAAGCTAATGCCGTTTGGCGGGAATCCAAACCGGATCGCGTGGCGTTCGGGCTACGAGAGCCTGGAACAATGGGAATCCCTGGCGGGTAAACTGATTGCCGATGCCGATTACATGGCGTCAGTTGCGAACAATAGCGCAACCTTCCTGCCTGGACCGGTACACGACGAACTATGGCGGGCGATTTGAGTTGAGCGGGGTGACGGGGATGTGAAATGAAAGGGCCGGATTCTGAGTCCGGCCCTATTAGTTTGAGAATGACGCGGGATTATTCGGCGGTGATGGCCTCAACGGCGACGAAGCGTCCGGTGCGGCCGCGATCGATGAACTTTACGCGGCCATCGATCTTGGCGAAAAGCGTGTCGTCGGAGCCGCGGCCGACATTAAGGCCGGGTTTGATTTTGGTGCCACGCTGGCGGACGATGATAGAACCCCCGGTCACAACCTGTCCGGCGAAGAGCTTCACGCCGAGGCGCTGTGCGTTCGAGTCGCGGCCATTTTTGGAACTGCCTAAGCCTTTTTTGTGTGCCATTTCCTGATCCTTAGAATCCGCTTTGAGGCGGAGTGATTGAGCGCCGCGCTATGCGGTGTAGCTGTTGCCGTCGACTTGAATCTCGCTGATGCGGACCTGGGTGTAGCCCTGGCGGTGACCCTGGAGCTTCTTGTACTGCTTCTTGCGCTTGAAGTGGAAGACGAGGATCTTGTTGTCGCGGCCTTCGCGCACCACCGTGCCGAGGACCTTTGCCGATTGAGGCTTGACGAGCGAGCCGGCTTCGCCGGAGAAGCCGAGGACGTCGGCGAATTCGACTTTGCCATCGTCAGTGGCGGCGAGGCTTTCGACGTTGACGAGATCGCCTGGGGCGACCCGGTACTGCTTACCACCGGTGCGGATAACCGCGTACATAATTCCTCCAGCGCCCGCGACGATCCGATGAGAGCTGGCGGGCGCGAATCAAGATTCTGAGCTGGGCGGATACCTTGCTCCGGCGAGTTTCGCATGAAGAAACGGCTGGAGGATCCCGGAGACAGGCGGGACGGGCAGATGCGCCAAACCACTTCAGTTTATCGGGATTGGCGGGGATGGTCAACGGTAACTCGTGTCGCCCCCGGTACCGGTCCGCAGCCGTGCCAGTCAGCTAAGGGCCGGCGAGCTTAAAGCCGGTCAGCTAAGGGCCGGTCAGCTTAGAGGCGGTCAGCGGATTCGGAGGTGCGGATCTAGTCCTGGGGAGGTGGAGTTTTCGATGCTCTTTTTGTTGCTCGGAGTTTCCAGAGGAGTTGGCGGAGGAGGCCGAGCCATTGGCGCAGGTCGGATGAAGAGAGGGCGAGGTGACGGACGAGTCGGCGGAGCTTCGCCTCGATCGAGGAGGCGGAGCGGCGGTGGGGATAGCCGTCGAAGGACAGAGCCTCGAGTACGAGGGCGATGAGGCGTTCTTTTTCACCGGACGTCGCGAGCGGTAGATTGGGGCTGGCGGGGTTGGGGCTGGCGGGGTTGGGAGTGGCAGTGGCGGGCGATTCGTTGGTCCCTGGCGCTGGCGTTTCAGATGGATCGTGCGCGGCGATCTCATATAAGACGATGGCAACGGCCTGGCCGAGGTTCATGGAGGGGGTTTCGGTGCGGGTGGGGATGCGGAGCAGAAGCTGGCAATGGCTCAGGTCGAGATTGGACAGACCGACCTTTTCCGATCCGAAGAGGAGGGCGACTTTGGAGCCGGCGCGGAGGCGGGCGCGGACGATTTCCGCGGCAGCTTCGAGAATCGCGGGCAGTTGACTGCGGCGGGCACCGTCGGTTGTGCCCACGATGAGAGAACAGTCGGCGAGGGCGTCGGGGAGCTGCTCGAACTGCTGCGCTGCCTTGAGAACGGGCTCAGCGT
Organism: uncultured Acidobacterium sp.; assembly: GCA_964610635.1. Classification (GTDB taxonomy): domain Bacteria; phylum Acidobacteriota; class Terriglobia; order Terriglobales; family Acidobacteriaceae; genus Palsa-343. The sequence continues at coordinate 5,144 of CAZSWI010000146.1, forward strand.
TGACAGCGGACTTCGCTTGCTGAAAGGCGACCGCATATGGGTGCACGACGCGCAGGTGGTGGAAGCCGAAGTTGGACATGGCGCGGGCGGCTGCGCCGATATTGAGCGGGTTGCGGCTGTTGACGAGGACGACGCGCAGGCGGTCTTGTTCCGCGGGAGTGAGCACCGTAGGTCAGTCTATGACAGTGGCTGCGGCGACGGTTTGCCGCGCCAGGTGACACTCTCAGCAGAGTCGGAACTTTGTCCCGATCACCTCTCCGCGCGATGCAGGACTACGGGCATGCTGGTTGGGAAGCGCATGTTGGGGTTTCTCGATGGATCGGAGCCGTCCGGGGGCGGTCCGACTGCGGGGCGCGGGCCGGTGGGCTCGGGTGGCTGCGTCATTGGGAAGCCCAGGTCGATGGCGCGCTGGAGTTCGATCTGATCGCCCTCGAGAGTTCCGGAGTAGGTGTTGTTTCCGGCTTTGAAGTAGACATTGTTGCCGTCGACTTTGCCGTCGGTGATGGGAATGGCCGCATCGCTTCCACCGAAGAAGCCGCCGCCCGCGCCTTCGACGGCGCCGGTGAGGGTGCTTCCCTGCTGATGGAGGGTGAAGACCATCGTGCCTTCGCCGATGAAGAGGGCCACGAGGCCAGTTGCGCCGCTCGAACCGGCGATGGGCCTCCACAGGCCGGTGATGCCAGGGCCTTCGGGAACCTCGCGCTTCCATGGGGCGATTTGGGGACGGAGGGTTGTTTCTTTCGCTGGGATGGTGACGGTAGCCGAGGTAAGGCCGGGAGACTCGGCGACGACCGTTATATCGCCGGCGGTTTTCGCGGACTGGACCAGCGCCATGCAGTATCCGCAGAAGGCTTTGCGCACGGTGCCGCGATCGGATTCGTGATCGGTGGGATCGCCGTTGCCCACGCCTATTAGCTTGCCGGCTCCGGCTACGCGGAACTTGACGATGTTGCCGGTGGTGGGCAAAACGCGGCCCTGCGCGTCCTGGACCTCGACGCTGAACATGGCTACGTCTTCGCCATCGGCGCGCAGCTCCTGGCGGTCGGGTTTCATGACGAGCTTTGCGGCAGGGCCGGTGGTTTCGCGTTTGGTGGTCGAGACCACCTGGCCGGCTTTTGAGCCGCGGGCTTCGATGGCGCCGGGGGCATAGGGGACGACCCAGGCTACGTGCGAATCTTTCTTTACATCTTTTGCGCCGAGGCTGTTGCCGTTCAGGAAGAGCTCGACGCTGTCGAGATTCGAATAGACCCAGACGGCGATTTCTTTGCCCTCCATGCCCTCCCAGTTCCAGTGAGGAAAGAGGTGAAGGACGGGCTGCGAGGTCCACCAGGACTGGTAGTAGAAGAAGGAATCCTTGGGGAAACCGCAGGTGTCGATGATGCCGTACTGCGAGCTGATGTTGGGCCAGCCATTGGGCGAGGGCTCGCCGCGATAATCGAAACCGGTCCAGACGAAGCCGCCGGCAAGCCACTCCTGGGCATTGCAGAAGCGCCACCAGCCTTCGGCGGAAGCGCGGCCGGTGGTGGTGTAGGGATCGTAAGAGCCGACGTAGCCCTTGTCGAAATCGGTAACGTAGATGCCGCGCGTGCCGACGGCGCTGACGGTTTCCGTGCCGATGACGGGTTTGTCGGGATGCGCTTTGTGATAGGCCGCGGCTTCAGGGTCCATGTAGTTGTAGCCCATCACGTCGCACTCGACGAGACCGCCGGCGCCGATGGCGCGGATGGGGGCGATGGAGACGGGACGCGAGCCGTCGTGCTGAGTGGCGACGGCTTTCATTGCGGTGAGGATGTGCAGGCCGGTCTCAGTGTTGGCCTGGCCTTCTTCATTGCCCATGGACCACATGAAGACGCTCGGGTGATTGCGATCGCGGCGCACGAGATCGGTGAACTGGGCGAGGCCCTCGGGATTGGAGGACATCATGCGGGTCTCATCGAAGACCAGCATGCCGAGCTCGTCGCAGGCATTCAACAACTCTGGGGTGGGAGGGTTGTGGGAGGTGCGAATCGCGTTGCAGCCCATCTCCTGGAGCTTGCGAACGCGGTAGTACTGCACGGCGTCGGGGAGGGCGGCGCCAAGGCCGGCGTGGTCCTGGTGGTTGCAGGTGCCTTTCACCTTGACCGATTTCCCGTTCAGAAAGAAGCCCTTCTGCGGATTGAATTCGAGGGTGCGAATGCCGAACGGCGTCTCGCAGCGATCGACGATCTCGCCCTGCGCGCTGACTTCGGTGACGAGTTTGTAGAGGTTGCGCTCTTCGAGGGACCACAGCAGCGGGCGCTTGAGCACCATCGTCTGGTCGACGGTCTGGTCTGCCCCCGATGCGATGGAGGCAGGAGGCGCTTGCGATTTCGCCACCGCCTTGCCTGAGGGGTCGAGGATGGTCGAGGTGACGCGGGCGGTCTGGGCATCGGTGGCGTGGTTATTCAATTCGGTGCGGACGGAGAGGGTGGCGTCGCCATTTGTAACTTTGGCGGATACAAACGTTCCCCACTGCTTCACATGGACGGGATGGGATTTGGTGAGCCATACGTGGCGATAGATGCCGGCGCCTTCGTAAAACCAGCCATCGCTGAGTGTGGCATCGACGCGCACGAGCAGGACGTTGGCCTTGCCTGGATAGACGAAGTCGGTCACATCGAAATGGAAGGGGTCGTAGCCGCCGCTGTGCACTCCGATGTAGAAGCCGTTGAAGGCGACCATGGTTTCGCGGTAGGCGCCATCGAACTCGAGGACGATTCTCTTTCCGGCATCGTCGGCGGGGATTTCAAAAACACGGCGATACCAGCCGACGCTGGTGTCGGGATAATTTCGGCCGAGCGGGTAGAAGCCCTTGCTGGCGAGTGCGGGATCGTTTTCGAAGGGGAGCTCGATGGCCCAGTCGTGGGGCAGATCGACTTCGCGCCAGTCGCTGTCGTCGAAGGCCGGGGAGCTGGCGGCAATAAAGCCGCCGGTCTTCTGGAAATTGCCGGCGCGTACTCCACCGAAGCCGAAGTCTCTGGCGGGATCGTTGGCGTTGCCGAAGTGGAAGCGCCAGCCGAAATCGAGGAGAAGCCGCTCGCGGCCTGCGCCCGGTTTTTGTGGTTCGGTAGCGTCGCCGGTGGGTTGTGGGGCGGGCTCAGTCTGTGCGACGCGGATGGCGGCTGCGCCGATGGGACCCATGCCATGTGTGGCTGCGGCTACGGGGGCGAGCAGGCCGGCCTTCAACATATCCCGGCGTGATACCGTTTTCATTTTTTTCTCCAGAGCGTCCAGTTCCGCGAACGCAATCGGCGTAACGCGCTCAAATTTGGGCCAGGAGGTTCAGGCACATTTCAGAGCGTCGCAAGTATAACGCTGCGGAGGGAGTGCGCGAGACTTCGTCAGAAGCTGGCGCCGCCGGTATTGGGTTGGTTGCTGAGGATTTCTTTTCCGCCGCTGGCGCCTATGACGTAGAGATTGCCGGGGAGGGTCGGCGCGGTTTGCGGCGTGGTCCAGAGCCAGACGCGGGAGGTGCCGGACCAGAGGCTGGCGAGGGCAGCGTTGTCGATGAAGACGGCGGGATTGGCGAGTTGGGCGCTGGGGCCGAGGGTAGAGGGGGACTGATTCAGGATCAGCACCTGACGCTCGAGGTAGAAGGCGAGCGACGAAGCTGCGTCGAAGGGGCCGTTGATAACGATGGCGTCGGAGGGGCGGACTTCGGGCTTGATGGCTTCAGCAAGAATCGCGGAAGAAAGAACAGGCGAGAAGGTGTTGAGGGCGAGATGCGCGGCGATGAGGATGGCGACGATCATGCCGGCGAGGAAGCAGTTGGCCATGCGGGCGTTGTCGCGGAGGCGATACCAGAGGCCGGCGGAAACACCGACGACGAGGGCGAGGAGGGTGATCCAGAGGGGGACTTTGAAGAGGCCCATGGCGGAGCGGGTGAGGTCGAAGAGATAGCCGAAGAAGATGGCGTGATGGCCCGGGTGGGGGCGAAGGAGGGTCGCGATGTCGACGCC
>CAZSWI010000147.1:0-9103 GCA_964610635.1 uncultured Acidobacterium sp.
CGTTGGCGGTGAGATAACCGTCGACGGCGGCGACCAGTGCCCAGGCGGTTTCGAGAGCGCGCGAAAAATCGAGCGCGTCAAACGACGTGCCGAACGAGGCGATAGCACCAGGGATCTCGACAGCGAAGGAGTGGGACTGTGCGACGGATCCGGAGGCCCCGGGATAGGGCACAAGTCCATCGAAGTAGCGGCCGATCATCGAGAGCGTGCGGCTGACCAGGTTGCCGTAGCCGTTGGCGAGGTCCGAGTTGTAGCGCTGGACGAGCGCGTCGAAGGAGAAACTGCCATCGTGGCCGAAGACGATTTCGCGCAGGAGAAAGTAGCGGAGCGCGTCGGCGCCAAAGAGGTCCTGTTCGGATTTTGGTAATTCGGGCTTCAGCGCGCCGAAGGCGTCGAGGATGGTCTCCGCGCGGACGATGTTGCCGCGGGATTTGGACATCTTGCTTTCTTCGAAGAGCAGCCAGCCGTGGGCGTGAACGGATTTGGGGAGCGGGAGGCCAGCGGCGAGGAGGAAGGCGGGCCAGTAGACGCAGTGAAAGCGAATGATTTCTTTGCCGACGAGGTGCAGGTCGGCAGGCCAGAACTTTTCGTATTTCGAGGGATCGCTCGAACCCCATCCCAGAGCGGTGATGTAGTTGGCGAGAGCGTCGAGCCAGACGTAGATGACGTGCTTCTCATCCCCGGGCACGGGGATGCCCCAGTTGAAGCTGGTGCGGCTGACGGAGAGGTCGCGCAGGCCGGATTTGACGAAGGCGATGACTTCGTTGCGGCGTGTTTCGGGCCGGATGAATTCGGGATGCTCGTCGTAGAACTCCAGGAGGCGGCGCTCGAAGGCGGAGAGTTTGAAGAAATAATTTTCTTCGCTGACGGTTTCCGTGGGCCGCCCGCAGTCGGGGCAGGGCGCGCCGGGCGGGGCTTCGACGTAGAGCTCGTCGAAGACGCAGTACTGGCCGGTGTAGGAGCCTTTGTAGATGTAGCCGTTGTCCCGCAGCAGGGCGAAGAGTTTTTGGACGGACTCTTTGTGGCGCGGCTCCGTGGTCCGGATGAAGTCGTCGTAGGTGAGGCCCATGCGATCCCAGAGGGCGCGGAACTGGGCGGAAACTTTGTCGGCGAATTCCTGGGGCGTACAGTTGGTGGCTTGGGCAGAGCGCTCGATCTTCTGGCCGTGCTCGTCGGTGCCGGTGAGGAACCAGGTGTCGATGCCGAGGGAACGCTTGCGGCGCGCGATAGCGTCGGCCACGATGGTGGTGTAGGCGTGGCCGATATGCGGGCGCGCGTTGACGTAGTAGATCGGGGTGGTGAGATAGAACTTGTCGGGCATAGAGAAGCGAGGGCATTGCGAGCAACGAGTGAACTACGAGTCAGATAGCGCTCAAGTGCTCTACTCATCTATCTTCGCATGGCGGCCAACCCCGTGGAGCAGACTGACGATGCCGAGTGATGGAGCAACGACGAAAGGGAAAGCCATTCCAAATTCCTCGGTGAAGACGCAACTTACATCGGCCCATGTGCCCTGAAAAAGCCATACACCATAGCCGCGAAAAAGCCAGAAGGGTATTGAACCAACACCCAGCGCAGCGATGACTGCACGGAGGAATGGCGCAAGTTTAGGGGCGCTCATGACACGAGCGCTCCACGCCCCACCGATTCCCGAGCGGAAGTCCCACGCCGTGCAAGCGAGGGCCAGCCTTGCCGAGACGAGAATGTGATTGTTGATGCCCGACGGCGCGCAAAACGGGTCGTCGGATGTGTACCAGAGGAGAACGGACCAACTCACGCCGAAATAGAAGAGCGTCAACCCAGCGCGAACCCAACGGCGTCTGCCAGACATGGCTGATGTTGTAGCAGATTCCGAGTTTCTGCGAGGCGCGAAGGCGGACCGCGGCGCCTGGCTAATCGAGGTCGGTGAGAATGGTGCTCATATCGAGGGCGACTGGAGTGCCGGGGATGGTGAGTGTCTCGACGGCTTTCCAGTCGCGCAGGCTCGCCCCCTGGCACTGATAGGCGATTCTCCGGCGTGGATCAATGACCCAAACGGCACGTACACCCATGCTGAAGTACTCTTCGATCTTGTCTTCGATGCGGCCGATGCGGTCTTCGGGGGAGAGGATTTCGACACAGAGGAGCGGGGGATGGGTGATGACCTGCTCGTCGGGCGCGTTGCGGTCGAGGACGGTGACGTCCGGAATCCGGTAGCGATCGGAGGTGGTGCGGATGCGCAGTTCCGGGATGACCTGAACGTTCGCGGTCTGCCGCCATACGCTCAGAAGGCGCACCAGGGCGCCTTGCCAGGTTCCGTGGTCTTTTTCGCCCATGTTTCTCTCCAGCACCTCGCCGTTGGCGTACTCGCGATCCGGCTCCCAGACGCCGTGGAGGTACTGATCGACAGAGATTAGGGTGGTGCTCATCGGCTCACCTCAATGCGGGCTGTGTTCATGATAGCGCCGCCTCGTGCCTCGCGATCCGATTTGCGGGCGGGCGCTGCTAGAATCAAGCTTCTCCGTGAAAGCGAATTGGTGAATCCGGCGTGTATTTGAAAGAGCAGAGGCAGTTGGCGGAGGCGATTCGGGCGGCGCTCCGCAGCCTGTATCAGATCGATGTCAAAAACATTGTGCTGGAGCAGCCGCCGGAACTCGCTTTCGGCGAGTATGCTACTCCGATTGCCTTCGAGCTGGCGCGCAAGCTGCGCAAGGCGCCGAAAAAAATTGCTGAGGAGATTGTAGCGGCGCTGGGCGCGGTGCCGGGGTTCGCCTCGCTGGAGATTGCCGGCGCGGGTTATATCAATGCTCGGCTCGATCGGGCAGAGTTTGCGCGGGCGTTCGCACGATCGGGCGAGCCTGAGGCTCCGGCCGAAAAGCTGCACTCGCTGGTCGAACACACAAGCATCAACCCCAACAAGGCCGCACACGTCGGGCATTTGCGGAATGCGATTCTAGGCGACACGTTTGTGCGTCTGCTGCAGGCGGCGGGGCAGCGGGTCGATGTGCAGAATTACATCGACAACACGGGCGTGCAGGTTGCGGATGTGGTGGTGGGGCTTACCCATCTTGAAGGGCTGACGCTCGCGGGCGTCGAAGAACTCATGAGCGAACTGGCCGATGACCTCGAGCGCATCGATTTTTATTGCTGGGACCTTTATGCGCGGGTTTCGTCCTGGTACGACGCCGATCCGGCTGAGGCTGCGGCCCGGAAAAAACTGCGCCTGGATATTTTGCATGCGCTGGAGGCCGGCGACAATGAGACGGCCAGGATCGCAGAGCTGGTTTCGACCGCCATTCTTCGGAGGCATCTGGAGACGATGCTGCGGCTGGGGATCGAATACGACCTGCTGCCGCGCGAGAGCGAAATTCTTCGTTTGCACTTCTGGGATCTGGCGTTTGAACAACTGAAGGCGAAGGGAGTCCTGTACTTCGAGACGGAAGGGAAGAACAAAGGCTGCTGGGTGATGGAGAGAGCAGGGCACCGGGCACCGGGCTCAGGGCTCAGCCAGGACGAGGCGGCCGCTGGTGAGGGCGATGAACCCGAATCGAGCGAGGGCCCGGATGAGGATGCGAAGGTCATCGTGCGCTCGAATGGGACCGTGACATACGTGGGGAAGGACATCGCCTACCACCTTTGGAAGTTTGGCTTGCTGGGGAAGGATTTTGCTTATCGCAAATTTTTTGAGTATGCGGATCGCGAGTGCTGGATTTCGGCGGAAACGGGCGTGGCCGATCATCCGCATTTTGGCGGGGCGCAGGCGATTTATAACGTGATCGATGCGCGGCAGGCGGATCCGCAGGCAAATGTGATTGAGGCACTGCGGGGCCTCGGGTACATGGAGCAGGCGGCGCATTTCACGCACTTTTCGTACGCAATGGTCGTGCTGACCCCACAGTGCGCGCTCGATCTGGGATACGACCTTTCCGAAGAAGATCGGGCACGGACTTTCATCGAGGTGTCGGGCCGCAAGGGATTCGGAGTGAAGGCCGACGATCTGATCGACAAGCTCATTGCCGCGACGCGGGCCGAGGTGGATGGGCGGCATCCGGAACTGAGTGAGGACGAAAGGGAGGCGACGGCCAGGGCAATTGCCGTGGGGGCGCTGCGGTATTTCATGCTGCGCTACACGCGGAATTCTGTAATCGCCTTCGACTTCAAAGATGCGCTGAGTTTCGAGGGCGAAACCGGACCTTACCTCCAGTACGCCGTGGTGCGCACGCGCAGCATCTTTCGCAAGGCGGGGATTGCGGCGGGGGAGGCACTCGCCGCGCTGGCGGGTGTGGAGGTCGCGCCTTATCTGAGCGGAGAGGGCAGCGAAGGAATCTGGGAGGTCTGGCTGCGGGGAGCGAAGACAACGCTGTTGCTCGACCAGTGCATTCAGACTGCCGAGCCGGCGTATCTGGCGAAGCATGCGTTCCAGCTGGCGCAGGACTTCAGCAATTTCTACAGGCTGCACCATATTTTGAGCGAAGAGGATCGGGCGCGGAAGACGTTGCTGCTGGCGACGGCAGCGGTGACACAACGGGAACTGGTACGGACGTTGGGATGGCTGGGCATTTCGGCGCCGGGGGTGATGTGAGTGACGGCGCGCAGGGATGAAGCGGTCAGCAATACAACGGTCAGCTTAGGAGCGGCGCCTAACCGCCATGCTGCGATCCGGGTAAGTTGTTGTTTCTGGTTTTGCCGATAGAGTGATGGTGAGAAGAATCCGGGTTTTGATTGCGGTACTCGTCGGGCTGCCTTGTCTCTTCTACTCGCAGAGAGCGTTGGCTGCTAGTCATTTGCAATTTGCGCCGATTGCCGACGAGGTTCGGACGGATTACTTTGTCATCACCATCAACGGGCGCTCGTCGCCGGTGGTACACGCAGCCAGCAGCTATTACCTTTTGAATTTCGATCTCGAGGGGCTGGCGACGGTCACGATTCGCGCGGCCGATGTGCACTACTGGGATCGCGGAGTCGAGATCCAGCCTATGCGGTTTGGGATTCGTCCCCGACGCAGCGGCGCGTCGATCACGTTTCGCATTCCCGGCCCGGTGAAGCTCTCGATCACGCGCCCTGGCGATCATTTTGCCGATGCCGACATGCTGTTTCTTCTTGGCAGTCCACCGGATGAATCGGGGATCACGGCGAAGACGGAAGGCGTTCGGTACTACGGGCCGGGCGTGCATCGCGAAGACATCGACGCGAATAGTGGTGACCGGATTTATCTCGCTGCCGGGGCCGTGGTTTTCGGCTCGCTGAATCTGTGGCAGGTGCACGACGTGCGCGTCCAGGGTCGCGGCATGATCGTTTATGACGGGCCGCAGGATCCTGCCGGCGATGAAGGCTGGATGCACAAGCGCGGCTGGCACTGCATTGTGATGGATCAGACACGCAACGTTGAAATCGACGGGATCACGTGTATTGTGCGCAGCCGAACCTGGCAGGTGCAGATGCGCGACTCTCGGCAGACTGGCTTTTACAACGTAAACGTCATCGGCGGCTTTGCGCGCGATGCCAATCAGGATGGGATGGATTGGCTGGGCGGAGGCGACACGACGGTCCGGAACTGCTTCTTCCGGGCATCCGATGATGTGTTTGCGATGGAAGGGAACTGGGACGGCTACACCGACGAGGAGATGCGATTCCCCGGGCTCGACGTCACGAACATCACGATCGAGGACACGGTGGCCTCGACCAGCATCTCGAACACGGTGCGTGTAGCGTGGCCGAAGAAGACGTTTCGCAGCGCCCATGTGGTGATGCGCGATCTGGATGTGATCCACACAGGGTACGGCAGCTGCGTTGTGCCGTTTGCATTTTTTGAGCTGTGGGCCGATCAGGCGGCTTTAGGCGCGCACACGGATTTCCAGTTCAGCAATATTCGGCTGGAGGATTTCTATTCGCTGGCGCAGATTCGGTATCCGGAGCCTGCTGTGCGAGGGGTGACGTTCTCGAACATTGCCGCAATGGATGGCGTGGGGATGGTGCCTTCGGTTCTCGAAGGGAACGTCGCTGGCGTGGTGTTCGACGGAGTGCGGGTGACAGGAAAGATCGCGACGAAGGACGCCGACATTCCGCTGGAGGTTCAGGATGGCGCGGCGGAGCCGGTCTATGGGCCGGGTCTGACGGATGCTTCGTTCGACTACGCGCCAGGCTTGATTCGGCCGGGTGAGAAGGTCAGGTTTCGTGTGGTGGCTGCGACTGCGGGTTGGCGGTATCAGTGGCTGTTCGGCGACGGCGCGACCGCCGTTGGAAGCGATGTTCAGCATGCCTTTCCTGACGCCGACGGCACTCTGCTCGATGGGTCGGGGCGATTTCGTGTGTTGGTGCATGCGACGCGGGCTCCTCATGACGAGGTGTGGGTTTCTCGCTCGGCGGTGGTGGCGCGGCGGCCGTTGCCGGCGGACGTCGCACCCGGGCCGGTCACGCAGCTAATTCCCGGTTTGGCGCTTACCGATGCCGGGCGACAAACCGCATACGACGGCTGGGTTCGGATTCCGGCCGATGGCGGCTATTCGTTCACGCTGCTGACAAGCCGGCAGGCGTCGTTGGCCATCGACGGCCTTCCGGCGGCGCAGAGCCCGGATCTTCGGGTTCAGGTGTGCGGATCGTTCGGCGATGCGGTTCAGCCAACGCGGGTCAGCGCCGCGCTCGCGGCCGGACTGCACCGTATTCGCATCGAACTGGATCCGGGGATCGAGAATGAGCCGGAGAGCAATCTGGGCGGCGGCGGTCCGTTGCTGATGTGGGAAGGGCCTGGCCTGCTGCCAGAGGCGGTTCCGGCGGCGGCATTGGTGCACGCTGCTTCGCCGGGTACTAATCACTGACTATTGCCGGATGAACTTGTCTCTCGGCTGCTCGCGAGGAGCCATCGGGATTCCTTTTTCCGAGCCCGGGCTTTTGCGAGCCTCGTCGTCATTCAGCGGCTGGGTGCCGTCGGGTCCGGCTGCGGTCGGCGAGCCGGGTACTGGCGGAATTCCGGTTGCGACGGACGCGTATTTCGGATCGGGATGCGGCGTGGTGGTCACGTCGGAGACCGACTCGAAGTGGGCATGCAGCTTGTTCCCGCGTGTGGTCTCGCATCCGGCCAAAGCCAGACAGATGAGGGCGGCTGACAGGGCAACGGTGGCTGATCTCATAATCCTCCGGAAGCTGTTCTGCGTGGTTCCGATGCAATGGGCCGGCGACGCGAAGAGCGAAACTGAATTTTACAGCCAGGCTTTGCCGATCCTCCACCCTGAATTTCAAAAACAGTGGTCGAGGCTCGCTCGAATGGCCGAGAGATAGGGTTCCGGCAGTGGGCATTTCTGCATTGCGCGGTCGACAGAGACATGGACGGTTTCGGCGTCGGCCAGCAGAACCGGCTCGGCTTCGCCTTTCCGGGAACAGAAGAGGCGATAGGAGAACTTGATGACCGACGTGCGCAGGCCGGAGATGCGGGTCTCGATGACAATGAGATCGTCGTAGCGGGCCGGAGATTTGTAGCGGCAGGAGGCTTCGACGACGGGTAGATGGCAGTTGTGCTCGATCTCCATTCGCTTGTAGTCGAAGCCGAGCTGGCGAAGGAGTTCGACGCGTCCGATTTCGGCCCAGATGAAGTAATTGGCATAGTAAGCGACGCCCATCTGGTCGGTTTCGGCGTAGCGGACGCGCACGGTGGTCGTGGAGGGCGGCATGAGGCTATGGTAATTTCTCTTTCATTTTCAGGGATGGGGTGGGGGGGTGAGGTGGTTCCCGTTGTGGTTTGTTTTGATGGGTTTAGACAGTAACGTCTTTCTTCGGGTACCTGGCGCTCTATGAAAACAAGTCAGTTGTTTTTCGGAGGTGTAGAGGAATCGCCTCGAGCGACCCGGTGTTTTTGACTTATTGACGATCGCGATTGATTCATTGGCGCTCGCCAGGGATGCAGTTGATTGAAGGCGGGTCAGTTGCGTCGTGCGTGCGATGCGATGGGAGAGGGTGAGTGTAACGAAAAGCCTGATTGGTTCGGCGCAAGACGGCATGGGTTCTCCTCTCCAAAGCTGAAAAGCCGCCCGGGATGGCGGCTATTTCTTTTTCTACTCTATAAGTTCAGAATAGCAGGTTCAGAGAATAAAACTGCCAACTTTAGTGGCTCTTAACTCCAGGATTATCAAGGCTAATTACTTTGGGTAAGTGGTGGAAACTTGACAAAGTCTAGCGAGAGAGCGGTTAGTGGAAAAGACGGTCAGCGGAAGGCCGGTTAGCGGAAAAAAATTAGCCAAAGACGTTTAGCGAGAGGCGTCCGGAACCAGTTCGCTGGTCTTCTGTATAGCGCGGCGGTTCTGGTGGGCTGCCTGAGGCCCGCTTTGAGGAGGTCTTGTACAGCTTGGGGAAAAATCGGGATGGACGCGATTGGGACTGTGCCCTTTCAGAACCGAGTGGCAGTACTTTGGGGTGAACAGGGAGTAGAGTCGCGTTGACGTTCGAGTTGTTGAGGGAGTTTGCTTCTTGCTGTGGGGTGAACCTGGTCTTCGCTGGGTTGGGGGGTTGGGGTTGGGGTTGGGGTTGGGGGGCGGGGGGCGGGGATGGTTGGCGAAGGGCAGGCTGGAGCACACCGGGCAGCTCAGCGTCAAAGCAAAATCCGCCCTGCCCGGCCTCGTGGGCACTCGTGCTGCTCCCGCTCATCCAGGTCCACTCGAGGGTCGTGGGATTGAGCTGCCAAGGTCGTTCATGTAACACAACGAGCCGGCCGAGTCGTAGCCATAGCCGCCAAAGAGCCAGAAATTCCCCTTGCTGTCGGTCCAGCTGACTGCGTTTTCGCGTCCCCCCGGAACGTTGCTCGCCGCCGCAATCCCCTGCGTTCCGTACACTCCCGGTTGGTCATCCGTATCGCTGCCACTCATCCACGCCCATTGATTCGTGGAGGGATTGAACTCCCAAAGGTCGTTTAGGGAAGCTCTGGCTAAGCCTTCAAGAACCATCCCTCAGGGGCTAAAGCCCAAGTGTTCACCGATCTTACGGCACGGCTGAAGGCCGTGCCCTTTCAAAACGGCGACTTAATCACGGTTTCCTTAGATTGCCTTCCGCCTTGTGTTCATTATTTCCACCGAAAAGCCAGAGATTCCCCTTGCTGTCGGTCCAGCTGACTGCGTTTTCGCGTCCCCCCGGAACGTTG
>CAZSWI010000148.1:0-9095 GCA_964610635.1 uncultured Acidobacterium sp.
TCGCCTCAGGAGGAAAGATTCAGTGATTCTCGCTCAGATCAACCATCTCGTCGCAAACCCGGCGTCCTTCGGCTTCTTCTTTCAGGAAGGCCAGACGGTCGGATTCAGCCCCATCGACCTCTGGAACAACATGGGTTGGCTCGCCCGTGGCGTTGTATTTGTCCTGTTCATCATGTCGATCTGGTCCCTCGCCGTTATGATCGACCGCTATCTCTACTTCAACGCCGCCCGCAAGCAGTCCCGGGAGTTCGCCCCGCGCGTTGCCGGAGCCCTCAAGGAAGGCAAGCTCGACGAGGCCGTCAAGGTCGCCGATCGCAATAAGAAATCCCACCTTGCCGAAGTCGTCACTGCCGGCCTCCAGGAATTCCGCAACTACGGCGGAGGCGGAGCGGTCAGCGTGGAGCAAATCGAATCCTCCAAGCGCGCCCTCGAGCGGGCCGAGGCCATCGTGCACGCCAAGCTGAAGAGAGGACTCGGCAGCCTGGCCACCATCGGCTCTACAGCTCCTTTCGTCGGCCTCTTCGGAACCGTCGCTGGTATTCTCAAGGCCTTCCAGGAAATTGCGACCCAAAAGACCCCGGGTATTGGCGCGGTCGCTGGTGGCATCTCCGAGGCTCTCGTAACCACCGCTTTCGGCCTCTTCGTTGCGATCCCGGCCGTGTGGCTGTTCAACTACTTCACGAACCGCGTGGAGGCCTTCGACGTCGAGATGGACAACTCCTCCAGCGAACTCATCGATTACTTCATCAAGCAGAGCAATCGCCGGTAATCGAGGGAGCAGGTCCCAGTGAGCCGATGCTGTGGCTCACCGGGGTTCGGTTGAGCGAGAATCTTTTCGCCGGGAGGGGCCTCGAGCTTCGCTCCCGGCGCCTGATTGCGGCCAACCCAGCGAGAAATCGGATCGGAGCATACCGAAATGGCAATCGCAGTAAGAAACGAAGGAGCCAAGGTCAACGCAAACATCAACGTCACCCCTATGGTTGACGTGATGCTGGTGCTGCTGATCATTTTCATGGTCATCACCCCCATGCTCCAGAACAAGGTCAACGTCGATCTCGCCCAGAGCGCGAACGCGACGCCTATGGATGACGCCAACAAGGAAGACTCGGTAGTTGTGGCCATCACCCGCGACAGCAGAGTTTACCTGGGCCAGAACCAGACTAGTCTGGCCAACCTTGGCGGCGAAGTCCGCGATATGCTGGAAAACAAAACCAGCAAGATCGTCTACTTTCGCGCCGACGCCCGCGCTCACTACGGCACCGTGATGGATGCCATTGACGCTGTGCGCACGGCTGGAGTCGAAGAGGTGGGCATGCTCACCGAACAACAGCAGCAGATATCGACCACCAGGCCCTCTGCCGCCGGCGGACAGTAACCTGAAACCGCGGAAGAAGAGTCAAGAAAAGAGGAATTGAACCATGTCCATGAGCGTCGGCGGATCCAGCGCCCTGAATGCGGAACCGAACGTAACTCCTCTCATCGACGTGCTGCTGGTGCTCCTGATCATCTTTATGGTCATCGTGCCGGTCACGCCCCGCGGCCTCGATGCGCTGGTGCCCCAGCCCCCCAAGAATCCCAACCAGGAGCAACCCAACGACCGCACCATCGTCGTACAGGTCCAGGCGGGTGGGGGAGGTGTTCCAACTTACATGATCAACGAGACACCCGTTGCCAAAACCGATCTCGAGAGCAAGCTCAATGACATTTACGCCAGTCGCGCCGAGAAAGTGATGTTCGTCAAGGGCGACCCAAATCTGGACTTCCAGGCCGTTGCATCCGTAATCGACATCGGTCACGCGGTCGGCGTAGATCACATTGGTCTGATAACGCCGAAGATTGCGGCTGGCCAGTAGGGCTGGCTGATCTTTCGGGGGTTCTGGCCGAGGGTACACACTGGTTACTTGCCATCGGCCACAGGAGAATTACAATCGCTGTCGCGTGGCTTTTCAGGCTCCTGGCGAGCTGAAGGAGAAGATAAACAGAATGAACCGAATTGCACGTTTACCGGTGCTGGCTGCCGCCACGATTCTTGTCGTGACGTCCGCAACCGGCTGCAAACGCCTCGAGGCCCGCGATCAGCTCAATAAGGGTGTGCAGGCCTACAAGCAGGCAAAATACGAAGAGGCCATCGACCACTTTCAGCGCGCCGTGAACCTCGATCCCACCTACCCGATGACCCGGCTCTACCTCGCTACAGCTTATGCCCAGCAGGTGGTTCCCGGCCTTGATACTCCCGAGAATGAGAAGACCGCCCAGATGGCGATCAACGGCTTCCTGCAGGTCCTCAAAGAGCATCCCGACGACATCACGAGCCTCAAGCAGATTGCCGCCCTCAACTACGACCTCAAGAAATTCGACCAGGCCAAGCAGTGGCAGCTCAAGGTGCTCCAGGCGGATCCCAAAGACGCTGAAGCCGCTTACACTATCGGCGTTGTCGACTGGACCCAGGCCTATCAAAATGCTATCCACGCCTTGCAGAGTGCTGGCCTCCAGGACGATGGCCAGGGCAATCCCAAGGCGCCCAAGCCTGTCTGTAAGACGATTCAGGACGAAAATACGCCGCTCGTCACTGACGGGCTGACGTACCTCCAGAAAGCCGTCGATCTTCGCTCCAACTACGACGATGCCATGCAATACCTGAACCTCATGTATCGCCGTAAAGCCGATCTCGACTGTGGCAACGACGCTGCCCGCAAGGCCGATCTTGCCTCTGCGGGCGACTGGGTCCAGAAAGCCATGGGCGCTCGCAAAGCCAATGAAGCAAAGGCCAACGAAAAAGCCAATGGCGGCGTCGTAATGCAGTAGCCCCCGCAACAACGTCATCCCGCCGAAAGGCCCTCGCCTCCACGAGGGCCTTTTGCTTTCCTCCGCCGCACCCGCACCCGCACCCGGCTCCCCGCTTCCGGCTCCGGGCTCCCCGCTTCCCGCTCCTGGCTCCCGGCTACCCGCAGTTTTCTCTGTACGCTGAACGCTGTACGCTGTACGCTGACCATCGGTGTTTCGCAAAATCCTCATCGCCAATCGTGGAGAGATCGCCCTCCGCATACTTCGGGCCTGCCGCGAGCTGGGCATCTGCACTGTCGCCGTCTATTCCGACGCCGATCGCGCTGCGCTCCACGTCCTCGAGGCGGATGAAGCTTACCGGCTCGGCCCCCCTCCCGCCAGCGAATCCTACCTGCGCGGCGATCTTATCCTCGATTTCGCCCGCCGCACCGCAGCCGACGCCATCCATCCCGGCTATGGCTTTCTCTCCGAAAACGCCAACTTTGCCCAGGCCTGCGAGCAGGCCGAAATCAAATTTATCGGGCCGCCTTCTTCAGCGATGCGCGTCCTCGGTTCCAAAACCAACGCCCGTCAGGCTGCCGACGAGGCCGGTATGCCTCGCACTCCCGGCTGCATCACAGGTCTTGCCTCACCTGAAGAGGCTCTCGATGTCGCCGCAGCCATCGGTTATCCCGTCATGCTCAAAGCAGCCGCCGGTGGCGGCGGCAAAGGCATGCGTGCCGTTGCCCGCGCAGAAGATCTGCCCTCCGCTTTTGTCGCCGCGAGCAGCGAAGCTGAACGCTCGTTCGGTTCCGGCGAAGTCTATCTCGAAAAACTCATCGATCGCCCCCGCCACATTGAAATCCAGGTCCTCGCCGACGAACACGGTCACTGCGTTTCCCTCGGCGAGCGCGAGTGCTCCGTCCAGCGCCGCCACCAGAAGGTCATCGAAGAAGCCCCTTCCGCGGTCGTCGACGATCACCTCCGCGGCCGCATGGGCGAAGCAGCCGTCCGCCTCGCACTCTCGGCCGGCTACACCAATGCCGGCACTGTCGAGTTCCTGCTCGATGACAACCGGAACTTCTACTTTCTTGAAATGAACACCCGCCTCCAGGTCGAACATCCCGTCACTGAACTGGTCACGGGGCACGACCTCGTCCATCTCCAGATTCGCATCGCTGCCGGAGAGCCCCTTCCCTTCGCCCAGCAGGAGATTCACCTCCGAGGGCACGCGATCGAGTGCCGCATCTACGCCGAAGATCCGGCCAACAACTTCATGCCCTCGCCCGGCCGCATCACCCGCCTCCTGCAGCCCGGTGGTCCCGGCATTCGCGAAGACTGCGGCATCTACGAAGGTTGGGTTGTCCCCATGGACTACGACCCGATGCTCTCCAAGCTCATTGTTTTCGCGCCTGCCCGCGACCTGGCCATCGCCCGCATGCTGCGTGCCCTCGACGAGTACGTCATAGGCGGCATTCGTACCAACCTCGACCTCTTCCGCCAAATCCTGCGCGATCCCGAATTTCGTGCTGCGCGGATCGACACCGGCTATCTTGACCGCCTGCTGGCTTCATATCCTCCCGGGGCAGTCAGTCCTCAGCCGGATGCTCCGCCCATACCTGCCATCGCCGCGGCTGCGGTCTTCGAAGCGACCAGGACCTCAAATGGCTCCGCCGCTGGGGTTCCGCCCTCCGTGAGCGCATGGAAAGACGCCGCACGCCGGGAAGCCATCGGCGGAATAGCCTGGAACCCCTCGCGCCGATGAAGTTCAACCTCGAAATCGACGGGCAGACACGTCAGGTCGAAATAGATCCGGCCGAACTCCCCGGCCAATGGCGCATTCGCATCGATGGCGAAGATGTCGAAGCCGACGCCCATTTGATTCGTCCAGGGGTCATGTCCCTGCTGATTGCGGGAAGCGCCCACCGCATTGTTCTTGACCACGGCTCCGGCGACTCCGCGGTTCACATGGGCCGTCACCGCATCCCCTACCGCGCCGAAGACCCCCGCTCCCTGCGTTCCCGCCGCCGCCACGCCGGATCCGATGGACCTGTTCCTGTGAGAGCCTCCATGCCGGGCCGTGTCGTGCGCGCGCTTGTCGAGAAAGGCGATCATGTCACCCTCCACCAGGGCATTCTGGTCATTGAGGCTATGAAGATGCAGAACGAACTGAAATCCCCCAAAGACGGCCGCGTCGCTGAGATCCGGGTCTCCCCCGGCGATACCGTAGCCGCTGGCGATACCCTCGCCATCATCGAATGAGACAGCAGGGAGCCTGGAGCCAGGAGGTAACCGCCAGCTCCCAGCCACTGGTTTAACGCTCCCGGCTCCCAGCTCCCGGCTGCGTTACTGCTGTTGCGACTGCTGAATCTGCAGCAAAGGCTCAGCGGGGGGCGGGGGCGCTTGCGCCTTCTCCACCAGCATCGACCAGTCCTCTGGAATCGGCAGCTCCCGGTCGAGGTCCGGAGCTGTATCCGATGACGTGACCTGCACCGCTACATATAACTCGCTGTCTGTGCGTCCGCGAAATAATCCGCGGGTCGGAGGAACATCCGCGTAATCCCGCCCCAGCGCCGTGCGAATGTGCCGGTCGCGCGCAATCAGCGCATTCGTAGGATCGAAACCCACCCACCCCAGCGCCGGCAGAAATGCCTCCACCCACGCATGGGTTGCGCTGGACGTTGACCGGTCACGATCCTCGCTGCCGTGGTACAAATATCCGCTTACATAACGGCACGGAATCCCCACATGCCTCACCAGCGCAATCATGATGTGCGCGAAGTCCTGGCAAACCCCCTGCCGCGTCCGCAGCGCCTCCTCAATCGGCGAGTCCACCCGAGTCGTCTGCTTTTCGTAGCTGAATTCCTCATAAAGCCTGGCGTTGATCTCATGCAACAGCTTCAGTGGATCGTCCCGCCGCACCACGTCGAATTCCTTCGCCAGTTCCAGCAGTTCCGGCGTGGGCTTCGCAAACTCGCTGGGCAGCAACATCTCCCAGTAGTCCCCTTCCGCCACCAGCACGTCCAGTTCCTTCCATGCATCTCTTCCCAGCGAGCCTGGAATCATAGCCAGCGGCTGGTGCTCCACCACGGCCTCCGCCACGATCACCAGCTGCGCGTGCCGTCCGGGAATATCGAAATGGTGAATGTTATTTCCCAGGTGATCGCGATAAGTGAATACCCGGCAGCGCGGGCTCACCGACAACGTGAAGGACAGGCAGCGCTGGTTGCTGTCGCTCCTCGGGTGCATGCGCACCTCCATCGCGCTTTCGCTCACCGATCGCCCGTAGATGAACTTCGTCAGATGCCGCACAAAATAAAAATGCATAGAAGCGATCTCACAATCCCGGAGACAAAATGATGTGCCGCTGATGAGACCCGCCCCCGGAGCAGGGCTCATGCTGCTGGTCGAAGCAAAGACCCCCAAACCTGAAATCGCTTCCTCTACACCGCCAGTGCCGTTTCCACTGAGTACTGGATGTACACGGTATAGACCAAATCGTGAATCTCCCGGCATTGTTCCAGAATGCGCCGCAGATAACGCACCGGTTCCTGCGCCAGAATCTCCCCGATCTGCGCAAACGCCAGCGTCGATTTCAGCCGTCCCGCCACCCGCATCAACTCGCCACCATGCTGGGTCCGCGTATGCTGCTGGATCGCCTCCAGAGCGTTGTGCAGCGCGTCCACCGCATAACGCACCGAGTGCGGAAAATCGGGATCCAGAAGCAGAAACTCCAGAATCCGCTCGTGGGTCAGATCCGAAGTATGTACCCGGCAAAACGCCTCAAATGCCGTACAAATGCGCAACAGCCCTACCCATTCCAGGTACTCGCCGGCATCGTCGGAGTCCTCGCCGAGAAAAACCTCGCGCTCATAAACATCGAGCAGCGTAGTTATCGACCACGCCCGCTCGAGATATCGCCCGACCCGAAGAACATGCCATCCCTCACCATGACTCAGCGTGGTATCGGTCACCCCCTGGAACAGGTGAACACCATCGATGATCGTCGGCAAGAACTCAGCCAGATTCCGTTCCGAAGGCATTGCTGTGCGCAGCCGGCTGATCTCGTGGAACAGGCCATTCAGCCTTTGCCACTGCTCGGTGCTGATCTCGTCCCGAATCTGTCGCGCATTCTCGCGCGCCGCAAAAATACACGCGGTAATCGACGCGTGCTTCGTTGTGTCAAAGCAAAGAGCATGCACGAGGGCCGTCACTCCCACCCACCGCCCTGGTTCGCCCGCCATTCCTGCGGCGTCATCGTTCCAGCCCAGTCCCTGCGCCGCTCCCACTGCGGAAAGCACCCGCTGCCAGCGCCGCTCCGCGCTCACGCGTGAGCGGTCCAGCATCAACCCCATGTTGATGTCGATCAGCCGAGCGGTATGCTCGGCCCGCTCCAGATAGCGCGTGGTCCAGTACAAACTATCGGCTACTCGCGAAAGCATGAGCCTCCTGACTGGTGCCCAGCACCCACGTGTCCTTGCTCCCCCCGCCCTGCGACGAATTGACCACCAGCGATCCCTGCCGCAGCGCCACGCGCGTCAATCCGCCCGGCACAATCGTCACCTTGTCCCCGAACAAAATGTACGGCCGCAAATCCACATGCCGCGGTCCGATCGATCCATCCTCCAGCAGGCACGGCGAGCGCGAGAAATTCAGCGTCGGCTGCGCAATGTAATTTCGTGGATCGGCTTCGATCCTCCGCTTGAACTCCTCACGCTCCGCCGCCGAGCTCTGCGGTCCCACCAGCATCCCATAACCGCCCGACTCGCCCACCGCCTTTACCACCAGCTTCTCCAGATTCTGCTTCACGTACTCCCGCTGCTTTGCGTCTGTCAGCAGATACGTCTCCACGTTGTTCAGAATCGGATCCTCGTCCAGGTAGTACTTGATAATTGCCGGCACATAAGCGTAAAGCGCCTTATCGTCCGCGACCCCCGTGCCGAAAGCATTCGCCAGCGTCACGTTCCCCGCTCGATAAGCATTGAACAACCCCGCCGCCCCCAGAATCGAATCTCCGCGAAACGCCAGGGGATCGATAAAGTCGTCGTCTACCCGTCGATAGATCACATCCACGCGCTTCAGTCCCGCCGTCGTCCGCATATAGACCACGTTGTCGTGAATGACCAGATCGCGGCCTTCCACCAGTTCCACGCCCATCTGCCGCGCCAGCCACGTGTGCTCGAAATACGCGGAGTTGTAAACCCCCGGCGTCAGCACCACGATCGTCGGCTCCGGCCTGCCTTCCGGCGCCAGCGACCGCAGCGTCGCCAGCAGCGCCTGCGGGTAATGATCGATCGGCCGCACCCCGTAATCGCGAAACAAGCTCGGCAACGTACGCTTCATGATCCGCCGGTTCGTCAGCATGTAGCTCACGCCGCTCGGAACCCGCAGATTGTCCTCGAGCACCACGAACTCGCCGCTGTTCAGCCGCAGCAAATCTGTGCCGGCAATCGCTACATATACGTTGCGCGGAACCCGCAGCCCCCGCATCTGCCGCCGGAATTGCTGGCAGGTATAAACCACCTCGCGCGGCACCACGCCCTGCGCCAGAATCTTCTGGTCGTTATAGATGTCGTGGAGGAAAAGGTTCAGCGCCGTGATCCGCTGCGTCAGCCCGCGTTCGATTCGGTCCCATTCCTCGCCCGTCACCACCCGCGGGATCAGATCGTAAGGGAAGATTCGCTCCGTCCCCTCCTCACGCCCGTAAACCGTAAACGTGATGCCCTGCATCAGAAACGACGCATCCGCCGACTGCTTCCTCCGCCGTATTTCCTCGGGAGGCAGGGTCGTCAGTTCATGGAACAGCGCGGCATAATGCGGGCGTATCGCCCCGTCCCCGTCGAACATCTCGTCGAAGGCGGCGTCCATAAAATAATCGCGGAGCAGCGGGTGCTCGAAAGCCCCCCGCACAGGCGCTGTTGTCATACCAGTCCGTTATTCGGATGCCCGAATCTCTGAATCAGACAAGCTCGGTCGTACCGTTTCGGACGGGGAAACCCGCACGCTTCGACGGGGAAACGTACCTTCTTGTACCACGACCGGCAACGCCCGAGGAAATTGCTTTGGTTGACGATTGAATCCCCCCTCACACAGGAACGCAGGATCCGTGTTACACTGGATTCGTGTCATGAAAATCCCACTCCGCAACGTTACCCTCACTCTCGAAGAGGATGTTGCCCGCTGGGCTCGCCTTGAAGCCGCCCGCCAGGACACCAGCGTTTCCCGTCTGCTCGGCGGCATCCTCAAACAGCGCATGATGGAAGCCGACAACTACCAAAAGGCAAAGCGCCGCTACCTCTCCCGTCCAGCCTTTCTGAAGTCGGACGGCAAGT
>CAZSWI010000149.1:0-1587 GCA_964610635.1 uncultured Acidobacterium sp.
TGGTGGATGTTCCCGAGGCTGTAGTTGTTGAGGCAGTGGAGCGAGAAGAGAGCACGGTATTGAGGCTCCGGGTTGCTCCCACAGATGTGGGGAAAGTAATCGGGAAGCAGGGTCGAACCGCTCGTTCGGTGCGGACGATCCTTGGTGCCGTCAGTATGAAGCACCATCATCGATACACGCTGGATATTCTCGAAGAGGACCACGAGGGAGCCATCAGCGAGGCCTAAGCGAGAGCGGGAAGAGGAATGAAGTCCCCCCGTCCATCCATCTCACGCGAAAGTCTGGGCCAATCCACGCCCGAGTCGGCCGTTACCACCACGGCTGCCGGCGGCACTGTGTCCGCTCCCCTCTCAATTGCCAATCTTCGGGAACGGCCGCCGAATCGCGCTGCGCCAGCCCCCACATGGGTGCTGCTGGCCAGGCTGATCCGGCCGCATGGAAGGCGCGGCGAATTAGTCGCCGAGGTCCTGACAGATTTTCCGGAGCGCTTCCACCAGCGCCCACGCCTTTTTTTGATCCCACCGGAGAGAGTGGGTTCGCGGCCGCGTGAGGTCCTGCTCGAAAACTTCTGGTCTCTGCGCAGCAGGATCGTCATGAAGTTTCAGGCCGTCGACTCCATTAACGATGCTGAGGCTCTCCGCGGATTCGAGGTGGCGATT
Source organism: uncultured Acidobacterium sp. (assembly GCA_964610635.1). Classification (GTDB taxonomy): domain Bacteria; phylum Acidobacteriota; class Terriglobia; order Terriglobales; family Acidobacteriaceae; genus Palsa-343. Next base: position 660 of record CAZSWI010000149.1, read on the forward strand.
CCTGTTGAGGAGCGCGCGCCCCTGGAAGCGGGTTCGGTCTACGTGAGCGAACTGATTGGCTGCCGGGTCGTCGATCTCAACCTCGATGGAGCCGAGATTGGGGAAATCGTCGACGTTGACCGCGACTCCTCGAGCACCGAGCTGCTGGTGCTCCGGCGGCGTCGGCGGCTGGGGAATGAAGAACTGCTGATCCCCTTTGTGGCTCAATACCTGACCCGCATCGACGTGGCGAATCGGCTGCTCGAGATGCGGCTGCCTGCGGGCCTGCTCGAAATCAATGCTCCCTTGACGGAAGAAGAGAAACGGGAAGCCGCGGAGCGAGACCGGACATCTGCACCCGGACCCTAGTCCTGCTCACCAAGTGTTTGAGCATAGGTTTTGCCATACGGATAAAAGAGGTCTTTGCGGCCTTCCTTCCATGCCGCCTTCATGGCGGCGGTGGTGATGTCCCAATCCGGCCGGCATTTTTGCGTGAGGGCACGCAGATCCTGACGCAATTCCTCAAGCGTAGGACGGCCGAAGAACCAGTAGCCGTTGTAGATTTTGTAGACGACCAGCCCCGGCTCGAGCACGATGACATGCGGAATCATCGGATTGTGGTCGGGATCGGTGTATTCGGATATGTCGAGATCCTTTTGAACGACTCGTCCGGCGTCGGAGAGGAATGGCCAGTGAGCTCCGACCCCTGAGCGGTATTCGTTTGTCACCGTGATGTTGTCTGTGCTGATCGTGACCAGGCGGCAGTATCCCACCTCCATTTCACGATGGAACTCGACCAGCAGCTCGGCCTGGCGCCGGTCCTTCGGACAATATACCCCCCGCGGCTGAGGATCAGCACCATCGGATGCTGCACCTGCAGTTCAGAAAGCTTGCGGTGCTTCGCTGTGTGGTCGGTGAGTGCGTAGTCCGGAAATAGCGCGCCTGGGAC
>CAZSWI010000149.1:1687-9095 GCA_964610635.1 uncultured Acidobacterium sp.
GACTGCCGGCGCCCCGCGATTTACCTCCTGTTTACCTGGAATTAACTCTGCGCCGCATCTCACGGCGCTGAGGAGAAGCAGACCGTGGGCATTAATCGCAGAGATTTTCTTCGCAGCGCGGCGGGTGCCGCATCGGCGGCGGCATTGGCCGCGGCGGTAAAAGGGAAAGATGGAGAGGCGCAGGATTTGCCCTCGCCCTCGGCTTCCCAGATCGACCACATCGTGGTGGTGATGATGGAGAACCGCAGCTTCGACCACTTTCTCGGCTGGCTTCCCGGCGCGAAGGGGAGGCAGGCGGGACTGAGGTATCTCGACAGCGAGGGCGAAGCGCACCCGACGTGGCATCTCACGACCGATGTGGGCTGTTCGCATCCCGATCCGGACCACTCCTACGCGGGCGGGCGCAGCGAGTACGACAACGGAAAGATGGACGGCTGGCTGCGCACCACAACTAACGATGTGTTCTGTATCGGTTATTACGAAGAGGCCGACCTCCCGTTTTTCAGCGCGGCAGCACGCAACTTCACCACCCTGGATAACTATTTTGCTTCGATTTTGTCGTCAACGTTTCCAAACCGCGTATTTCAGCACGCGGCGCAGACCGACCGTCTGTCAAATACCTATAACATTTCGACGCTCCCGACCATCTGGGACAATCTGGCGGCGGCGGGGATCGGCAACAAGTACTACTACTCTAACGTGCCGTTTTTGGCGTTGTGGGGGGCGAAGTATATCGGAATTTCGGCGCTGTACGACCAGTTCCTTCTGGACGCGGCCAGCGGGAATCTGCCCGCCGTGTCGTTTGTCGATCCCAGGTTCACGATTCTCGACGACGGCGAGGGAAACGACGATCACCCACACGCCAACGTTGAAGCTGGCGAGGCGTTTCTGAGCCAGATCTACCACGCGGTCACAAGTGGACCGGGGTGGAAGAACACCGTCCTCATCATCAACCGCGACGAGTGGGGAGGATTCTTCGACACTGTAACTCCGCCCCGCGTGATTGCGCCGAACGATCTGGATACAGATCTGGTGGACGGCAACGCGCTCCTCGGTTGCCGCGTGCCGACGCTGGTCATTTCGCCATGGACGCGGGGAAACACGGCAACGCCGCGCATCAACTCAGGCCTTTACGACCACACGTCGGTGCTGAAGCTGATCGAATGGCGCTACAACCTGCCGCCGCTGACGAAGCGCGACGCCTCCAACGAGATCGCCAATCTGGCGAATGCTTTGAATTTCAAGAAGCCCGACTACTCGGTCCCGGCATTACCCATCGTGACCCCGCCGATTCCGGCGCCCTGCGGCTTGTTTGAGCTTGGGAGTGAAGTGGACAACGAGAGCTACGACTTCTACGAGCTTCTGAACTCGGATCTGACAGCCGGATGGCCGCTGCCGTAGCGAAGAGCGATCGAGCATCCGCCGGCGAGCAACATTCCCCCAAAAAGGCCGCGAGGCAGGCATGCCCAGCGGCCTTTTTTGTTGCTGGCGATGACCGGCGAAGTCAGCGGCGCGACTTCTTTTTCGAAGATTTCTTCGCGGCCTTCTTCGCGCTCTTTTTCGAGGCGGCTTTTTTTGCCGGAACCTTTTTCGCGGCCTTCTTTGGTGCTGCCTTCACGGCTTTCTTGGCCGCCTTTTTCGCCGGAGCCTTCTTCGCGGCGGTTTTCGCAGCCTTTTTCGCCGGAGCCTTCCTCGCTGCTTTTTTCGCTGGAGCTTTCTTAGCCGGCGCTGCCTTTACGGCCTTCTTCGCCGGAGCTTTCTTCGCCGCTTTCTTCGCGGGCGGAGGAGCCGCAGCCTCGGATTCCGAAGGACCGAAGCCTTCATCCTCGTCGCCCAGTTCGTCATCATCTGAAGAGATCGTCGTGGAGACTTCCACTTCCTCTTCCTCCTCGTCTTCGCCGAAGCCGTCCTCCAGCTCTTCCAAATCGTCATCTGCTTCGGGCTCGAATTCGCCGTCCGCGCTTGCGTATAGTCTGTAGTCGTCCTGCATCAGAATTGCCCTCCGGGCTCCGAGTCAGTTTGCACCGCTGTATGAGTATGCCAGAAATTCGGCAAAACCCCTGCGGGGCGGATTATAGCAACAGCACGCATACGCTTGCCAATGCTGGTGCGCACACGGTTGGGAACGCACCATCATGACAGAATGAGATGCGGTTGCGAGAGCCACGGCGGTTCCGCACGAACGCCATCGACGGGCCTCGCCTGATAGCCATGCGCTTCGACCTGATCACGATTTTCCCGGAGTTTTTCGCGAGCATTCTGAGCCATGGGGTGCTGCGCCGCGCCATTTCAGAACGTCTGGTCGAGGTCCGGGTCCACGATCTTCGCGCCTTCGCCCACGACCGGCACAGGACCGTCGACGACCGGCCGTTTGGCGGAGGGGAAGGCATGGTTCTCAAGCCGGAGCCGCTGGCGGAGGCCGTGGAATCGCTGGGAATCGCCCGGAAAGCGGAGCGGACGCGGGAGCCAGGGCGGAGCCGTGAGCAGGTGATTCTGCTCTCGGCCCAGGGCGCGCGCTTTTCGCAGGCGGTGGCGCGCGAACTCGCCGGCCTGGAGCGCCTTGTCCTGCTTTGCGGCCGCTATGAGGGCGTGGATGAGCGGGTCAACGAGTTGCTGTGCGATCGGGAGCTGTCCGTGGGAGACTATGTGCTTTCGGGCGGCGAACTGGCCGCCGCCATCGTGGTGGACGCGACGGCCCGTCTGCTGCCTGGGGTGCTGGGCAACGAGGCTTCCAGCGAGTTTGAGAGCTTCGGGCTTGCCGATCCCGGATCCGGGGTTGCAAAGGGAGATCCGCCTCAGTCCACGCATGGCTCTGGAGGGCTGCTCGATTATCCGCACTACACGCGGCCGGCGGATTTTCGCGGGGCAGCCGTGCCGGCCGTGCTGACCGAGGGGGATCATGCGGCCATCCGGCGCTGGAGGCGGGAGAAGGCCCTCGAAAAGACGTGGCGCAACCGGCCCGACCTGCTGGACGGAGCGGAGATGAGCGAGGGCGACCGGCAGTTTTTGCAGGGGTTGGGATGGGGCCGGGACGCGGGGACCGGGATCAAATGAGGCAATCGTCATCCGGCCGGATGAAGGTTCGGGGCGGGGTCAGGTCTCCCAAGGATTGAGGAGAGCAGCCCCGGTTTTCTCGAAGTCGGCGGTGTTCCGGGTGACCACGGTCATTCCATGTATAAGGGCCGTGGCTGCAATGAGGGCGTCGCGGTCAGAGTGCGGATTGGGGATGTGGAGGCGGGCGCTGCGTCGCGCAACGGCGGTATCGATCGGGATAATGCGACCGTCAAAGGTGGGCAGGACGCGTTCCTCGAGCCAGGAGCGGAGATTCGCCCCCTGCGGCGGATCGCGCCGCTCGACGCGCAGAATCCCAATTTCCAATTCGAGAACCGAGATAGCGGAGAGGTAGAGTTCGGTGGGCGCAATGAGGCCGGCCCAGCGGCGGACACGAGGGTTCGCGCCGCCAGCCCGGCGCAGCTCGGAGACCACATTCGTATCGAGCAGAAACATCAGGAGAGTTGGGCAGGCCGATGAAGGCGGGTCAGACGAGGCGGTTCGAAGTCGATTTTCGCAGCCTTTGGATCGCCGAGCAGGTCGACGATACTTTCGTGCTTGCCCGTGATTTTGCGGTACTCCTCAATGGAGAGCAGGACGTGCGCAGGACGGCCGCGGTCCGTGATGAAGACGGGGCCCTTGCCGGCAGCCTTCCTGGCGCGGCTGACGTTCTGATTAAAATCGCGGCTGGAGATGGTGGTGATGGCCATCGCGGCTCCGATGTAGTTATGTTACTACATTTGGGACCTCAAAGGCCCCCCCGGGGGCAGGAGTTGGAACTTCAGATCGAAAGGCGCCCTGACTAAAATGCGGGCATGGCGCAGGATATATCCGAGGTTTTGAAGCAGGCGATGGCCCTTCCCAGCGATGCGCGGGCGGCGTTGGCAGGCGCGCTTCTGGAGAGCCTCGATGAAGCGGTGGATGAGACGGCCGAGGCGGAGTGGGATCGGGAGATTGCCCGGCGGATCGGGGAGTTGGATTCGGGCCGGGTGAGGACGATTTCCTGGGCCCATTCGCGACGCGAGATCGCGGCGAAGCTTCATGCCGGCTGATCGGCTGGAGATCCCTCCGGAGGCGCTCGAAGGGATAAAATCGGCAGTGATGTGGTATCGCGAGCGGAGCGAGCGCGGCCTCCAGCTTTGTTGAACAAGTGGACGAAGCCATTGCCCTGATCGTGCAATGGCCGAATATCGGCTCTAAGTGAGCCAGACCCGTGAATTTCCTGTAAACTGAGACTTCTGCAATTTTCCCTTCAGGAATGAGAGCTTATGTCGATCCATCCAGTCATGCAGCGTCTTGCCGACAAGTTGAACCGCACCGATCTGCCCCCCTTTGGGCCGGGCGACACCATTCGCGTGCAGGTCAGGATTAAGGAAGGCGATAAGGAACGTCTCCAGGCATTTGAGGGCGTGGTGATCGCGAAGAAGAACGGGGCGCAGGGCAGCTTCACCGTGCGCAAGATGAGCTTCGGCCAGGGAGTCGAGCGCATTTTTCCGTTCAACAGCAAGGTCATCGACAAGATCGAGAAGGTGCGGTCGGCGAAGGTGCGCCGCGCCCGCCTGTTCTACCTGCGCGGACTGCGCGGCAAGGCGGCTCGCCTCAAGGAAGTCGACACACGATAGCAGACAGCGTTCTGGGAAAAAGCTCACGCCCCGGCCCGGATCGGCTGGGGCGTTTGTGTTTGGGACAGTTTTTCCACCAGCGTCCGCAGCGGCCAGAGCATTACACTCGCCTCATGGGCACCATGCAGCTCGATGGCGAGCTGATTCCCAGGCGGGGGCGCAGGAAGCTTCCCGACGATGAAGTATGTGCGTCGACGCGAAAGATGCGGATGCTTCGCTCCCTCGCCTGCGGCAACAAGTACGAAAAACTAGCCCGCGCCCAGGGCGCGACCGTCATTGCCGGCGTCGATGAGGTTGGCCGCGGGGCCCTGTTTGGCCCGGTAGTGGCGGCGGCCGTGATCCTTCCTCCCGATACCAGGATTCGCGGCTTGCGGGATTCCAAACAACTCCTGCGCGAGGATCGCGAGCGGCTGGAGGCGGTCGTGCGCACACGGGCGATTGCGATTGCCATTGAGGAAGTGGACGCCGAGACCATCGACCGCGTCAACATCTATCAGGCAAGCCGGATGGCCATGACAGCGGCCGTGATGCGCCTCGATCCGCAGCCGGATCACTTGTTGATCGACGCTCTGAGGCTGGATGTGACTCATGCCCAGACAAAAATCGTCTATGGCGACTCATTGAGCATTTCGATTGCCGCGGCATCGGTCGTCGCCAAGGTCTACCGGGATGCGCGCATGCGTGAGCTGGATGCGCAATACCCTGGCTATGGGCTGGCTTCGCATAAGGGCTACGCAACGCCGGAGCATCGTGAGGCGCTCAAGAACCACGGACCATGCGTACTGCACCGAAAAAGTTTTACTCCCGTAATGCAGGCAGACCTGCCGTGGGATGAGCTGTCCGGCGATCTTGCCGTGACTGAGGACGAATCCGTTTGCCCTATCGACTCCTCTGTGTGACAGCCCACCCCGACGATGAAAGCGGCGCTTTCGGCGGCGCGCTGATGCTCGCGCGCGAGGCCGGCGCTGAGACGTTTGTGCTGTGCTTCACCGACGGGCAGGCGGCGCATTTTCGCGGCGACGCGGCCCCCGATGCCGATCTGGGCAAGCTGCGCCGCGCCGAAATGGACGCGGCATGCGCGGCGTTGGACGTGACGCAGTGCGACGTGCTCGCGTTTCCCGACGGCGGCCTGCCCCAGCAGAGTTTTCAGGAGCTCGTCGGTCTGGTCGTCGAGCACATCCGCCGCTGGCGGCCCCAGGTGGTGCTTACTTTTGGCGGCGACGGCGGGGTCAATCTGCATCGCGACCACACGATGATTTCGGTGGTGACGACGGCTGCGTTTCATTGGGCAGGTCGGGCAGAGCTGTTTGCTTCGGATCTCAAACCGTATTCTCCGCAGAAGCTGTATTACTCGAGCACGCCGTTTGTGAGCGTTCGCGATCGGCCGGAGCTTTCCAACACTTCGACAGTCCCATCGTCGCTGACTTTGGAACTGGGTGAATTAGCGGAGCGCAAGCTTCAGGCGTTCCAGAAACACCGTTCGCAGCAGGGCGTGCTCGAGAGGGTGGGCGAGCATGTGCGGGATGCGATGCGGTTCGAGCGATACCTGCTGGCGGCGCAGCGGGGTGTGGCTTCGGTAATGGCCGATGCCGGAATGTTTGCGGGAGTAGTGGAAGACGGGAGATAAAATTCCTCGATGAGCCGGAATTTGCCGCTGTGTACCGGCTTTGCATCTCTCCCCTGAGGCGTGCCCCATGACGAACCTTGTAACAGAAGCTGTTACAGAACCAATGATCCGCACAAAGTTGTTCGGCTTTACCCTCCTGAATCATCCTCGCTACAACAAAGGCACAGCGTTTACTGAAGAGGAGCGCGATGCGTTTGATCTGCACGGGCTGTTGCCGCCGCATGTTGGAACGCTCGCCGACCAAATCGCCCGGCGGCAAAAGGCCTTCGATCCGTTTGAGACGCCCTTTGAGAAGTACACCTTCCTGCGCGATCTCCAGGACATCAACGAGACGCTCTTTTATGCGCTCATCCTCTCCGATGTAAAGAAGTTCATGCCAATCGTCTACACGCCCACCGTGGGCGAGGGGTGCCAGCGCTTCAGCGAGATTTGGCGCAAGCCGCGCGGGTTGTTCCTGAGCTATCCGAACAAGGCGCGCATCGAGAAGATTCTCTCGCACAGGCGCTACGACAACGTCCGGGCGATCGTGGTTAGCGATGGCGAACGCATCCTGGGCCTCGGCGATCAGGGCGCCGGCGGCATGGGTATTCCGATCGGAAAGATGGCGCTCTACACGGCGCTGGCCGGAATCCATCACGAGTATTGTTTGCCGGTTCTGCTGGATGTGGGAACGGATAACGAAGAGCGCCTCGCAAACCCGATCTACATAGGCTGGCGGCACAAGCGGGTCCGCGGCCCGGAGTACGACGACTTCATTGAGACATTTGTAAGTGCGGTCGAGAGGCGTTGGCCGCACGTGCTCCTGCAGTGGGAGGACTTTGCCGGGACGAACGCGGCTCGGTTGCTCGCGAAGTATCGCGGCCGGCTTTGCACCTTCAATGACGACATTCAGGGCACGGCGGCGGTGGTGCTGGCGACCCTGCTCGCGGCGATAAAGGCTGCCGGTACGCAACTCAGGGAGCAGCGGGTTGCGATTCTGGGATTCGGCTCGGCGGGGATTGGGATTGCGAATCTCCTGGTGGAGGCCCTTGAAGAAGCGGGGCTCACAGAGCCGCAGGCACGTGGGCGAATTTATGCGATGGGGCGGCCGGGGCTGCTCGTCGACGGC
>CAZSWI010000150.1:0-9089 GCA_964610635.1 uncultured Acidobacterium sp.
GGGTGGGGATACGCGGTGTTCAACTACGATGCCCCATCGAACAAGTTCGCGGCCGATCCGAAAAGCTTTTCAGACTGCGGATACGCATGCCATACTCCGGTCAAGGCGAAGGACTACATCTTCCACCCGTACCAGAAGCGTTGAACCGCGCCTGCCCCTAGATGAAATACCGGGCGCAAAGGATTTCCCTGTGCGAGGCTTTGTCTTCGCCGTGGATACGGGTATCCCGGAGCATGGCTCCACGGCGGACGCAGATTAAGAACGAGCTCCGCAAGCGAATCGACGCCCTCGCTGTCTGTGCGCAGAGCGCTATAGCGCGGATGACTGACCCAGGCCCGAGCTCACGGGTGTACCCCCTGCGTCGCCGCCAATGCATCGCCAACGATCGCCTGTGCTTCCTCGAGGATGCGCCGCAGATGATCGGGTCCCTTGAAGCTTTCTGCATAAACTTTGTAGATATCCTCGGTGCCCGAGGGGCGGGCCGCGAACCAGGCGCTTTCGCTTATCACCTTTAGTCCTCCGATGGGAGCGCCGTTGCCTGGAGCGAGCGTGAGAATAGTCTGAATCTTGTCCCCGGCCATCTCTTTGGAGTGGACTTGCTCCGGCGAGAGCTTTGCCAGAACTGCCTTTTGCTCCGGCGTCGCCGGAGCCTCCACACGATCATAAGCGGGCTCACCGAACTCTTGAGTAAGGTCGTGGTAGAGTTCGCCCGGGTCGCGGCCCGTGCGCGCAGTCATCTCTGCCGCAAGCAACGCCGGTACGATTCCGTCTTTGTCCGTTGTCCATACATTGCCGTCCAGGCGCACGAAGGATGCGCCGGCGCTCTCTTCGCCGCCAAAACCCAGCGAGCCATCAAACAGTCCATCGGCGAACCACTTGAACCCGACCGGCACCTCGTAGAGCCTGCGGCCGATCTTCGCGGTGACGCGATCGATCATGCTGCTGCTCACCACGGTCTTTCCGACTGCCGCTGCCTGGCCCCATTTCGAACGGTGTTGGAAAAGGTAAAAGATAGCGACCGACAGGTAATGGTTGGGAGGAAGCAACCCTGTACTCCTGGCGACGATCCCATGGCGATCGTGATCTGTGTCGCAGGCGAAGGCAACATCGAATCGATCCTTCAGGCCAATCAGGCTCTGCATCGCATAAGGCGAGGACGGATCCATGCGAATCTTCCCGTCCCAATCGAGCGTCATGAACCGAAAAGTGGGATCAACAACTTTGTTCACAACCTTCAGGTTCAAACCATAGCGTTCCGCGATCGGCTCCCAATAATGCACGCCGGCGCCGCCAAGCGGATCGACCCCTAAAGATATTCCCGAGCTGCGAATGAGTTCCATATCGATGACGTTGTGCAGGTCTTCGACATAGGCAGTGAGGTAGTCATGCCTGTGAGTTGTGGGAGATGAGAGAGCCGCTTCGCACGTCAGAGTCCGAACGCCCTCAAGGTTGGCGGCCAGCAATTCATTGGCCTTTGCCTCGATCCAGGCGGTAACGTTCGTCTCGGCCGGGCCTCCGTTAGGGGGGTTGTACTTGAAGCCGCCTTCATTTGGAGGATTATGCGACGGCGTGACCACAATACCGTCACTGAGTCCGCTTGTGCGCCCACGATTCCAGGTAAGAATCGCGTGAGAGATTACGGGCGTGGGTGTGAACTCATCCTTCTCTGCCCGCATGACGACAACCCCATTGGCCGCCAGGACCTGGAGGGCACTCTTTTCAGCGGGGCCAGAGAGCGCGTGCGTGTCAATGCCAAGGAACAACGGCCCGTCAATTCCCTGCATTCGGCGGTACAGACAAATGGCCTGTGTGATTGCCAGGATATGCCACTCGTTGAAAGACCGTTCGAACGATGAGCCGCGATGCCCGGAGGTGCCAAAGGCGACGCGTTCGCTGGGGACACTGGAATCAGGACGTTCGTTGTAATAGGCGTCGATGAGCGTCGGAACGTCGACGAGATCGGACGGTTGTGCGGGCATCCCGGCGCGCGGACTTATATTCATGTCCTTCTCCATTGCATTGGCGCTTCCTGGATAAGCCATCGGTGTTGAGGAGCGTGGTTATTGCTTCGGCGGTATCTGCTCGTCGACTGCTCCTGGAAAGAGGTTTTTTACAGGGGCTGTTTGTTGGTCTCTTAGTTCGGGATGGGGCAGCGGCTTTCTGGGCAGCATCTGGTCGCGCATGGCTGCGTTGTAGACGAAAATCGCTTCGACTGTCGCGGCTTGTTTCAGGTCGGCGGGGCGGAGTTCTTCGTAGACGTCCATGTTGGAGTGGTGGGTGCGGGTTTCGTAGTCGAGTTCATCCTGGATGAACTGGAAGCCGGGGATTCCGACCGCGTCGAAAGAGAGGTGGTCGGTGCCGCCGGTATTGCGGAGGGTTAGCGTCGTGACGCCCAGGTCTTTCAGCGGCGCGATCCATTGGGCGAAGATGGGGGCGACGAGGCCGTTCTCCTGGAGGTAGACGCCGCGGATTTTGCCCGATCCATTATCGAGGTTGAAGTAGCCGGAGATCTGGCGCTGCTCGGGCTTGAGTTCGAGAGGGCCGGAGGCGCGGCGCATGAATTCGGGCATGGCGGCCTGGTCGGGCGCGTTGGAGATGGGCGCGGAGCCGAAGTGTTCTTTAGCGTAGCCGCGTGAGCCGAAGAGGCCTTCTTCTTCGCCGGTCCACAGCGCGATGCGGATGGTGCGGCGGGGCTGGACGTGGAGAGTAGTGAGGATGCGCATGACCTCCATGGCGACGATGGTGCCTGCGCCGTTGTCCGTGGCGCCGGTGCCGGCGATCCAGCTGTCGAGATGGCCGCCGACCATGACGATTTGATCTTTGAGGGCGGGGTCGGCGCCGGGGATTTCGGCGATGGTGTCGTAGCCGTGTTCATGGTCGCCGGTGAATTTGGCGTCGACGTTCATCTCTATCGATACGGGCACGCGGGCCTGGAGGAGGCGATAGACGCGGCCGTAGCTTTCGATGTTCATGACAACGGTGGGAACTTTCATTTCGTGGCCGCGGATGTAGGGGGTGCGCCCCATGGCTGCGCCGTTGTCGTCGAAGATTGTGCCGCCGGAGCCGCCGCCGTCGCTGGCGTCACGAGAGGGGCGGATGACGCCGGCAGCTTTTTCGTCGGCAAGGAACTGGACGAGCTTGTCGGCCAGACGCATGCGCTGGCCATAGGTGCGGAGGCGGTCGCGCATGGCGGGGGTCAGGCCGTCGGCGTCGCTGATGTTGTAGTTGGCGAGGTCGGCGAGCTGCTGGTCGGTGTAGCGTTTGAAGAGGGGCTGATCGACGGGGGGAACGGGTCGCATTTCCCCGAGGAGAACAATTTTGCCGGCGAGCTTGCCTTTGTACTGATCGAAGTCGGAGTCAGCCTGGATGTTGACGTAGATGGCGTCGCCGGTGACGGGGCCGTTGGTGGGGGGCGACCAGGGAGTGGCCTGGGCGATGAAGACGGCGGTATCTGGCGCGGCCATGCGGACCCAGGTATTGAGCTGCTGCCAGCCCATGCCGAATTCACCCCAGTCGTCGAGGTGAGCGTTGACGCAGCCCATGGCGGTGAGCTGGTCACGGGTCCATGCATTGGCTTTGGCGAGGTTGGGGGAGCCGGTGAGGCGGGGGCCGATGTCGTCGGCGAGGGCGGAGCCGTACTCCATGACATGGGAGTGGAGGAGGCCTTCTTCGCGGATGCGGGCGTACATGGTGAGGTCAAGGTTCTCGACGGAGGGCTGGGGTTCAGACCAGGGGCCGTGGTCGGGGTCTTGCGCGGTGGTGGTGGCTGCCGGGGTTGCAGCACTGGGCTTCTTTTTGTCGGCCGCGAAGAGGGACCCGGTAGCGAGGAGCAGGATGGCGGCGATGCGGCTTGCGCGGTGGAGCATTGCTGGTGGTTCCTCCGGAAAGTAGTGGCGGGTATTTCGGATATTTCGCTGGAAAGGGGAGGATAGCAGAGGCAGGAGTTCAACGCTCAGCGTTCGGATGGTGGCGTGGCGAAAGGCAAACGCGAGGTGCTTCTCTTCGTTCAGTTGAAGCTTTCAGCTTGAGACGGCTTCGCGGTCGGATTCGGCGGGGATGACTTCGGCTTCGAGGCCGGTGGCGGGGAAGAAGATGCTGAAGACGGTTCCTGTTGCGGGGCCGTGGGTGCGGCTGCGGACGCGGAACGAGCCATTGTGCTTGCGGACGATTTGTTCACTGACCCAGAGGCCGAGGCCTGTGCCGGTAGCTTCCTTGGTGGTGAAGAAGGGCTCGAAGATATGGCGGCGGGCTTCCTGGGAGATGCCGCAGCCGGTATCGGCGACGGAGACGCGGACGCCCAAGACTCCGTTTTGGTGGGAGGAATGGGTGCGGATGAGGAGGCGGCCGCCCTCGGGGGTCATGGCGTCGAGGGCATTACCGATGAGGTTGGCGAAGAGCTGGCGGAGTTCGCCTGCAAAGCAGAAAAGGGGGAGATCGCCGTGATAGTCGCGGCGGAGATCGACCTGGAGGGTCTGGACGCGGCCGAGGTGGAGGGTGATGACAGAGTCGAGGAGTTCGTTGACATTGGCGATGGCCGGAAGGGTGGACTGGCGGTAGAAGCGCAGGGTCTGCTGGGTGATTTCGGAGACGCGGGTGACTTCCTGCTGGGCGAGATCGGCGAAGCGGGCGGTTTCGGGACTGAGGTGCTCCTGGCGGATGAGGTAGAGGAGGTTCGTAACGGCTTCGAGGGGGTTATTGATTTCGTGCGCGATAGAGGCGGCGAGGCGGCCGGTAGCGGCGAGTTTCTCGGTGCGGCGGAGGGTTTCTTCGCCGCGTTTCTGCTCGGTGGTATCGACGAGAATGGCGCCGACCCAGCGTGTGGGCTCGGTTTCGGTACGGACGGGATAGAGGTGGGCGAGCCAGCTGCGGGGACGGCCGTCGTGTTCCCAGGCGAGTTCGAGGTTGCGGACGGGGGCGCCGGACTGGAAGACGGCCTCGATAGTGTGTTCAAGTTTGGCTGCCGCGTTGGGCGGAAGAATGCCGGCGATGCTGCGGCCGAGGTGGAGGGCGAAGGAGTAGCCGTTCATGTCCGCGAGGAACTGATTGACGCGGACGAAACGGTATTTGCGATCGAAGAAGGCGAAGCCGATGGGGGCGTTGGCGAGCATGGAGTCAAGGAGGGCGAGGGTTTCGTTGAGGCCTGCGCGCTGATCCTGGGCGGCGGCGACCATGCGGTTGAAGGCGATGGTGAGCTCGGCGGCTTCGGTGGTGGACTTGACGGGGAGGGGGAAGTCGGAGGTGTCTTCGGGATTGAGGATGAGCGCGCGGGTGGCGCGGGTGAGCGTGGCGAGCTGGTGGGTAATGGATTCGGCGAGGACGGCGGCAATGATGGTGCAGCCGACGAGGACAAAGGCGGCCCATAAGCCGGTGATCCTGAGGAGATCGAGAAAGTCCTGACGGTCCTGACGATCGTTGGGATAGATCCAGACGAGCGCGTAGAGGCGGTTGGCCTGGTAGATCGGGGCGACCACTTCCCACTGACGATTCGCCGGGGACTGGAACGCGGCGGGACGATCGGGGTTGCGGAGGCAGGCTTTTTCGCGGAGGGAGAGGGTGAGCTTGCCGATGGTGTTGGGATCGGTGCTGGCCAGAGTGCGGCCTTCGAGGTCTGTAATCTGGGCGGCACTGACGCTGGGAGATTTGGCGATGTCTTCGATGACGCGGGCCAGCGAATCGGGATGGGGATCGGAAAGGGCGAAGCCGGCGAGGGCAGTTGCCTGGGACGACTGATTTTCGAGGCGGCGGTGCATGCGCTGGCTGAGGTCGCTCTGCTGGTGGCGGACGAGCAGGAACGTGAAGATGCCCACGACGAAGATCTCGAAGAGGATAAGAGCGGCCATGAACTGGCCGCGAATCGTTCGTGGTCTCAGCATCGACATAGGAAGAAACGAGCGGAAAAGAGAGCGAGAAACTGTTAGCTAAAAACGGTCAGCAAAAAAGATAAGCGAAAAGCGATTAGAAAAAGCCTTTACGGAAAAACTATCAGCGAAAGATGGAGCCCAACGCCAGCTATAAGAGAACCGAAAACGAGGCGAAAAAGGCCGAGTTACGTACTTTGTACGCCTAAACTTCGGCCAGCGCACTGGCTGGGGCTTGCAGCTTCTGCTTCAGGTCTTCGGCAATCTGACGGCCATGGAATCGGCCGTTCTCGATGAAAATTTCGTTGGTGCGATCGCCGGCGACGATGACGCCGGCGAGGTAGATGCCCGGGACATTGCTTTCGAGGCTACGGGGATCGCAGGCGGGACAGCGATATTCGCCCTCGATGCGCACGCCAAGGGACTCAAGAAAATTGAAGTCGGGAAGGTAGCCGGTCATTGCGAAGACGTAGTCATTCGCCAGAACGCGCGGGCCGTGCGGCGTCTCGATGGTTATGGAGTCGGGAGCGATGCGGGCGACGGTGGTGTTGAAATACGCGGTGATCTGGCCATTTTTGATGCGGTTTTCGATGTCGGGGAGGATCCAGTACTTGATGTGGGGCTGCATGGCGGAGCCGCGATAGACCACCGTGACGCGCGCGCCGTGACGCCAGAGTTCAAGGGCGGCGATGGCGGCGGAGTTCTTCCCGCCGATGACGACGACATCGAGACCGTAGAAGGGATGCGGGTCGACGTAGTAGTGCATCACCTTAGGCAGTTCCTCGCCGGGGATGTTCATGAGGTTGGGCAGATCGTAGTAGCCGGTGGCGACGACTACCTTGCGCGAGCTGTAGCGATGTTCGCGGCCGAACTGATCGCGCGTGGAGACCTCAAAGTTCAGATCTTCGCCAGTGACGGATTCGACGCGCTCGTAGGCGCGGATGTCGAGCTGGTAGTGCATGGCGACCTTGCGGTAGTACTCGAGGGCCTCGTTGCGTGTGGGCTTGGCGTTGGGACTGGGGAAGGGAATGTCGCCGATCTCGAGCAGCTCCGAGGTGGTGAAGAAGGTCATGTGCGAGGGATAGTGGAAGAGCGAATTGCAGAGGCAGCCCTTATCGACGAGGACTGAGCGGAAGCCAGCGCGCTGAGCTTCGATGGCGCAGGCCATGCCGGTGGGGCCGGCGCCGATGACGAGGACGTCGAACTGTTCAGGCTCTCGGAAGGCATCCCCCATTCGTATAGATTAGACGATGAATGGGGAACCGGGTCGCGGGCGGGCCGGGGGTCCCGGTATTCGAATGAACGAGGGCAGCCTGCAGTCATGCCACAAAGCCGTCGAGGGAGGTCTATGAGAAAGCTTTTTCCCGCATTTCTGCTCTTTGCGTTCGCGTTGCCAATCGTCGCCCAGGGAGCGCCGCCGCAGGGTTTACCCGACCAGCCTTACACGATCGAGTATTACTACAAGACGCAATGGGGGCATCAGCAGGAGTTTCTCGATCTCTTCCTGAAATACCACTATCCGCTGCTCGAGCGGATCGAGAAGACGGGGCGCATGCTATCCGTGAAGATCGAGACGCCGGCTAACCATATGACCGAAGATGCGCGCTGGGACTATCGCGTGACGATTGTTTTCAGGAATTCGACGGTCGCGACAACGGCGAACCCGGACGAGGAGGCGCTGATTAAGGAGCTATGGCCGGATCAGGACACGTATCGCGCGCGGGAGCAGCGGCGTTTCGAGATACTGCTGGCGCATTGGGATTTGCCGGTCAGCAATATTACGCCGAAGTAGGAGGCCAGGCTGACGGCTGTACGCGGAGGGAGATCGGGGCACTGTCAGGCCAGTTGGAATTCCCTGAGGCGGGCGGCTTTGCGGTCGAAGGTGAGGGTGGTGGAACAGCCGGCCCAGGCCCCGAGGGCGCCGATGAGGGCGTCGTCGAAGGATGCTTCGCCGGTTCTCAGGGCGACCATCGCGGTGAAGACTTCGCGTTCGTTCTGAACGGAGAGGGTTTCCGTGAGAAGAATTTGTTCGAGGACCGCTGCGATTGCGTTGTCGGGCAAGCGGTAGATGCTGCGCAGGACCCACTCGGTTTCGGCGATCGTGACAAGGCTTATAAAACCGGCGCAATCTTCGGTGAAGAGCTGGCTCATGATCTTCGTGGCCTGCGGCGATTGAACGGGGTCATCCTGTGCCAGATAGCGAAGCAGGATGTTGGTGTCGATTCCGATCACCGGCGAGTTCCACGCATGAACCTGGCCACCGCACCCGCGGCGATCGCGGCATCCATTTCTTCGAGTGACGGAGCGCGGCCCTTGCGTTTGGGAACGATTCCCTTGAGCGCCGTTATCGGAAGCTTCGGCAGCATGACGACGTGGCCGTCGGGCTGGATGAAGAATTTGACGCGATCGCCGGGTTTGAGGCCGAGGTGATCGCGGGCTTCCTTGGGAATGGTGACCTGACCTTTGCTGGTGACCGCGGATTCCATGAGGGCCTCCTTCGCCCTTACATTTTAGCAAAAGTAATACCGAGCAGCCGGTAGCCGGGAGTCAGGAGCTGGGAGCGCTTATGGGTTGTCGCACGAAGCCGAATAGTTAGCGCGGTGGTCACTTGTGAGGGGAGTTGCGCGGGCCGGCGATTCCAACGGGCGACGATGAGTGGTCCGGTCAATTAACCTGACTTCAGGGACATTCGATGGCGACGATCAAACAGGAAGATTTCATTCAGAGCGTGGCGGATGCGCTGCAATACATCAGCTACTACCATCCGGTGGATTACATCACGAGCCTGGGGCGGGCGTATGAGCGCGAGGAGTCGGCGGCAGCGAAGGATGCGATGGCGCAGATCCTTATCAATTCGCGGATGTGCGCGGAGGGGCATCGGCCGATTTGCCAGGACACGGGAATCGTGACGGTATTTTTGAAGATCGGCATGGATGTGCGCTGGGACGCGACGATGACCGTGCAGGAGATGGCGGATGCGGGCGTGCGGCGGGCTTACTTGAATCCGGATAACACGCTGCGGGCCTCGATTTTGACGGATCCGGCGGGGGCCAGGAAGAACACGAAGGACAATACTCCGGCGGTGGTGAGCGTGGAGATGGTGCGGGGCGGCGAGGTGGAGGTGACGGTGGCGGCGAAGGGTGGGGGGAGCGAGGCGAAGTCGAAGTTCGCAATGCTGAATCCCTCGGACTCGGTGGTGGAGTGGGTGCTGAAGACGGTGCCGACGATGGG
>CAZSWI010000151.1:0-9088 GCA_964610635.1 uncultured Acidobacterium sp.
TATCACCGCGGCAAGACCGAAGCGTGGATGGGCGCGGCGCTGAAGGGCAAGCGCGACAAAGTCTTTCTGATGACGAAGGTCTGCACCCATGGGCGCGATGGCTCGCTCGCGATGCAGATGCTGGAGCAGTCGTTGACGCGGCTGCAGACGGATCACCTGGATCTGTGGCAGATTCACGGCGTCGTGTTCGAGAACGATCCGGAGCTTTTTATTCGGCCGGGTGGCGCGGCCGAGGCATTGCGCAAAGCGCAGGAACAGGGGAAGGTGCGATTCGTGGGGTTCACGGGGCACAAGCGCCCGGAGATTCACCTGGCGATGCTGAACGTGGGGTTTCCCTGGGACTCGGTGCAGATGCCGCTGAATCCGTTTGACTCGCACTTTCTCAGCTTCGAGCAGCAGGTTTTGCCGGAGCTGAACAAGCGCGGCGTGGCGGCGCTGGGGATGAAGCCGATCGGCGGCAACGGAGACATGGTGAAGAAGGGCGCGGTCACCGCCGAGCAGGCCTTGCGCTATGCGATGAGCCTGCCGGTGACGACGACAATCACCGGGATGGAGACGATGGATGTTCTCCGGCAGAATCTGAAAATCGCGCAGGGATTCACGCCGCTCAGCGACGCGGAGATGCAGGCGATTCGGGATCAGGTCAGGCAGCCGGCGGGGGATGGGCGATTCGAGCCGTACAAGACGTCGCTGAAGTTCGATAATCCGGAGGCGCGGCTGGCCCACAATTTTCCGATCGACGATCAATCGGTGGAAGTGAAAGAGATGCTCAAGGCGACGGAGAACGAAGGGCATCCGTGGCCGGCGGTGTCGGCATGACCGGTGGGGCCTTCGAAGTATCGCGTAGAACGTTTTTGCGGTCGGCCGCCCTGAGTGGGGTTGGGGCGATGGCACGACGCGAATCGAACCTGGCAGCACAGAGCACAGGAGAATCCATGCCTTCGTATACGGTGCCACGACGGCCCTTCGGGAAAACGGGAGAACAGGTTTCGATCATCGGCGTCGGGGGGTTTCATCTCGGCGCGACAAAGGACCAGCAGGAAGCGAACGCAATGGTGGGGCGCGCGATCGACTCCGGCATCAACTTTTTCGACAACGCCTGGGAATATAAGGATGGCCTGGCCGAGGAGCGGCTGGGCACGGCGTTGAAGGGCAAGCGCCATCAGGTGATCCTGATGACGAAGGTCTGTACCCACGGGCGCGACAAGAGTGTGGCGATGCAGCAGCTGGAGCAGTCGCTGCGCCGGCTCGGGACGGATCATCTCGATGTGTGGCAGATTCACGAGGTGGTGTACTACAACGATCCCGATCTGATTTTTCGGCCCGACGGCGCGATTGAGGCCCTGGCGGCCGCGAAGCAGCAGGGCAAGGTGCGGTGGGTGGGATTCACGGGGCACAAGCACCCTGACATTCACCTGAAAATGCTGAGTCACGGCTTCGCCTTCGACACGGTGCAGATGCCGCTGAATGCCTTTGACGCGCGGTTTCGAAGTTTCCAGGAGCATGTGCTGCCGGAGGCGAATCGGCGTGGCATCGCGGTGCTGGGGATGAAGAGCCTGGGCGGGAGCGGCGAGATGGTGACGCACGGAGCGATCACGGCGGAGGAGGGGTTGCGCTACGCAATGAGCCTCCCGGTGGCGACGACGATCAGCGGAATGGATTCGACGGAAGTGTTGGAGCAGAATCTGGCGATCGCGGCGGATTTTAAGCCAATGAGCGAGGCTGAGCGGCGCGCGCTCGAGGATCGGGTGCGGCAGTGGTCGGCGGACGGGCGCTACGAACTGTTCAAGACGACGGTGAAGTATGACGGAGACGTGGGGCGGCAGCAGCATCAGTTCCCTTCAACGGAAAAGATGCCGGCGTGAGAGAAGCAGCTGGGAGCCGGGGGCGAATAGCCGGTGGGCGCAATCGGTTGCTCGGATAGACGCAATTCACCGTGCGCTATTTAATCACCGTGCAATCGATGCAGGTGTGACCCTGGCGATTATTTCGCGAGGCGGGTGAAAATTCCTGTGTCGGAAACGGGGTAAGTGCAGATATCCTAGGCGTTCTGACGAGGAACGCCTGCGAATGAAGATTGCCATCGTGACGGAGACGTTTCTGCCGAAAATCGATGGGATCGTCACCATGGTGACCAAAACGGTGGAAGCGCTCCGGGAGCGCGGCGACGAAGTTCTGATTTTCGCGCCGAGCGGGGGTCCGGCGGAGCTGTTCGGAGCGGAAGTGGTGAGCTTGCCCTCCCTGCCGTTTCCCTTTTATCCGGAACTGCGAGTGGCGGCGCCGCGCGCTTCGATGCGGAAGCGCCTTGAGGCGTTTCGTCCCGATGTATTTCACTTGTTTGAGCCCGCGCTGCTCGGAGTAGGGGGAATTTATTACGGGAAGGTGCTGCACGTTCCCATTGTGATCTCGTACCATACCAATCTTCCTGCCTATCTGCACTATTACAAGCTGGGATTCTTCGAGGGGTCGACGTGGAAGCTGATGCAGCAGCGGCATCAGCGGGCGGATCTGAATCTGTGCACTTCGACCGCGATGATGGAGGAGTTGCGGACCCACGGGATCGACCGGTTAGCGCTGTGGGAGCGAGCGGTCGACGCGCAGCGATTCAATCCTTCAAAAAGCTCGGCGGAGATGCGAGCCAGACTGAGCGGGAGTGTGCCCGAGCGACCGTTGTTGCTGTATGTGGGGCGCCTTTCGGCGGAAAAAGACATCGGCAGATTGCGGGAAGTGCTCAGGGCGGTGCCCGATGTGAGGCTGGCTATCGTTGGGGATGGTCCGCTGCGGCGGGAGCTTGAGCGGCATTTTCGCGGGACCGCAACGTATTTTGCGGGATATCTGCACGGAGACGAGCTGGCGGCTGCTTATGCGTCGGCCGATTTGTTCGTCACGGCGTCGAAGACGGAGACACTGGGACTGGTGGTGCTGGAGGCGATGGCGGCGGGGTGCCCGGTTGTGGCGTGCCGCGCCGGCGGGATTCCTGATGCCGTGGAAAACGGGGTGACCGGATTTCTTTTCGAGCCCGATGACAGAGACGGCCTGGTGACGACCGTACGGAGGGCGCTTGCGAATCCTGAGGAGCGGACGCTGATTCGCAGACGTGCCAGAGAGGATGTGGAGCGGCACAGCTGGCAAGGGTCTACGAAGCAGCTGCAGCGTTATTATGCGCAGGCCATCGAAGATCCGCGGCCGAAGAAGGAGACGGTTGGGCCGAAGAAGCGGCCTGGGCTGCCGCGGAGAATGGTGCTCGGGACCTTGCGCCGGTTGCTTCCCTGACGGTTCTATGAAAGCGCTTTCGAAGGAGCACTCAGGGGCTTAATGCCAGAATTATTCTGCGAGCTTTGCCAGCCTAAAGAGTTTGGAAAAAAAGAAAGTGCCAAAGACGGAGTCTACGGACTAGCGCGTTTTCAAAATGATTAAGACAGTACCTTCGGGATGAGCTGGGATCCGGAAGCAGTGATGGCGAGGACATGACTACTGGGCTTCGGCTCTGGTTTTATAAGCGCCGTAGTCGATGGTGAGGGTGGCTCGGCCGCCTAATCGGACGTCTGTCTCGCTCTGATTGCGCTCGGGGAGCCAGAATTCGCCGGTCCTTGCGTTGACATGGTGGATTCGCGTTTTTCTGATCCAGATGGAGGGATTGCGCGCCGGCTCTGCTTCGATTTTTGCGATGGCGTAGTCATCTGCGTCCACCCATACCGTGCCGCGATAGAGCAGCCGAGAATTGGTCTTCGGCTCGACATGGAGTACGTAACAGGGCCTGCCTTCGACGGATTCCTGATCCACGAGCGTGAACGTATAGTTCGCGGTGGTTGGCGCGGCCTGGCTCGGATCGGCCGCTGCCTGCTGCTCGGCCTCCATCAGCTTCTTCAGCACATGGTCGGCGAGCATCTTCGATCCGGTCTGAGAGAGGATGCGGAACTGTTTGCTGGCCGGGGCGTCGTAGGTGGTTTCGACCACGATGGTCGCGGTCAGATTGGCGGGAAATCCCTGGTAAGATACCGAGTAGCGGCGCTGCTCGGTGTAGCCTTTCAGATCCTCCGCGCGCTTTTTCTCTCCCTCAGCGAGCTTCTGCACAATCTCCTCAACGGAGAGATGTGTCGTCGCATCGGTGGCGGCCGGGACTCCACTGGCATCAGCGAAATTAGTAACCGCCGCTACAACATTTTGGGCGTTTGCGGTGAAGGCGAGCGATGCCACGGCTGCAGCAGCAAGAAGGCTCAGAGTGAATGCTGGGGCACGAAGACCAGGGGCAGGAAATCCAAAGGACAAGATACTTTATGATGCCGGTTGAATTCATGTCGCGTCAATCGAAAAGTTCCGCGAAGCTGTTCCAAAATGCACGAAGGTACGGTAGCGTAAAGGCACGGTCCACACGCGGGATCAGTTTCAACTTTGCCTTGTGACTACAGTATCTTTTCGCGGTGCGTTCCCGAGCCTGGGCGCGAACCGTGTTGAGGGAATCAGAGAAACAAGCCCGGATCTCAACGGATTGTCATGGGACTGTGGAGGTCGAGTGCACAACCAGGTTTTGTTGCTCTCCGGGAACAAGGATTGTGTTGTTCCTTATCGAAGCGGCGTATCCCTGCACGGACATACCCGGCATTCTCAGGAGAGCCTGGGGTTTATCGGGAAATTTCTTGAGCGACATCGTCTCACCCGACGGTGGATGGACTTCAACAAAGAACAGTGCCGGCGCGTTACTGGCGTCACGCTCGATTTCGATCGCGCTTACTGGACGCCTCCGCTGACCGAACGGCTGGCGCACGAGCTGGAGGCGCGCCAGGTTGAAGAGCTCGGCCTGCGGGCCATGGTATCGCTGACGGATCACAACAGCATCGATGCGTGCACTCTGCTGCGCGCCAATGATTCATTTCGAGACACACCGATTTCAACAGAATGGACGGTCCCGTTTGGGCGCGCGGTTTTTCACATCGGCGTGCACAATCTGCCCCTGGAGCTTGCACCATCGTTCATGGCTGCGATGCATCATGCGACCGCAAACGCAGACGAGGTGCAGATCCTTGATTTGTTGGAGGAGTTCTGCAGGATTCCGGAAGTGCTGCTGGTTTTCAATCACCCGCTTTGGAACTTCGTGGGCATCGCCGAAGAGCGGTTTGAGTTTGAGCTGACCCGATTTCTTGAGACAGCGAACCGCTATCTGCATGCCTTCGAACTCAACGGCATGCGCGATCATCGGGAGAACCGCGCGGCGATCCAGCTGGCAATCGAGTGGGATCAGGTGATTATCTCGGGCGGCGACCGGCATGGGAGCGAGCCGAATGCTTGGCTCAACTTGAGCAACGCTGCGAATTTTTCGGAATTTGTGGACGAGATTCGCATCGGGAGGGAGAGCACGGTTCTGATGATGCCGCAATATTCCGTGCCTCTGGGCTGGCGCTTCTACCAGAACTTCACGCATGTGATCGCGGAGTATCCGAGCTACCCGGAGGGGCGGCGGCGCTGGGACGAGCGGACGTTCCACCCGGACGGCTCGGGAGCGATGGCGCCGATGAGCCGCCTGTGGAAGAACGGAACCCCGGAGTTTCTGCAGACGATTTTTGGGGTCGCGCTGATGGCGGCTCGCGTGCCGTGGCATCGGGTGCTGGCTGGGTGGAGAAACAGCGAGAATGAAATTTTGCTGCATCCGGCCACGAAGGCGAGGGATGTGGCGGTTGCAGCAATGATCGACGGGCTGGGCTCTCGGGGTGGGGAGACTTCGCTGGAGGAGTGCCTGTAGGCATCAGGCAAAAGGAGCTTGAAAGCGGGCAGTCGGCGGCAGAACCAATGTGGCAACTGTCGGTTAACTGACAGCGCCGGTGGTCCCGAGTTCTTTTTGCAGGAGCGCGAAGTGCTCGCGGTCGGATTCATAGGCTCCAGCATGGGGCAGCTGCTGGACCAGAGCGTTGCCTTTTTCCCAGGCTTCGCGGGCTTCGTGGAGGCGATGTTCGCTCCAGAGGAAGGCGCTGCGGGCGATCCAATAGTCCGCAGTAAGGCGGATGGGTTTCCTGGCCTCGAGGCGCTCCCACCACAGGCGAGTACCCGCGGCGTCGCGCTCGAGGTAAGCCTTGCCGAAGACAAACGGAGAGCATAACTCGGCGGATATGTCGGAGGCCGATTCCTGGTAGACCGTCTCGGCCTGGGCGAGCGCCTTGCTCGCGTCGGAATTGCGGCCCTGATCGAGATAATACGAAGCTGCAAGCAGGCGCAGGTGGAGCGCCTGATGTCCCACCGATATCGAGGAGACAGCTCTCTGGATCGCTTCGATGTCGAAATCCCGCGGGCGAAGCGGGGTGAAGGTGGTGGCAGCCGCGGCTGAGAATGCGCGGTGGAGATCGGCCCATGGGCCGGCGGAGAGAAGCTGGTAGATGCGAGCGCCGTCGGAGTAAAAGGACCTGGTTCGAAAGGGGACGAGATTGATCGCGCCCGTCATGAGGGAAAGGGTTGAGAAAACGGCGAGGAGAAGCCAGTCCTGCTGCCACGGGGCGCGGGGCGCAAGGAGTGTGAGCCAACCGGCAAGGAGGCCGGCAGCCAGGCTCGTCACAGGGCCTGCGGCAACCATGCAAATGTCGCGCCAGAGCGGACGATGCGGGTCAGTGGGAGCAACCGCGGTTGCGCCACCGACAGCGAGGAACCCTGAGAGGATGCAGCGGAACTCCCATTTGCCTTCGCGCACTCGCCAATGAAATGGACCGACAATGAAGGCTCTCAGCTTCATGCCGAGGGCCGTGCCAACGGCTACATGGCCAAACTCATGGATTGCGACCATGAGGAGCTCAAGGAGCAGGAGTAGTGCAATGTCACGGAGGAACGAGCCCCTGTTCCAGGGGAGGCCATTCCATCCTGCCCAGCGCCACCACCAGCTCATGCCCGCCAGAAATCCACCGGTGCCGGCAATCCAGATCGCGCGATTGACTATGGCGTTTGTGCCGTCGCCGGGCAGTGGCTGCAGGGGTTTCTCGGCGGCGGTAACGTCACGGCGTCGAAATGCGACGATCCCAGCGATTCCGAAACCGAGGAGAAGAGCGTCGGGATTGAGAAACGCGGTGGCGGGCGCGGTTAGGAAACGACGGTCCATGTACAGAAACAAGCAGCCCAGGAGAGCATTCGCGGCACTTGCCGCGAGACCCCAGACGCGGGCTGACGGTTTGCCGGTCCAGAAAGTCCAGCAGGCCAGGCCATAGATCACGCCGAGCAGGGGCAGGGCTCCGCGAATCCCGGCACTCAGTACGCTCTGGGGAAGATGGGCATCGGGCCAGGAAGCAATGTCAAGGAATGAAAAGAACGAGGACCGAAGAAAGATGACAGCTCCCAATGCGAATATCCAGCACAGGAAAGTTCTGACCGCGCGCATGAAAGACCCGCCAGGTTCGGGAGATAGCCCAGCGTACACCGGGCTTCGGCGGCGCAACAATGGTACTTCGGAGGGAGGGTCGGGGCGTTGAGAAATCTGGCCTTGATCAGGCGGAACGAGTCTCGTGGGGAATGAAACCACCATGGGCCGGTGTTTTCCGGCGCAGGTAAGTACCGATCCCGACCGCAGAAAATCGAGCCGCGATCAGTGATCGGCGATGGCTGCGATGCTTCTGCCGAACTCACGCAAGCCAATCAGGCTCCTGTGCGCAGCGCCGGATTCAATAGCCTCGGCAGCGTAACTCACTCCCTCCCTGAGATCCGAGGCGATGCCAATCGCTTCAAGCGCGGCAGCGGCGTTGAGAAGGACAATGTCGCGTTTGGGGCCGGTCTCGGAACCGTTCAGGATGGATTCCAGAATCGCGGCGTTGCTTTGTGGGCTGTTGCCACCCTGTAACTCGCTGAGGTTCGCAGGGGATAAGCCGGCGGCTTCGGGTTGGACGAGGATGGGAAATGGGTGGGGGGCGTCGTGGTCAGACAAAGAGCGGACCAGAATCGTGTCCGTGGGGGACAGCGCGATTTCGTCGATGCCGTTGCGGGCGTGAACCACACGGCCAAAGCGAATGCCGAGCTGGGCCATGGCTCCGGCAACGATTTCGAGCTTTGCGGGCGAATAGACTCCCATGATCTGCGAGAGTGCGCCGGCGGGGTTGGCGAGCGGCCCGGCGAGATTGAAGATGGTGCGAAAGCCGAGAGCCCGGCGAATGGGCTGCACACGCTTCATGGCCGGGTGAAGGGCGGGCGCGTAGAGGAAAGTAAATCCGGTGGCGCGCAGGCAATCCGCGGACTGCTGGGGTGTGAGGGCGATGGGAACGCCGAGGGCTTCCAAAACGTCGGCTGAACCACACCTCGAGGAAATGCCACGATTGCCATGCTTGGCGACTTTAGCACCGGCGGCAGCGGCAAGGAGGGCGGCGCCGGTAGAGATGTTGAATGTGCCGAGGCCGTCGCCACCAGTTCCGCAGGTGTCGACGAGGGCAGCGCGCTCGCTGGCGGTAATGGGGATGGGGGTGGAAAGCGCGCGCATGGCTTCTGCGAAACCGGTGAGCTCGTCGACCGTCTCACCGCGGATTGCGATGGCGGTGAGGAGGCTGGCGATCTTCACGTCGGATTCCGCAGAGAGAGCCGAATCGGGCTCGGCGGTGAGGATCGAGCGAAGGGCATCGCGTGCCTCTTCACGGGTAAGAGGCCGGCGCTCTTCGGCAATTTGTTTCAGCAGAGGCTGTATTGCGGGCATGCGATGATCCATGCTACCCGACGCGGATGTCGAGCATGAGGCGGCCCCGCGGAACAGCGGGGCGCATCTCAGGAGCGACGATTCGGTGAGCCTCCAGGCCTCAGTCGCCGGCCGAAGTCCCGGGCAGAGGCTCGTACTCCGGCTTGGCAGGCACGGCGTGCGAAGCGGGAGATGGCGTCTCCGCAAAGAGGAGGTTATAGACGAGGCCAGCCAGCAGGCCGCCGGCGATGGGCGCGACCCAGAAGAGCCACAACTGCGAGAGCGCCCATCCGTGCACGAAGAGTGCCTGGCTGGTGCTGCGAGCGGGGTTGACGGAAGTGTTGGTGACGGGGATGCCCACCAGATGAATGAGGGTGAGGCCGAGTCCGATGGCGATGGGCGCGAAGCCTTTGGGAGCGCGGACATCGGTGGACCCGAGAATGATCATGAGAAAGAAGAAGG